>NZ_JAAAWJ010000053.1 GCF_009914725.1 Methanogenium sp. MK-MG
TACCTTATGGAGCAATATTGCCGCCCTGTCACAGACAAAACAGAGGGGGCGAAAGGTTGGGAAACTCCGTTTCAAGAGCGCATTCCGATACCGGACTCTCAACTACAATCAGTCCGGATTCAGGATCGACAGAGAACACAACTCCATCACGTTCTCGAAGATCGGTACAGTCCGGGTCAGGATGCACCGGCCATATGTCGGGAGGGTGAAAGGTATTTTGATCACCCACTCCGGCGATGGGTGGCATGTAATTATTCAGGCCGAACAGGAAGTTTCTGAAACAAAGAAATGTGGCAGGTCTGTTGGTATTGATGTCGGACTGAATTCCTATTGTGTCGATAGTGATGGGAAAGTGGTTGAGAATCCCCGATTCTATGAACAATCTCTGGTAAAGATCAAAAAATTACAGCAGAGTGTATCAAGAAAGAAACGGTTCTCAAACAACTTGAAGAAGGCAAAAGACAGACTGAATAAGGCGTATGAACACATCTCCAACCAGAGAAACGATTTCCTGCACAAACTATCTCGCCAGTATGTTGATACATATGCCACGATTTGTGTTGAAAATCTGGATGTCCGGGGACTGAAGGAGAAAGGCAACAATACCGGTATGCACAGGAGCATCCACAGTGTAGCATGGGGAAGATTCTTTTCTTATCTCTCGTATAAGGCTGAAAGTGCTGGTACGAAATTCACCAAAGTCAACCCAAAAAATACAACACAGATGTGCTCAAATTGTGGACAAATTGTTAAAAAGACGTTATCCGATAGGGTTCACAAATGTCCTGATTGTGGATTCGTTGCCAACCGAGATTATAATGCGGCAGTAAATATCTGTCGTATAGGGATGGAACAGCCCTTTATGCCCGTGGAGGCAATTCCTCTACATCACGTTTCTGTGATGCAAGTGTTGTCAATGAAGCAGGAAGCCACGCCCTTTAGGGCGTGGTAGTTCACGCACGATAGCAGGATAGTTTCGTCCGATTAAATAGAGATTGGTAAGGAGGCGGGCAACTCTGCCATTCCCATCAATGAATGGATGAATTTCAACAAAACGGTGATGCAAAAAGGCTGCAGTCTCTATTGGATGCAGTTTGCTGTTCTGCACATCAAAGACCAGTTGGTCAATCAGCTTCACTATCTTCGTCCAGTCGGGAGGAGTTTTTATGGCGCCGCTGATCCTGACATTTTTCCTCCGGTATTTCCCGGAATCTTCAAGAATTGCTCTGGTAACAACTTCATGAATCTGCTGAATGGTAACATGACCTGTCTGCGTCTTCTTCTTTGCAAGAGTTTCTATCAGTCCAAAGGCCTTTGCGTTATTGGTTGCTTCAAGATGCTCCTGAAGTGATTTCCCTCCTATTGTCAGTCCTTCGTTTACAATTAATTGTGTCTCAGAGAGGGTGAGGGTATTTCCCTCTATTGCATTTGAATGATACGTATGCATAAGCATCAGCTCTTCATTCAGTTTCCGGATCACATCCGCAGAAAGAGGCCGCATAGCATTAAGCCGTTCCATTTTTTCTTCTATGCGTACCAGGAGTTCTGCCTGTATCAATGTGGTATCGGTATCGGCCATATTGTAAATTATCCGATACTACCTGATATAATGTATTGTAATGGAACTATATTTTTAGTGAACACTGATTATCGTAAAAATAATCCATTTTAATCATATCAGACGCTTACTGACCGGCAATGTCCTGATCAGTTTCCTCATCTGCATTATGCCGTAGCATCTTCCGTGCTCCAGGCAGCGCCACACTTAACTCAATCCCCATGAAAGATATCCCGAATGATACCGCGAAAACGACCCGGCACCTGCCTCCTGTGCAGGGCAGTGGTGAGTAAGAAAGCAGCCATGCGACACAGTGAGCACTGTCTTCGGTCATCCGGATGGCCCACCGGGCCATTCCCGTCATTTATCATCAGGGTAGACGACAGACATAACCCCTTCTACTGGCTGACCGTTCTCGCGCGGCCCGACGCACAGCTCAGCGACCTTGATCAGCTGTTGCGCGACGTATGGATGGGGTGCACCGATCATCCCAGCGCATTTACCGTTGAAAAAAAGGACTACATGAGCACCAATAACAGCATGGCTGTGGCCCTTACAGATCTCCCTGGGCCCAATAAAGTATTCACCTACACGTACGATCCCGATTCTCCGACAGAACTGAGACTGAAGGTCTCAGGCACAACACCGGTAATGCCACCGGGCGGTCCGCTCTCTTTAATCACTCGAAACACCTGTCCGCCGTATTCCTGCAGTATCTGCGGCAAGGAAGCAGACTACTGCATGATCGATTCTGAAGATACAGATATCATCGAATACTTCTGTCTGGGATGCATCACCCATGCCAACCACGGATATATAACAACCATCGAAAATTCCCCGAGAAACGGTGTCTGTGACTATGCAGAGGAACCGGGTATGGCAATCACCTGGTATCCGCCGGGATGGAAGGCGGAGGAACTGATGTCAGGAGAATTACAGCCTGTACTGGATGCCTTCCAGAACTCCGGACGTGAATTCAGACCTTTTTCAGATGAGCCCCAAATGGATGATGCCAGGATGGCCGCCATCATGAATGAAATCATGGGAGACATCGGAGACGAACTCGAAGGGTTCATCGATAGAGAAATTGCAGCACATGGATATGTTGCCGCCTCACGCACGGAAGAGACAGTTATGGGGTTTTGCGCCCTCATGTATGGCGTCTACAAAAAAACCTTCGATGAATGGGATGCCCCAGGCGTTCGCACCTGTCTGCTTGAGGGTATGGCGCAGAAACCGGACTTCACGGATGACTGGCAGGAGTACACGATACCAGCCCTCCGCCGCTTCTTCACATACATGGATATTGCAGGCAGACTCTGTAATGCAGCGGCACTTTTCTCTGAACTGAGGGAGACAGAACCTCTCTTCCGGGAGACCGCAATGAGCCGCAGGAACAATCAGAACCAGTCCGGTATTATCATAAAACGGGCGCGTGCTGCAGGGGTGAATGTTGATGATCTGAATGCCATGCCTGAGTTCCTCTTGAAGGAATTAACGTCGATGGCCCGGACAAACCCGGATTCAGAAGAATTTAAGTGCATTATTGAGGGTCTGTTCGGGAAAAGTCTGAATGTGCTGGAAAGGGATACTGGCCGGTACCAGATGATGTATGACAGGTGTGAGGATTTCTGCAACCGGCTTGAGAATGAGGATATAACAGAACGCTGCAAAGAAATGGTCACGGACATGGCCGCTCACCCACAAGACCCTCTGTCACGGGGAGATGGCCTCCTCTGGAGTGCGGCCATTGTCTATGCAGCATGTCAGGAAGAGGGCATGATCGGGCGGGCAAAGGGTGGTTCTCCTCTGGCACGGGAGATCTGTGAATTCTTTGTTCAGGAACTCAAATCTGTCCGCAACAAGGTAACGGTGCTGAAAAAATATCTCGCCGAATGTCCACAAAATGATGTCACGTTTTTAGTATAAGTATTGGGGCCAACATGGAATCAGGCTGTCTAAGTGTATCACACCCCCGACTCCACTGACCTGCGGGAGTATTGACGCCAGGACCACAGAACCACAGAACCTGCGCTCTCCATGCCCGGGATCGACCCCCTCGGTCTTGATGATCCCGACCTGCGCATTCTCTCGGTGATTGCCCATGACTTCGGCGGCGGACCGGTGGGCGTCAAGACGATTGCCATCGCGATTGGCGAAGAGGTGCGAACGGTTGAAGAGGTGTATGAACCGTATCTGATTCAGACCGGGTTTATTAAGAGGACGCCGCAGGGCAGGGATATTACTGAGGCCGGGCGGAGGCATGTGGAGGGGGAGTGAGGTATTTTGGTTTTGAGGTGCGGGCGGTGCCCCGATCTATACGCTAAATGAGAGGATTACCGCTGAAGACCTTCAGAGAAATAAATATCACTGAAACTATTCTGTTCAAAACGACTGTCAAAAAAGAATATGAATGTAAAACGGTGATTCACTCCCGCTCAAAATCGTCATCAAAGCGCACAATATCATCCTCACCCACATATTCCCCGTTCTGCACCTCAATCACGTCAAGCGGGATGAGGCCCGGGTTTTCCAGCCGGTGTTTGGTGCCCGCGGGAACGAAGGTGCTCTCACCTGTTCTGACGAAGAATTCATTGCCGTTGTTTGAGACCAGGGCCGTTCCTTTGACAACGACCCAGTGCTCACTCCGGTGGTGGTGCAGCTGGAGGCTGATGCGGCGTCCCGACATGACCGTGATCCGTTTGATCTGGAAGGTATCCCCCCGCTGGAGAACGGTGTATGTCCCCCAGGGCCGGTGGACGGTCGTGTGGAGTGCACAGCGTTCGTCTCCCCGATCCTTTAGCAGTTGGGTAATTTCCCCAACTCTCTGAGACTCTGACCGGGGGCAGACGAGCAGGGCATCAGGAGAGTCAATGATTGCGAGATCATTGATACCGATGGTTGCGACAAGCCGGTCTGATATGATCAGATTGTCATGGCTCTCGATGCCAAGGTATTCGCCACGAACGGCATTTCCATCCTCAGCCTTGGAATGGGCAGCGTAGAGCGCTTCAAAACTTCCTACATCACTCCAGGGAACAGAGAGAGGGACCACTGCAGCCTTATCCGTCTTCTCCATGATGCCATAATCGACCGAGATCTTTGGTGTCTGTTCAAATGCCTCGTCTCTCGGGAGAGTGAATGCCTCTGCAACCTCCGGAGCATGTTTTCTGCACTCATCCATGAAGAGAGCAGCAGAAAAAAGAAATATCCCGGCATTCCAGAGGTAACCGTCACGCAGATAGGACTCTGCCGTCTCACGGTCAGGCTTTTCAACAAAGGCATCTACGGCAAATCCTCCGTCCAGGGAAGCACCCGGACGGATATACCCGTATCCGGTGTGGGGAGAGTCAGGCGTAATCCCGAAGGTGACCAGATACTTCTCTGCGAGTTTTTCTGCTGCAAGAAATGCGGCTTTGTACGACTCATCAGGCGTGATGAGCTGATCCGATGAGATGACGGCAACCCGTGCATCTGGATCTTTTTTCAGGATGTTGGTTATGCCGTAGGTAATGGCAGGCAGGGTGTTTTTTCCCTGTGGTTCTGCGAGGATATGACAGGTGACATGCATCTCCTCCAGCTGATCTGCTACGAGAAACCGGTGTAACTCATTGGTTACGATTGTTATTTCATCCGGTTCTGAGAAGAGAAGGGCCCGCCTCACTGTTTTCTGAAAGAGTGATTCAGAGTCAATAAGGGGAATGAACTGTTTTGGGTAGCAGGTCCGGCTTAAGGGGAATAGCCGGGTGCCGGAACCGCCTGCAAGGATGAGGGTTTTCATTGCGTATCAAAATTATATTGAGTGAGATTCCATTTTAAATGATTGATAGTTCTTTGGCAGTTGAATTGACACAGGTCAGAATATTTTCGGGTGTTTTGTCGGAAGGGAATTTCATCATACCAATACTCTTAAAAATTCGAGAAAGGATTACAGAGGACAGACCCCTCAGGATGACTCTTAAGAAGGGAACATACTTTATCGATCAGTCCAGAGGAGTTCTATAGAGTCAAATACCCTTTAAGTTGCTCTTTCCAATATTGTTTAATTTCCTCATCCTGAATTTGAGGCTCTCTTTTTACCACAGAAACGATATATCCAATTATGTATGGTAAACCCTGATAATACGGTTTATTCATAGAAAAAAACACTACCCCACCCAATACCAAAATGAAAGGTCTATCTAAATAATGTGCTAATCGGCCTTTAGTCAGATAGCCTTTCCAAACCCCCTCTGCTCCACTGGTTACTCTTAACTGGAGGGCCCGGATTTGATCAAACTGTGCAATTTTCCAACCTCTGTTCACTGCCTTGATATTTGAGAGCGTGTCCCATGCCGGCTCGATTGGGCAACCACCAGTTTCAAAATAACATTTCTTCCGCCATAGCCTGCCTGAACCTCGTGGTGTATCCCTATTTGCACTGTTTTGTCGTAATGATCCCCAGTCTTCTTCACGTATTTGATCACATTCTTCTGTCCTGTCGATGAGACAACCACTTGCAATACCCAGAGAAGATTCTTTTTCAAATTCAGAGATCAGGTTTTCATAGTATTTTTGTTGCAGGATTGTGTCTGCATCGAGGATTCCAATGTATTCAAATCGAATAGAATTCTGAGTACAATATTCGATAGCGAAGTCAATCCCGTATTTGCAAACATATGATAAGTGGAAGCTAATATCTCTTGGATGCTCGGATAAACGGATACTTTTGATCCATGAATATTCCTTTTCCAACTCTTTGATAATATCCGGACTGCTGTCGGTACTCCCATCATCAACGATTACCCACAGGGCTGGTTTAATTGTCTGGGCAATTACTGTTGATGCAGTCTTTTTAATGAATTTTTCTTCATTTTTTAAGGGAGTTATCAGAATGAACATCAGATCACGTGTAGTACCGTTGTCGATATGGTTATTTTACCATTGGGATTAATTCCAATATTTTTTCCGATGGTCGGGGATTTTGCATTGAGGACACCTATTTAATGAAAGCCGATTTATTTTCATAATTCATTGACAATAAAATATTCGGTTATTGTCGGACCAAATATTTATCACATAAATCTAAAAGTTTTCAGGATTTTTTTGAAGATATATTTTAACAGCGGGATCTTTACTATCCATATTGGATGATCGTGTATTATAATCTGAAAGACACGTTTTGAGGTATTATAATCTCCGTGGTTAAAACAAAATAATGGTATATTGATGATCCCCAAATCTACTTTATTTCTGTAAGAATTGTTGGTATATTCTTCATCCAACTTGTTTTGATATCTTGAATCAAATATATCATATATCCCACTCAATTCGTTGAATAAATCAATATATCGTATTTTTTTGACTCCCTCATTTGCGTGATCTATTGTTGATTTTTTTGATATCAGGCAATTAAAAAAATCATCTGAAGAACCATTATGAACAGGATCTCTTTCATTTCCCTGATTTGCAATTTCAAAGGGTTTTCCTGTAATAAGCGTATCCTGCCGTGCAAACACAACCCTCAATATGAGATTGTTGTATGCTGCAAATACCGCTCCACCTGTATCGTTATAATTTCTCAATATATCATCAATGACTTTGAAATCCTCAAACATGAACTTCATGGTTTGGGATCCTGTTTTGGATTGACTATGGATTCTGAATTTGGATTGAATTGAATTTATATACTGAATTTTAAACGATCGTGCTATTGATAGCCATAGATCATAATCAAAGCAATATTGCAGGCCTGTATTAAGATAACCGACATGCTCTAATGTGATTTTCTTAAAAAACACAGATGGCTGAGCAATAAAACAGCCCTCCAATAATTTGCCATAATCACATTTTTTTGGTCTGTAGGTTGGTCTGAATATTGGTTTTCCAAATTCATCGATGTACTGACACTCGCCATATATCATCGAAATATCAGGATGATCTATGAACTGATTTATGGCTTTTATCATCGATCCTTTTGTGTATACATCATCTGAATTGAGCCAGGCTGCAATTTCACCTGTTGTTCTTTTAAATCCCTTATTTAATGCGTCTGTCTGACCATTATCCGATTCGCTGACCCAGAAGTCGATCCATGCGTCATATTTTTCGATAATCCTGCGGCTCTCATCAGTGCTGCCCCCGTCCATGATGAAATATTCCAGATCCGGGTATCCCTGCAACAGTATCGAACGAATAGTCTCCTCAAGGAACTGCCCCTGATTATACGATGGGGTGACAATGCTAACCTTCGGCCATGGTTGGCCATCAGACATAGTCTCAGGTATCTGAGGTGTTTCTTCAGTCCAGGGCCAGCCTGTTTTCCCTTCAGGTGACGGAGGCAGTTCTGCAAGTGTGGGGCAGTGCATCTATGAATACTATTCTCTCCATGTGTTCATAGTCATTCTCTTTGAAGGATTGTCTGATAGAATTGGAGATATTCAGCAACCATTCTTTCCAGACCAAACCGCTGCGCTGCATCCTCTGCTGCCAGTATCCCCATCTTCCGCCTCAGCCCGTCGTCTTCCAACAGGAGAAGAATCCGCTCCGCCATCATACTCGCATCACCTACCGGCACAAGGAAGCCAGTCTTCCCCTCGATGACCTGTTCTGGAATACCGCCAACTTCACTTGCCACGACCGGGATACCGCAGGCCAAAGCCTCAAGAACCGTTGTCGGGAAAGTGTCGGCCCGAGACGGGTGGACGTAGATGTCAGCGGACTGATAATACCTAGCGACCTTATTGGGATCTTTCTGATAAGGGATGAACTGGATCTCAACATCACCGATGTGTTCAGGGGAGGCACCTTCACCGAGGGCGACGCAGAGCACCTTTTTTCCGGTTTTTGCAATATCTGCAAGGGCAGACTGCAAGGTTCTGTAGTCCTTCCAGATATTTTTTCTGATACCATTTGCTGCAAAAAGAAGAATCTTTGCATCAGCTGGAAGCCCAAGTTCCTTCCGTGCCTCGATTCGTTCAGTGGAGTGGAATACTTTCAAATCCACACCGTTTGGGATCACCTTTGATGCCACAATCTCCGACTTTAGTATTGACTGATCAACCTTGTCCATCAACCACTGACAGGGGGTGATAACATAAAGCCAGCTCTTCCTGTAGATCTCCGCCTTGCGCTGCCAATTATAGGCCGTTGCATCCCGCCGGATTGCCGGGTAGATCGAGAGGTTCGGGCAGTTCCCACACCCCGTCTTCCAGCGCTCGCAGTCAAAAGAGTGAGCACAGTGACCACTGAGTAGCCAGGCATCATGGAGAGTGAGAACAGTTGGAACCCGGTGGCTTAGCCAGGTGAGTGCCCGAAGATCAAAATAGCCACCATGAAGGTTATGACAATTGAGGATATCCGGCAGCTCTGGAGTCTGGTCTAAAATGCTCCTGATTCCAGGATGATCAAAGTCCTCATGCCCTTTAAAAATGCTTAAGATACGTCCGGGATTTGTCAAAAGATCTATCTTTTTTACAACATATATAGCATGAGGGAGTTTGTTAATGACTGATGAAATGACCGGGGAGTGTAATTTTGAACTCTTTGGAATAACGAATACATCTGGATCCTGTGAATTTTTTGTTCCCACAGCTAACCATGAACGGTGACCAAGAGAGCGGTATGATTTAAAGAGATCCCATGCAATCTTTTCAGCGCCCCCTCCCATATCCATCGTGCTTATCTGAAGGATACAAAGAGTAGATTCACTCATTAAACCATTTCCCAATATTGTACGAGAATACCTGTAAGTCCCAGTCTCTTACCAACACCCTAGGCAGACGATATGGATCCACTTTTTTGATGAAAGTTGAACCATAGTTAGCACAGGCTGTATCAATACCTGCTTTTCTAACAATTTTCACGGTAGTTTTATTAAAATCAATTTTCCCACCATATGGATAGGAAAAAGTATGTACCTGATGCCCAAGCATCCTTTCAAGCGACAATTTTCCCTGAATTATCTCCTCTTTTTGTGCAGCCTCCGGTTGCATCGAGAGCATGCTATGCGTCATGGTATGGGCACCAATTTCTATCAGCCTCCCCCGATCGAGTTGATTTAGTTCTTTTAGAGAGAGAGATCTGTGCGTAGCCCGCCCTGTCCCTGAAACCCCCGACCATTCTGCAAGAATGGAAAGAATGGATTCCTGTTCTTCATGAGAGATAGGTTTGAGGAGTTTATGGAGATCCCTGTATACTGTATACTGCGGATCGGGATCTGATGACAGGGTAACATTCCATGATTTTGATTTGGTTTCATGCCCTTGTTTAATTATTTTCTCCGGATCTCTGGTTAAATCCCAATTCCATGTTTTTCCATTGATAGTAAGTTCCAGTTGATCAGGGAGTTGATCTGGCAATAACAAGAGCCTTTCCAGATCATCCCACCAAAACTCTCTTTCACTGCCTACATATCCAGATGTTACAAATACAGTAGCAGGAATCCCATATTTTTCCAAAATAGGTTTTGCATTTTGAAAATTATCTGCATAGCCATCATCAAATGTTACAACAACAGATTTATCAGGGATTTTACCTACCTCCATTGCCCGCTGCAACTCTGAAAGGCTGATAGGATTATAGTATTCAGAAAGATATTCCAGATGCCTGGAAAAATGTTCTGGGGTGACACTGAGAAGTTGTGGGTCTGTGTCAAGGGTTGCCACGCGGTGGTAGAGAAGAATTAGTCCCTGAGAGTGAAATTTTTTCCAGATCTGCTCTGGTAATTGAATTAATCTGCGGATGCCCATATTAATCTCCCCTTAGTCACCATTTTTGAGTTTTATCGCGCGCACGGTGATAAGTACCTGGTAATCTGGATCTTGGTATTCAAAATCTTCGTGTTTGAGTTCTTCAGTAGCAAGACCATGTAAAAAGGCAATCGCAACGAGTACATTCCCATATGCTTTAACATCAGTATTTTCTGCTGAGAATTCGTTTTCAAAAAGATGTCTTATCGACTGTGTGGTAAAACGCCAAAAGTCACCCCATCTATCCATATCATAACGGGAAATCTGGCTGATACCTGGAACTGTTGCCAAGAGTACCCCCCCTGGTTTCAGGATGCGATGGAGATGCCCCATTGCTGCCGGGAGATCAAAAACAAATTGGAGGGTCTGCGTCAGAATGATACAGTCAAAAGTGTTAGATGGGATAATATCTGCCTGTGCAAGGTCTGCCACGAAGGTGGCTGATGGATTCCCCTTGACGGCATGAAGAATGTCAGACTGTTCAACCCGGTTTTCACCGAATTTCTGTGTATAGGTATTGTCCCCGATTTCCAATACTCTGCCATGGATATCTTTTTTGTAATGCAGCAGGAAATTTTCAATATAATATCGGTCAATAGGCTGACCTCTGTCATAGCCAAAGAGGGTGCTTATAGGGCGTATGCGATCTAACTTCCCAAGATTGATTTGGCAAAGAGATCTCTTTTTTTTCCAGAAGAATATTTTATTCATTTGTTCTGATATGACAGAGGAAGGAAATTTCATCTGGATAAAATATTGTTTTCTCCATTTATGAAACATCCTGTCTTTGTGCATAAACCAGACAGAACCATGTAGTCTGTGAATTCAGGTGGAAGGGTGGTTTACTGGCACCGCATGTTTCCGGGTCAAAGTCATGGATTAAATATCGGAACCCATTGCGATCAAGGATAGTTAGTAATTCTCCCAATTTTTGGCTTTCATTTGGCCAGCCATGGTATTCAATCACCATTTCTTTTATATTTCGAAGTTTCCCGAACTCTTCCACTTCCTGAATAACAGGCAACTCCTGTCCTTCAATATTAAGTTTTAAAAAGTCAACAGATTCAGTTATATATTCACTTAATCGAACGGTTCGAATTTTTATGTTGCCTTGATTATTTTCAACAATTTTCCCCCCATCTACATTATCAGAGTTGAAACTCAGCACACCCTCATCTTTTGCCAGACCTGCATTGATCAAGGCAACATCATCTATGTTGTTTGTAGTAAGATTCTGTTTTAATATCTTGAAAATCTCAGGATCTGGTTCAAAACATACAATTTTAGCTTTGGGATAGATTGATTTGAAATAAAGAACAGACATTCCAATGCAGCCGCCACCGTCGAGAATATATGGAGATTTTTTTTCTGAATTGAAGTGATAGATCTTGTTTACAAATATGTCTTTATATTCAACATATAATGACATTATATCTGTGTATCTAATACTAAGTCCAATTAGATTACTCTCCCCCATCATGTTACGAGAATTAACTCTTGATTTGATTTTTAAATAGATCAAATTACTTTTTTCCTGCACCAAATCTTTGATATGGATTCGTTTTATTTTATTTCTTAGCATAATTTCACAAGTTATTACTAATGTATTCATCAAAAATTGGGTCGTACATTTTATATACTATTGGTTTTTGTTCTTCATATGAATATAGTAGGTTTGCATAGGACTTTGATGATTCCAGACCCTGCTTATATTTTATAACTTCACTAATTATGTTACACATTTTCTCTCTGGTATTTAAGGACAATTTCCTCTTTGTTTTCTTTGGCACCATATTATTTATCTCCTGGGCAACTCTAAACGTTGCTTTTCCATCCATTTGATAATTAAATGATTTTAAGAATTTGTCAATGTTACTATTGTCAAAATTAGAATAAACACAAGAAACCAATTCCTCAAAATTTTGGACTATGGTGTCGTGTTTCATATGATAATTTAGGTTTTCATAATCTCCATTAAAAAAAGGATTAATCGATATTGTATTTTTTTTCTGCATCCACGCTTCAATTGCAACAGTACTTTGGTTATGCAATATCACATCTGAAATCTGGATTAACGGAGATATATATTCACAATTGTTAACAAATATTACTGATTCATTGGATATATTTTGTTCTAAATATCGAGATTTATCCCAAGGATGTTTCTTTATTAGCAATATTCCATTGTGAGTTTCCAAGTAATGCGCAAATCTACATAGTATAGTTACAGTTTCTTTCTTCAATCTATTTTCACTCAGACATATTTTTTCATAATCGTAATCTTTTAAGTTTTCTTTATCGATTTGACCTCCAGATTCATCAAAAATAAATGACGAAATGTAAAGGAATATTTTTTTGTCGGAAGGTATTCGATATCTTTCTTTTATGTCTTTGGTTTCGGCATTTACAAATTCTGAAATAATATTCAAATCCATTCGTGGAATGCCTGTGAGTTTATATTTAGATATGTTCTTTATGTCTGGATTATCCAAGATGTATCCCTTATGAATATCTCCTCCCAAGACTTGCATATCAATAATATTGTCATTATAATTTTCATGGTTAATTCTAAAAAAAACACCAATATCTTTGTATTTTGAAATATACTCCGTGGTGTTTAGGCAGAGATTTATCCCATTTTCAAAGCAAAATAAGCCAATTCTGCTTGTTGAATATTCACCGATTTGTCCCATAACAACAGTGTCAGGATTGATCCGTTTTATTGATTGTATCGCATTTTTAAAGAGCGGTTCTAGGTAACAGGAATTTCCCATATGTTCCAATACTTTTTTAAGAAAAAATAATCCTCGATAGTCTCTTACAAAATTATCATAAAATAACAAGATTTTCGCCATATTTTTTTGCTCCCCAGATTCTGTTATTTCAAAACAAATACTATATATCTTTGTGTACCAATATATATAATTTATCACGGAAGATATTATGAATAATCGTAACCATGTCGGATTCAAATTATCCGGAAACGCTGGAGTTGGTGGTATCGGCATAAATATTATGAGAGCCAAAATTCTGTCGAGAGAAGGTAGTTTGCAACAATTTCGTTGAGTAATTCTGTTGGACCCTATCCTGTGATTGCATCCAGTGTTCTGCCGAGCACATCATCGTTTATCTGTTCTCTGCCAATTTTCTCCTATAGAAGGTGTTCAACAGTGATATCGCCGAAGAATTCAGGGAAAAATAAAGACAGCGTTCGATGGATCCCAGTCCATTGAATACCATTGCTTTGACAACCTGAGAATGGGTAAGGTTATGATAGCGTGTTTTTTATGCCTGTATCTGTTTTTACGATCCAAGAGAATCATGCCACCGGCAACTATGCCTAAATGGCCGACAGAAAGGATTGATTCGTCATCGAATCCGTCAATGAGAGGGCGGATTTTTGACAATTGCTTAAACTTACATCCCAAACTCCGGTTGAAAATTAGGGCTCACATTCCAATTCTCTAAGAATTTAGCTACATTGCCGATATGAAAGCTATAGCACCCAAAGATCTATATGCATATAATCCCTAATATATTGACGAACATGGATGCGTGGGTAAAGGACTGGTTGGATGAACAGCGG
>NZ_JAAAWJ010000054.1 GCF_009914725.1 Methanogenium sp. MK-MG
AGCGCACCTCTCTGCGTGGTAAACTGCCTGAACTTTGCCAGCCCCGTTCACCCGGAGATCTACTGGCAGCTGGGTGAGGCGGTTCGTGGCATGGGGGACATGGCAATTGCCATCGGTGCCCCGGTGGTGGGTGGCAATGTCTCGTTATACAATGAGAGTGATGAATTCGGAACACGGATTCTTCCGACGCCTTCCATCGGTATGGCAGGGAAGGGCCCGGTGCTCCGCTACACACTGCCGACAGAGGGGGCCACGCTTGCCATTGCGGGCAGGTCTGTCCCTGCACTGGGAGGGTCAGTACTGGATGCAGTGACCGGGTGCGGTGGCCAGGCTCCGGAGAAGGCAGACCCGTCCATTCTTGAAAAAATCCGTTTATTTGTACAAAACGGCGGGTTTGCAGCAGATATATCAGCAGGTGGGTTAATCGCAGCCCTTGCGGAGTGTGCACCTGCCGCCACAGTCAGCCTTGCGGGTGATGCAATACCTGCTCTCTTTGATGAATCACCGGGCAGGTTCCTGATTGCCTATACAGATAAATCTGTTGCAGAAGGACTTGACGCAGTTGAAATCGGCACAGTCGGCGGCGATGAACTTATCATATCTGTAAGTGGAATGAGTATTGGGTTCACCCTTCAGGAGACTTGCGCAGCACTGGATTCCCTGACATCAGTGATGTATACTGAGTAGATGGGACAGAATACACACTTAATTTATACAAATATACGGGGGGGTACCAAACAATGATGACAATTCTTCTCACAGATGACGAACCCAGTCTTCTTGAACTGGGCAAGGTCTTTCTCGAGCGTACCGGCGATCTGAAGGTGATCACTGCACTGGGCGCAGAGGAAGCCATGGAGATTATCCGGACCACAAAGATAGATGGTATTATTTCAGACTTCCAGATGCCGGGAATGGACGGCATTGCATTCCTGCAGAAGGTGCGCATCCGGTATCCGGATATGCCGTTTATGATGTACACCGGAAAAGGGCAGGAGGATGTGGTGATCTCAGCCCTGAGAAACGGGTGTGATTATTATCTGTCTAAGGGCGATGATCCGAAGGCGGAGTTTGCCGAACTGGCCCTGCAGGTCAGGCGGATGGTGAAGAACAAAAACCTTGAACATGATCTCAATGAGAGTGAGGAGCGCTACCGCCTCATCATTGAGAATTTTACCGGCATCATCCTGCAGCGCCATGCGGATAACCGTATCATCTATGCAAACGGTGCGGTGGAGAGTATCACCGGTTATCCGGCTGAGATGCTCATGTCAGGTGATTTTGGCTGGGACACCATTGTCCACCCGGATGACCTGCCGATTCTCTCCCAGACGGTAGAAGACGCACGGGCGGATCCATCGGTTGTCAGTGTGAGTGAATATCGTATCATTTCCAAAGACGGGGATGTGCGCTGGGTGCAGGAATCGTGCAATTATGTCCGCAAAAAGAGTGGAAAGATTGCCTCGGTACATGGCACTCTCTACGATATCACCGACCGGAAGCTGATGGAGGGGCAGCTCATCGCCCAGCGTGATCTGGGTCTCTCCCTTGCAGCAGCCCGTTCCCTTGATGATTCGGTCTCTCTCTGCCTGGATACGGCATCACGGGTGGCAGAGATGGGATTTGGAGCTCTCTACCTGGAGGATGCCCGTACTGAGAGTTTTACCCTTTCCTGTGCCACCGGGTTTTCTGATGCATTCCTTGCTTCAGTGCAGGAGATTGGAAAAGAGACTCCTCTGGCCCGCCGTGTTGCAGCGGGTGAGTATATCTATGCCCGCTATTCTGATCTCCCGGAGCTGCTGGGGTTTGCACCCGGAAAGGAGCGAATACAGGTAATACTTGTTGTCCCCATCATCTACAACAATGCCTCTATTGGGTTCATCCTGCTGGGATCGAACTATACTGATATCATTCCGGATTCAAGTCTGATGTCACTGGAGGTCATTGCCTACCAGGTTGGCAATGCCATTGCCCGTATATGGGTAGAAGAGATGCTTGCACAGGCAGAGATTGGATCCGGGTTTTTCCGGTCAGCACCCGCTGAGTAGCCGGAACAGGCAGGCACCGGAGAGTGTATGTCCGGTTCTCATATATTTTTTAAAAAAAGTTTAGTCAGAGGAGAGATTCTGGAACTGTGGCATAAGTCCACGGACTTCACGGCCGACTGATTCAATCATGTGTTCTTCACCCTGCCGTTTCAGTGAGGTGAAGACCGGTCGGTTGACCTGATTTTCAAGCATCCATTCACGGGTGAATTCGCCGTTCTGTATTTCTGTGAGTATCTCTTCCATTGCGGCATATGCCTCCGGGCCGATGACCCGCGGGCCACGGGTGAGGTCGCCATATTCAGCAGTGTTTGATATGGAGTCACGCATCTTTGAGAATCCTCCCTCATAGATGAGGTCAATGATGAGTTTACACTCGTGCAGCACTTCAAGGTATGCCATCTCTGGTGCATATCCTCCATTCACGAGGGTCTCAAATCCTGCCTGTATGAGAGATGTCATGCCCCCGCAGAGAACTGCCTGTTCACCAAAGAGATCGG
This sequence comes from Methanogenium sp. MK-MG, assembly GCF_009914725.1. Classification (GTDB taxonomy): domain Archaea; phylum Halobacteriota; class Methanomicrobia; order Methanomicrobiales; family Methanomicrobiaceae; genus Methanogenium. Next base: position 2,546 of record NZ_JAAAWJ010000054.1, read on the forward strand.
TCTCTGTCTCTTCCTGGAATGTCGTCTCAAGGACAACTGCCCGTGTGGCACCGATCCCTTTTGCATACGCAAGAGCAATTTTTCTGGCATTGCCGGTTGCATCATGGTGGACTGCAATGAGTGCCGGCACGCCGCCGCCCTCGGCGAACACCCTCCGGACCATATGGCCAGGTCCTTTCGGTGCAACCATAATAACATCGACCGTGGGTGGCGGGACTATCTGTCCATAGTGGATATTGAAACCGTGAGAGAACATTATGCAGTCCCCTTCTTTGAGATTTGGCATGATCTGGGCGCGGTAGACATCTCCCTGCAGTTCATCCGGAAGGAGAATCATCACGACATCTGCCATACCTGCTGCGGTTGCCACATCGAAGACCTCAAAGCCGTCTTCTGATGCTTTCTCCCAACTTTTTCCTGGGCGCAGGCCAATGATGACCTCGAGCCCTGAGTCGCGCAGGTTGAGTGCCTGACCCTGTCCCTGAGACCCATACCCGATGACAGCGATCCGGGAATTCCCCAGATTTCTGAGGTTTGCATCGGATTCGTAGTATTTCTGTATCATTTTCTCATCCCTAATGGTTGTTGGTTTCCTTCATAACTTTTATAGCATAGGATAAAAAACCTAACATCAGGAATAATATATCTGCAGAATTCATACCAGAAATCTGCTTTTTTCATTCGAGGTTAACATGGAACTGCCTGATACACAATCAACCCAGCCTGAAGTCAGAATCAATCTTACCCGGGTCGGCGTCAAAAATGTCAAGAAGCTTGTTGAAGTCGCACGTCCGGGAAAGCGCCCGGTGATCTTTATATCAACATTCAATGTCTATGTGGATCTCCCCAGCAGCCTGAAGGGTGCCAATCTCTCCCGTAATTTTGAGGTGATTGATGAGGTGCTTCAGCAGGCCACCGAGGGTGAAGTAAACGGTATTGAAGAAGTATGCAATGCTGTTGCCCGCAAACTCCTTGACCACCACGAGTATGCAGACCGTACAGAAGTGAAGATGACAAGTCTGTATATGGTGAGGCGTGAGACGCCGGTATCTAAGACGGAGTGCGACGAGGTCGTAGAGGTGCATGCCAGTGCGGTCGCTGACAGAAACAATGGTACACCCCTCGTCCGGAAGATGATCGGTGCGGAAGTGACCGGTATCACTGCCTGTCCCTGTGCCCAGAATATTATGAAGGAACTTGCTTCGGCAAAACTGCGTAATCTTGAGATTAGTGAGGAAAAAATACAGGAATTCCTGAACGAGATCCCGATGGCCACCCATAACCAGCGTGGCAAAGGGTTCCTCTTAATTGAGACTGATGACGACCAGCATGTTGGACTTGAGACCATCATTGACATACTGAAAGACTCTATGAGTGCCCGGATCTTTGAACTCCTGAAACGTGGTGATGAGAGTCATGTGGTCTTCTCCGCACACAGCAATGCCCGGTTTGTGGAAGACTGTGTCCGTGAAATGGCCAAACGTGTAGTTGAGAAATTTTCTTATTTGCCGGGTGATTCAGTCATCACTATCAAGCAGACAAATGAGGAAAGCATCCATCAGCATGATGCCTATGCAGAGCGCAAGGCAACCATTGCTGAGCTGAAAGCTGAAATAAAGCTGAATTATAGTCAAAAACCAGACTTCTAAGAATATCTGGTATTCTCCATATGATGCCAAACGTTTATTTTTGAAATTAAACGATAGTAAACGCTTAATCGCATTTACTATTAGTTCAAAAAGAAACGTTCGCCACTATAATTCGGTCATTTATCTTTTTTTGCTAAAATATCGTTGATTTATGGGAAGGATGTCCTGAATGGAGAGGGATCTTCCTGAAAAATAATACTTTATCAACATAATCCTGTTACTGGCGCCGTGTACTTAACGAAACTTATTTTTAACCGTTCATTCACATAACTCATACGTACTTCTTAGCGGGTACGTGTGTTGCAGCATGCAGTATGTGATTTTATGCATACGTGTGTGTTTGAATAGCCAGAAGAACAGAATTTAATAATTAGGCGATAATTTATGTCGAAAGTTGTAGAGATTTCCCCAACCACAAGACATGAGGGTCACACCAAGCTTACTATGCAGGTTGACGACAGCGGTGTCGTTACCCGCGGTGACTGGCTCAGTCTTACACCTGTACGGGGTATTGAGAAACTCGCCATCGGGAAGAGCATGCACCAGGCACCGAAGATTTCTTCCCGTGTCTGTGGTATCTGCCCGATTGCCCACACCCTTGCAGGTACTGAAGCAATGGAAGCCTCGATTGGCTGTATCATTCCCGATGATGCATACCTTCTGAGAGTTATCCTTCAGTGTGCAAATCGTGTTTCAAGTCATGCACTGCACAACATCCTGTCACTGCCTGACATGTACATCCCGGGAACGGACACCCATATCAACCCGTTCACCCCCGAGGAACCTGTACGCAGTGTTGCGCAGAGAATTCAGAAACTCCGTGAAGTAGGTCAGACTGTTGGGGAGATTGTTGGTGGAGAGCCCATTCACCCGTCCAACCCCCGTGTCGGTGGTATGTATAAGAACATCTCCCCCCGTGCACAGACCAAGATCAATGATCTCGTAAAAGAGGCAATCCCTCTTGCACGTGACCACATGGATTTCATGATCTCTGTCTTCAAGGACTGGGATGACCGCCCCATGGCATCGGTTGCCGGCGGCAAAGAAGTCGAGAAGACCGAGAAGTTCGGTTTCCACGACCAGGGTTACATGGCATCAGATACACTCTATGGTTCCTCTTCACTTGATCTGGATCAGAAGTGGTATCCTGAGCGCTGGACAGAGGTCCGCCCGTGGGACTGGTATCAGGGTGAACTCGAAGTATCCCTCGAAGACCCTGACTACCCGATTGGTGGCACCACCCCGGTTGGTACCAAGGTGTGGCCGGCAATGGAAGCATGTACCGGTGTCCCACTCTATGATGGGGCGCCAATTGAGACAGGTCCCCGTGCACGTCTTGCAATGTTCCGGAACTATGACCGCAAGGGCGCAATGGGTCTGCAGATTGCACGACAGATGGAATATATGGACTGTCTGTACGGTATGCTGGATGCTGTTGAAGCACTTGACACCAATGGGAAAGTCATCGCAGATGATATTCCTCAGGGTGATGGAACACTTGGCTGGGCAGCAAACGAAGCACCACGTGGAACTGACATTCACCTGACCAAGGTCCTGAACGGCAAAGTACAGTGGTACTCGCTCCTTGTCCCGACTACATGGAACTTCCCGACTGTCAGCCGGGCACTCGAGGGTGCACCGTGGCAGCTCACTGAAGTCATCATGCGTGCCTACGACCCATGTGTGTCCTGCGCAACCCACATGATGGTGGTCGACGACTCAAAGAAGGTAGTGGCCCAGAAACTGTTCCAGTGAGATAGTCAGATGCTTGACTGGTACGCGAGACAGATGATTGTGGGTGTCGGCAATCCGCTCTATACAGATGACGGATTTGGACCTGCGGTGGTCTCTGAAATCAAAAAATTGTCCCTTCCGGATAATACTGATCTGAAAGTCCTGGATGTGGGCCTTGCAGGGCCGCATTTCCTCTTCACCATGGTTGCAGAGGCTGAACAGCCGGTCGAGAGGATGGTCATTGTTGACGTCCTCGATTTCGGCGGCAGCCCCGGTCAGTTGACGAAGGTGTCTCCCGACTTCCTTGCGAATGAAAAGACGGGCAGGTATCTTGACCCGCATTCGTGGGGAGGGTTTAAAGACCCGCTGACTGAGCTCTCGAAACGGACTGAAGTGATAATCCTTGGGTGCCAGCCTGAGAGCATCGCGATATCCAATATTGATAATGAATCTGAGGATGTCGACTACTGGCTCACGGAACATGTTACAATGGCCATTCCGAAGGCAGTGCAGATGGCACTTGCCGAAGTAGGGGTGGAATATGGGACTACTATCAAATCTGAAGAAAATCTTCACGGGGAAGAAGCCGGAAGAACCTGAGGCGGCACCAGAACCAGTTACGGTTCCTGAACCGGTGACTGTTCCAAAGGCCAGGCCTGAGGCAAAACCGGCTGTGAAACCCGGCGATGTGAAGGTTGAAAAAAAGCCCGAAATACACGAAAAGGAGGAAAAGCCTGTGGCTGAAAAAATTACGATTGGACACGTGCACATGTCCGGATGTACCGGATGTCTCGTGTCCCTCGCAGACAACTACGAAGGTCTGTTTACGTTGCTTGACAACTATGCGGATCTCAATTACTGTCTGACTCTCGCCGATGTGCGTGATATCCCGAAGATGGATGTCGCACTTGTCGAGGGTTCAGTCTGTATAAACGATCACCACTCTGTGGAGGATATCAAAAAGGCACGCAGGAATGCAACTATTGTTGTTGCACTCGGTAGCTGCGCTGCATACGGCAATATCACACGGTTCGCCCGTGGTGGACAGTGGAACCAGCCCCAGCATGAGAACTACGTTCCGATCGGTGACCTGATCAACGTAGATATCTACCTGCCGGCATGCCCACCGTCCCCTGAATCGATCCGTAATGTTGCTGTTATGGCATATCTGCTCCTCAGAGGAACCGATGAACAGAAGGAACTTGCAGCAGCATATCTCAAGCCTCTCATGGATCTCGCACAGCGCGGTACAGAGGCATGCGGATGTGACCTGATCTATGATGTCATAAACCAGGGTCTCTGTATGGGATGCGGTACCTGTGTCGCAACATGTCCGGTCCGTGCAATTTCAATGGAATGCGGTAAGCCGAACATTGACCGTGATCTATGTATCAAATGTGGTGCATGCTACGCACAGTGTCCGCGCAGCTTCTTTAACTTTGATGTGATGAACCAGTTCGAGGCAATCGGCGAAGTTATTGATGCTGCTATGGGCAAGGGAGATGAGTAAAATGGTTCTCGGAAATTACAAGAACTGTGTATCCGCACGTGCAGCTGACCCGGCAGTTCTCTCCGCCTCTCAGGACGGTGGAATCGTCACCCAGCTCTTTGCATTTGCACTTGAAGAGGGCATCATTGACGGTGCTGTCGTTGCAGGACCGGGCGATGAGCCATACAAGCCAGAGCCAATCGTTGCAACCACGGTTGCAGAACTGATGGAAGCACGCGGTACCCGCTACACCATCTGCCCGAACGTTGCAATGATCAAAGAGGCAACCCGTTCGTATGGTCTTGACAAGGTTGGAATTGTCGGCACACCGTGCCAGATCCAGGCTGTCAGAAAGGCCCAGCTCTACCCAATGGGCATGCGGTCTGTCGGGGACAAGATTGCACTTGCAATTGGTATCTTCTGTATGGAGAACTTCCCCTATCAGGGTCTTGAGACCATGGTGGAAGATCTCTGTAATGTGAAGATGGAGAGCGCTGTTAAAATGGACATTGGCAAGGGTAAATTCTCTGTCTACACCTCACGGGGTGCAGTCTCACAGATTCCGCTCAAGCTGACCCACAAGTTTGAGCAGCCCGGCTGCCACGTCTGTCTTGACTACGTTGCAAACCTCGCTGACGTCTCAACCGGCTCTGTTGGCAGTCCTGACGGCTGGTCAACAGTCCTCACCCGTACAAAGAAGGGTGAGACTATCTGGGGTAAGGCCATCGAAGCAGGATACTTCGAGACCAAACCTATTGAAGATGTCAAGCCTGGTCTGGGTCTTCTTACCAAACTCGCAACCGAGAAGATCACAAAGAACCAGAAGACTCTGGACGAGCGTGCAACCTTTGGCGTTGACAAAGGCCTGCGCAATCCATACATCTAAACCATTTTTTTTGTTCCATCTGCTGCCTGCTGAAGTGAGGTAGACTCAGTATAACTTCTGAAAAAATTGCACAGATACATGTCAGGATGACGGGGCAGAACAGGGATCGCGTATTTTGTAAAAATGATTATTTCCAGACTTCAACCGGGTTCATCTGGGCATTGATGACCATTTCGAAGGCTATTTTTTCCAGCCATCCGGCACGCCGGAACATATCCATGAAGCAGATGCCCACAATCTTTGCGTCATATCCTGCAATTGTCTCGTGCACCATCTCAGCTGTTACCGGTTCATTCGGCATGGCAAGGCCTCCCATTATGATAATGACCTTAGGATCAAAGGTCTCCGGGGCATGGGATGTGACCTGCATACCCACATGGGGAACCGGCTTGAGGACTTTCGCTGACGATTCGTCCAGCCGGGGCACAAAGATATACTCAAACGGCAGGTCACGGGCAGCATACGTGAGCAGTTCAATAAATGGTGTGCATGTTCCGGGGCAGCCGTAAAACACGACCTGGTCTGTGTCCATTATGCCGGATTCGACCATGAATTTTTTGAACGGACGAAGCATTCCTGCAAGGCCTGATCCTGATTCCTGTAATTCCATGCTTCTCTCTTGTGTGCGGATGAGAAAAATCTTGCTTCTCATGCCGGACGTCCGTGATGCGATATGCTATATTGACAGACTACACAACATCCTGTAAGGGGGGACAGATTTGGCGAGAAGAGGAAGACATGTGCCGAATTGATGATACCGGGCTTACCGGGCTTGAGGGTGCAATTATTCTGATCGCCTTTGTGCTCATCGCCTCAGTCTTTTCCTTCACCATTCTGGGTACCGGGTTTTTTGCAACGGACACGGCAGAAGATGTCATCTATACAGGCGTAGACCAGTCTGTTTCATCACTGATGCTCATCGGTGATGTATATGGCTATAAAACATCCGGCCGGAGTGCTGTGGACATGCTGCGTTTCACAGTCAGGCCGTCTGCCGGAGGAGGAAAGGCGATGGATCTCAGCGGTTGTTCACTGGCATATGTGACATCTGAAAGCATTCTTACCCTACAGCCGAACAGCACCCTTATATCGGCTATACCGCCTCTTCCGGGGATGTGGACAATATATGATATAACTTCTGACGGGGATACCCCAGTCATCCAGTTTAATGAACAGGTGACTATCATGGTTCGTGTACCGGAATCGTATGCGGCACTGCCGGGGGAGCGAATCACTGTCACTCTTATCCCCCCGGCCGGTACAGCTGTCACTGTCAGTCGAACAGTCCCGGCTAAGGTAAGTGACGTTACGGTTCTCGTATAACCGTCAATTGTCAGGACGGTCTGTTCTTATTCTTATAGGGAAAGCGTAACACCCCCTGGTCTTTAGCCAAGGGGATGTAGCATTTGTTTTCATGGGCACAAATTAAATATTTGTAACACTAATACGGAATTGCCTGATTACGAGAACCAAGTAATCATTTAACCATCGGAACGAGGGGAAAGGCCTGTGGACTGGTGGAGAATACTCCGGGGAATGAAGCAGGGAGCCGCTAAGTCTTTAGCTTCGTGGTAGTTCACCAACAGGTATGAAGTATACAACAGCAATGAATTCCGGCAGAAAGAGAAGAGACTGGTTTGTCATTGGCATATCGTTTTTTCTGGTTCTTTTGATCATTGTGATGTTCCGGGCACTGCTCGATCCGCTTATTATTGCAGGAGCACTTGCAGCGGTCCTGATACCCTACCATAATGTCCTGAAAAAGCATCTGCATGCGCCTCTCTCGTCCATTTTCATCACAACAGGTGTGGTCATCTTTCTTGTCATGATGCTGATGGTGTCTCTGGTTGTTATCTTTGCAAACGGGGAGTATATTCAGGAGGTCTTTAACAGTATCTTTGCCTGGCTTTCCATGGGAGGTGGGATTTTTGGCATGGATGTCAATCCGATTGTCTTTGACCTCCAGGGGATTGTCAATGGTATCATCGCTGCAGTGCAGGGCTCCATCGGTGAAATTCTTGGTGCAACCGCCTATTATTCAATCATTTTCATGATTCTCTTTCTGTTCCTGTATCTCTTTATTCTCTACGGGGAGCAGATGTTTGATCAGATATGGTCTGTCGTGCCGGCAGAGTCAAAGCCAAAACTTTCCATTCTCAATGTGCTACTCTCGGATACTCTCTATTCCCTGATCATCGTCCATGTGGGGATTGCCCTGCTTGTCTTCGTCGTTGCTCTGCCGTTCTTTACGTTCCTCGGATACGGGCATGTGCTCTTCTGGTCGATTATCTGTGCGATATTTGCATTAATCCCCGTATTCGGGCCGGTTATTATCATTGCGTTTCTTGCAGTCTATGCCCTGTCTCTCGGGGATTACTACGGACTGGTGCTGATACTGGTGATTGGCTGGCCTCTGCTCTGTGCCATCCCTGACTGGTATCTGCGCCCTGTCCTGATGGGGAAACGTTCAAAACTCAATGCTGTCCTGATATTTATCGCCCTTTTTGGCGGTATTGCTGTTATGGGAGTGCTGGGTTTTCTGTATGGGCCGCTGGCACTTGCAGTCCTGACAGCAGTATATCGGATTTTATTTGATGAATTTGGGGGTGAAGATCAGCCAATTCACTCTGAATCTCCCTGATTATTCTGTTCACGAAAAAAGCAGGCAGGAAGACCACGACTTTATTCGTGGGTAGTTGACCGGTGCCTAATCATGCCAGTGCGAGTCGCCGGTGGCGGTGATGAGTGTCGTGAGATATTCCAGCTCGTCTGCTGTCAGGCGGGTTATTCGTTCCCTGAAGTCATCTGCATCCACCGCATAATGATTTGCAACAGGCGGCAGGACAGAGCGGTAGGGAACTTTCGAATCTGAGCAGAGCAAATCCTCACATTCCGGTGCACATTTCTTCAGGATTTCCTGGTCTTTCTTTGAGAGTATGCGTGCCATGTACGAGCTTCCTCCGCCGGTTTTTATTGTTGGGTGTCTGCCGTGCGTGCGAACGCTTCCGGGTAGTGGACCATACCATGTACGTCACGCAGGGCATTTGTTTCGAGGCTGAGGACCATGAAGTATCCCTCCGGCACCTCCCATGGCGGCTGTATTTCATACACTTTTGCTGATTCAAACCGGAACCTGCGGTAATATCCGGGTTCACCAAGTACAACGATGATCTTCGCTCCTTTCTGGTGGGACCGGTGAATGCCCTCTTCAATGAGCACGGTGCCGATTCCCTGATTCCGGAATTGAGAGAGGACTGCCACTGGTGCCAGGGCAAGGGCAGGTGTCTCATCGCAGTCTGCTGCGCGGATAACCACTGGTGAGAAGAGTACATAGCCGACGATGGTTCCGTCTTCAACACAGACAAGTGAAAGTTCAGGATCATAGGCACCGGAATTACGGATCAGAGATACCAGTTCTGCCTCGTCTTTCCGGCTGAATGCATCGGTGAGAACCGCAGCAATACCTGCAGCGTCATCCGGTTCTTCTGATCTGATGGTCCATGGCATGGTAATCATAGATATGGTGCTGCCCGCTAAAAAACCTGCATGTTCCCGTTCCCGGCAGATGCACGATATAAATTGTCTGCAGGTATGTGTCACACGGGTGTGATCAGAGTAGGATGACGGATTCATCACTGTTTTTACCCTCAGGTGCCGGAGACGATTAGAGACAAGCAAGGAAAACTGAAAAAAGTATGATTATTTCTGGGTCATAAGACCGGTGATCACGACGATGACACCCCATGCAATCAGGAAGATGCCCAGAACGTAGATGACAGTGGCCGTTGCCATCAGCGGGTACATCATCACGTAGAATCCAAGGATGATCGCGATGATGCCTGCAATGACGAGGAGCACCTTGTACCATATACTGTCTTTCCCGGTAAACGCCTGGAAGATATTGGTAAATCCGGTCAGGAATGCCCAGAAGGCAATCAGGTAGGTAATAAGGAACCAGGCACTGAGGATACTGGAGAATACCAGCAGGCCGAGGATAATAGCAAGCACACCCAGAATAATGAGTGCGACAGACCGTCCTGTGCCACCTTCGTGCGGTTTTACTGCCTGCACGACTGTCATAATTCCCCAGACCACCACCATCGCACCGATGAAGTAGCCTAAAAAGAGCGTCACATATCCTGGCATGATGACACAGCATATGCCAAAAATAAATGCAATGATTCCCAGGAGAACAAACGTCCACCACGACGGGGTGAAACCCATTGCTTCTCCTGCCTCATTCTCAATGATATCAGTCATAGTTTTTCACTAACGCAGTGGTATGTGAATGTGGTATTTAACTTGTGGGGTGAAGGGGCGGAGCGGGAAGTCCCCGGTCTTCAGGCCGAGGATGAAAGCAGAGCCCCTTCCTCGCTGCGATAATTATATTGTGTGTCGTCACGCAAATTGCGTCAGGAATACCCTGCAACTAAAGAGCTGCTGTGGGGAGATGGGTTATGGTCTCCCTCATATTTCCTTACAACATCTGGGCAGGTTAGTCCTGATGTTCTGAAAGGTTGCGTTGATTCTCAAATGGAGAAATGGATGATCGTTTCCTACAAGTATCGGGCATATCCAGGTCCGGTTGCAGAGACGCGACTGAATGCAGCACTCGATACCTGTAGGTGGCTCTACAACAAACTTCTGGAAGAATGCAATGAGGCCCGGGCCAACGGCGTGCCTCTGAAGAAGAAGGAAACACAGGCACGAATAGTCCCGCTGAAGGATGAGAATCCTGCACTGAAAGAAGTCTACTCCAAAGTGCTCCAGATGGTCAATTATAGTGGCGAACGTTTCTTTTTGAACTAATAGTAAATGCGATTAAGCGTTTACTATCGTTTAATTTCAAAAATAAACGTTTGGCATCATATGGAGAATACCAGATATTCTTAGAAGTCTGGTTTTTGACTATATACTCTCTGGAGCAATATTGCCGCTCTGTCACAGACAAAGAAGAGAGGACGGAAGATCGGGAAACTCCGTTTCAAAAGTGCATTCCGATACCGTACTCTTAACTACAACCAGTCAGTGCGACATGTAAAGCTAAATCAAAGATTGCGACACGCCATGCCCTCCTTTCGGCATGATTCTACCGTGGCATGCATTCCTGGTAACGGGATTGTGTGA
>NZ_JAAAWJ010000055.1 GCF_009914725.1 Methanogenium sp. MK-MG
TCATCAAAAAATCCTTATCGGATTTGACAGTTACCGTTGATTCGTGGAAACGAAAGACGAAAACATACATCTACTCGAATTTTGATGCCATAAACACGACGATTTTAAGCCATAATTGGGGTATTTCATGATTTGATTGAGTGAAATTCACTAACTGTCAAATAGATTATCCGGACAAAAAATGAAAATTTTTGATCGCTGTAGCGGATAGTCTGCTCAGGTGAATGAACTCAAACTGGCAAACTTAGGATTTAAAACAGAATATTCTGATTGCATCTGAAGAAATGTATCACATATTAAATGCAGTGATCTTTTATCAGTTCAGTCAGTTCATTAATGCCGCCAGAAAAACAATGCACAACACTTATAAGTGGTTGCATTCCTCATGTAAATTAATCGTTTGAGAAAAAATAACTAACTATTTTCAATATTTTTCAAATCCAACCAATAATTGCTCATTAAAACTTCTAAAATTTTAGAATGGACATGAAATAAACAAGGATGCCTTGCATACACTTAAATATCATATTGTGTATCCAACACCTATGCCCAGCGAGCAGGAACTGCTCGATAGAATACTGAACATACTAAAGTTCAAGTCAAAGGGAATGACGATAACAGAGATCTCTCATGTTACAAACATTCACCGAAATTCTATCGCAAAATATCTCCAGGTTCTATTGGCATCAGGCAAAGTTGATGTGCAGCTCATCGGCAATGCAAAAGTCTACACACTCTCCCGCCGGTTGCCAATCAATTCAATGCTGCATTGTTCTCCTGATTTAATCGTTCTTCTGAATCAGGACAGGAGAATCATTCAGGTTAATGACAAATACCTTAAATACTTCAATCTTGATGAAAATGACATACTCAACAGAGAAATTAACAACCCGGAAATCCCTGTAATCAGTGATGAAGCAATATTCCCCTTAATTGATCGTTCGATTGAAAACGGGGAGATATGCAGTAAGGAGATTACCTATGCTTATGATGGTAAACGCTACTATTTTTTTGTCAAATATATTCCATTAGTCCTTGAGGGCGGGGAGCATGGCCTGATTTTAATTATCAAAGATTTTACCGAAGAAAAGAAGATAAAAGACGCACTCACTGAAAATGAAGACAAATTTAGAAACCTGTTTAATAATGTAAATGATTCAGTATTTCTCTATGAGATCACCGATAATCAGGAGATCGGGAAATTAATTGAAGTAAATGATACTGCCTGTAATAAACTAAGTTACACCAGGGATGAATTCTTTCAGATGGAATTTGGTGAAATATTTAATTCAGAATATCACCGTCAAAACTCTACAATCGAAACAAATCTGGCAGAGAATTACCATTCTATTTATGAAGGGATGCAGGTAAAAAAAGACGGCACAACATTCCCAATAGAGGCCAGTGCCCATGTATTTTCTTTACAGGAGAGATTGGTTTCCCTTTATGTCATCCGGGATATCTCTGAGAGAAAAAATGTGGAGAATTGTTTAAAATTAAGTGAAAATCGGTATCTGGATATTGTTGAGGGTCAGCAGGAACTGATCTGCCGGATTTCGAAGGATCACTCGGTAAATTATGTTAACGAAGCATTCTGCAATCATTTCAACATTCAAAAAGATATGATTATAGGCAAAACAATGGAGTCACTGGATATATATCCGGTTGATAAAGAACAGATTCAGGCATGCATAAATCTGTCAGATGCTGAAAAACAATCAAAAAATGTTGAATTTCGTATCCATCAACAGGGGGGGAAATTCAGGTGGATAGAAAGCAGCATATCTCCAATATTTGATGCCGAGGGAGCTATTCATGAATTCCAGTTCATCGGAAGATACGTTGCCGATGCAAAACTGGCAAAAGAAGCCCTGAAACGTAATGAGGAAAACACACGGTTTTTACTGAATTCAATAAATGATAATTCCCTTCTTATTGATTTAAATGGCTGCATACTGTCACTGAATAAACCGTCTTGTAAATACATCCGGGACTTTTGCGCAGATGACACACTGAGTATAAAATCAATTACCGGCAGAAGCATCTATGATTTTATTCCGGAAGACGTCGCCAGGAACATCAGGGATGTTACATCTGAAATCATCGTTTCAAAAAAATCGGATTCATTTGTGGATGAAACTGATAACAGGGTATTTGACTTTTCGCTTTCACCAATGCTAAATTCAGATGGGGATGTCGAAAAAATTGCTGTTGTCAGAAGGGATATTACCGGGAGGAAAGAATATGAATCAGATCTAACCAGCACTATTTCCCGATTTACTGATATTGTCGATTTTCTGCCTGAAGCCACCTTTGTAATTAACGGTGATTCTGAAGTCATTGCATGGAACAAGGCAATGGAAGAACTGACCGGAGTGCCTAAGAACGAAATTATTGGTATGGGAGACTGTCTCTATTCAGTTCCTTTTTACGGTGCAAAGCGGCAAATGCTCATTGACTACGTAATGTCCCGCGACATGACACAATACGACCCGTCTGAAACAATCTGGAAAGAGGGAGATTCACTTAATGCTGAGATCTGGTCATCTCACATCTACAATCAAAAAGGGGCATATCTCTGGGTGAAAGCAACAGAATTGTATGATGAAGAGGGAAACGTCGTCGGTGCAGTTGAATCAATACGGGATGTGACACACAGAAAGAAAATGGAAACAGAACTATTAAAAAGTGAAGGAAAATATCTGGATTTAGTTGAAAAAACATGCGCAATAGTCATGAAAACGGATATGACCGGAAAAATATTGTATATCAATAAATTTGGGGAAAAACTGCTTGGATATCAAAAGGGAGAACTGATCAACAAAAATGCATTTGATACCATCTGTTCCGGTTCAGTGGAAAATATTCGCATATTTAGCGACATTATTGAAGAGATCCTTGAAAATCCAACCCGGTTCAGAATTACGGAGAATGAATACATTGCCTGGAATGGAGAGAAAAGATGGATCTCCTGGACAAACAGCTCCATCATTGATACTGAGGGTCGCCTCACAGGGATCTTTGCAGTAGGTACTGACAATACAGCCAGAAAACTGAGCGAGATCAAAGAAAAAACCCATATAAAAAATCTGGAATTTATTTCCCGGTCTGCCACGAACTTTGCCAATCAGCCGCACAATGAACAGATATATGATTACATCTCTTCTGAACTCATTTCGCTTCTTCCCGGCGGTCTGGCGGTGGTCAGTTTATATGATGAAAATTCGGGAACATTACACATCAAATCAATAAAAGGAGAAATTGAAGAATATGAAAATATGTTGAGCAACATGCTTAACCAGAATGTTCTGGATAAGAACTTCAAAATTCCTGATGACTATCGCCCACACCTGATTTCTAACGGGCTGATTCACCTGCCTGGAGGCATGTATGACCTTTTTCTGAAGAACTTTTCAGAAGATGTCTGTAAGACTATTAATGATGTTCTGGATCTCTATGAATGCTATATGATAGGAATATCAAGGGATAACAGACTGTTTGGGAGCATCTCCTTTGCCGTACCGAACTGCATTAACGATGAGATCAGATCAGTCATTGAGATTTTTGTAAACCAGGCATCGGTTGTTCTTCAGAGATGCTGGTATGAAAAAGAACTGGCCAAAAATACCATCATTGCAGACCCGGAAGAAAAAAAGGGTGATGCACAGTCAGAAGAATCGCAAAAAAATCTAAGAACAATCTTTGAAACGATCAAAAATAACCATATCCTTGATGTCCGGAAACAAAATGAGGTATTTGCATCCATCTGTGGAAAAAACCTGAACCGGCCTGTATTATCAGTTGACATAAAAGGAACTATTACCCGTGCAAATTCAAAAATTTCAGAAATTATTGGAGAGGACACTACCATTATCGGAAAAGAGATTGGAGCTTTCATTCCCCCCTCCTCGCAGCTTGAAACCAGAGAGATTCGGAAGTATATTGCAGATGATTCGAAAGATGAACACATGGAAATTTCAGTGCCGTTTGTGTCTCGAATTGGTGAACCAGTTAATCTAACATGGAATCTGGAAAAAATGTTTGATCAAACAGGTGATGTTACAAATATTCTGTGGATTGGCGATGAGTATGTCAGGTAATGTATGGATGTCAGATCAGGGATTCAGCCAGAGTATCTTTCCATCATCCATCTTAATCCGTTGCGTATATACATTATCCGGCAGTAGCAATGCCTTGGATTTTCAAAAAAATACTGAAAATGCAATCCAGTATTGATATGTTGGTCCGATAATCAGTTGTGATAGATGAGGACATGAATCATTAAATACTATAATGACAACATATCACAGAATCATGAAAGAGAATCATGGAGGACTGACAAAGATTCTTGAGATTCTGAAGCAGAATCCACGGGGCATGTCAGTTACGCAGATTACAGAAATAGTCGGGATGAACAGGATAACCGTTGGACATTATCTGGACATACTGCGGACGTCCGGTGAGGTCGATATGGAAACCTATGGGCAGTCCAAGGTATACTTCATCTCACACCGGGTGCCGATATCTGCGATGATGAATCTCTCTTCTGATTATGTAATTGTCCTGAATAATACTCAGAAAATTGTACAGGTAAACAGCAATACCATTTCCCTGTTTAATCGCAGGAAAGAAGAAATTATCAATGAAAATATTCAGGATGTTCTTCTCCCTTTCAACACAGGGGTAGACCTGCAGCCAAAAATCGATCAGGCCCTGGAAGGAGAGGTAGTAGCAGAAGAGATCAGGATACTGAAAGATACAGAAGAACTATTCTTTAAAATGAAAGTAATTCCAACAGTTTTTGCGGACGGTTCACCCGGAATTACCATTATTCTTGAAGACATCACAGAATACCATAAATCAATACAGGCGCTTCAGGAAAGTGAACAAAAATTCAGGGAACTTCTTAAACACATCAGTGAATTCCTGGCAAAGGCAGAACATATTGCAGAGCTTAATGACCAGATCAGGAACCCGCTGCAGGTAATCATCGGCATTACTGACCTTGAAAATGCCGAGATGGTTGATCAAATAAAAGAACAGGCAAATGAGATTGATACCATAATCCGGCAACTCAATATTGGAAATATCGAGGCGGAAAACATCCGGGCTTTCGTTAAGAGATATGCAGATGCAGCGAAGGAAAATGAAACCCTTCCGGATACTGATCTACAAAAAACTGAAAATGAATAAATCAGAATCCCCCATTATCTAAACCCTAAACTATACCCGGTCAGGTATGGAAGAGCAGGATAGTTTTTGGTCCAGGACATTCCTCCACCCCTCAACGTACATGTCTGATCTCTATAAAGTCAATAATCCCAAAAGATCATGGTTTGATCAGATCCCTGCTCTGGTTCAGTTCAGTCATAAGATCATCCACATGTGGGTCATCTTTCATGCCGAGCATATCAAATATGCTCGCGATGAACTCAATCAGTTCCTCTGCCAGATCACTGAGATATTGCACAAAACTCGTAAATGCATTAGTGGTACCGAGAGGTGTTTTTGAATAGTCCATCGAGACCGTATCAGGGGAATCAATTTTTGAAATATTGAAGGCCTGATCTGCCTGAACTGCCGGTATAATCAGCAACGCCATACATACTATCAAAAAAAATCTGAGATGTCTATTATTTCGCATATCCTTCCCTTCATTTATAGTTTCAGGATATATTCTTACAGACTAAATACGTTTTTCCCGAATTTAGAAATTAGTTTATATCAGGACTGGAAACCGGGGGTTACATTATTGGACGGAGAGAAAGGGTGGAACGCACAATAAACACCACAAATAAGGTCAGAAATGGATATACGCTGTTGATTATCACCAAACGTTGAATCCGATCCACAAATGATAGGGGACAGACATTTATACCAGCCATATCATGTGCAGAGATGAACACAGCAGAGAGTGAGAGACCCATCCCACCAGAGTATTACAATGATTCTGAGATGTTCACCAAGTGACCACACCACATATGAACAGTAGTTCAGGTGATGATTGCCCTTCTCCCCTATTATTGAAAGAATGGAACGGGGAAAATTAAAGTACAGTGCTAACATCGGAATGGAGGGCACTGGATATGCTGTTTTCTTCCTCCTGCAACTGCGGTGTACGATTCGCGTCACTTTGGGCAAAAATCCCGGCATCTGGTTAAGCAACGCATAAATAATCCTCAAAATGGCCTGCGCCTTGGAAAAACGTGTCCACACAGAAGCCCGGAGCAGGCCGTTCTCAGCCGGAGACTGTAGATCCTCCCAAAATACCTGCCAATAGCGACCGCTCAGTATTCCGCAATCAACCGTCATTTTCCGGCAGTAAAAAAAAGCAGAAAATACGTCCGTTCTGCCCCCCAATTCCCCGGCACAGTGGGTCAAAGAGGGTAAACAAAGGGTGACAAAAAACAGGTGTGGAGCAGGAGCTCCCGTTTCCGATATTCATCCGACCCTGTTTTTTCACACATACACACGTTTTCTTTCGCTGCGCAGCATTTTCTACAGAGCCATATTTATACAAACGACAATTACAAAACAATCAAAATGAAGAGAATAACAAAAATGGGATGTAAACAGAAAGCCTCAGGCGAGAGTTGAACTCGCGACCTCGTCCTTACCAAGGACGCGCTATACCACTAAGCCACTGAGGCACCAATCGTAGGATTGTATTACAAGGTCGATTTCAAACGTATAAAATAGTATTGAAATTGTTCTCAGAAACTGCTATTCCCAACCCAAATTTATGGTCCGAAATACCTCTGTGCGCAGAGATACTGGCATTTTGCCACAAAATCACTATTCAAAACCAAAAGATTTAAGTGCAGCAAAACTGGTTTCAACCGCATCCAGCGATCGCACTTCAAGAACCGGCTCCACTTTTCTCTGCTTCAGAATACTCAGCACATTCTCCCAGTCAATACTGCCACTTCCCACAGGAAAATGACTGTCCTCTGTCCCACAGTTATCATGGATATGACAATGCGCAAACGGCAGACTAAGGAACGAGTCAAGAACACCTGACAAAAATGCATGCCCGACATCCAGACATATGTTACAGTCATCAAAATACTGGTAGTCATCCGGGGTGCAGAATAAAAAATACGGCCATTTGGGCATATTTTCAATAAAAAATGTGACACCCGAATCATCAGCTGTAGTCCCGATTTCACCAAGTGAACGACGGAGAGCCTGAAGTGAAAATACCTTCCCCTCCGTCCATGCAGAATACCCCGGATGGATGACAACCTTCGCATTCAGTTCACCGGCTATTGAAAGGGCTTCTGAGATTACCTCAACACTTGCACGGCGGATTGGTTCAAGTGTACTTGCAATATTAACTCCCCGTGAGGGTGCATGAAGAGAATACCGGAAAGAAAACTGACCGGGAATCTCTGCAGACTGGCAGTAATGAGGACCATCATCCATAATCTCCACAAAATCAGTCATTCCCGAAAGAATTTCAAGTGCATCTTCAAGTGGTCTGTCGTGCAGACATGAAGTCGAGATACCTGTCATACCGGAGTATTGTGAAACATCTATACTAAACTGATTCCCTCACAGGCAGCAGGCACACAAAGAATTATCATTTGAAATACACTAAGTATATAATATCAATAGTCATCCCCAATTCAGATAAGAGAGACTGCTCATATGCATTTAATTATTAATATGTGGAGATCACTGATTCAGAAGAGGTATAATGACGGACAAGGAAAAAACACCACATACCAGTCTTACCAGAGATCTGCAGGACATACTCCCGCAGGTCATCCTGAATAATGACCACCTGATCGTTTTCTGTAGTGATAATACCGGAAAAATACTCTTGTGGAACCGTGCAGCAGAGATCATCACCGGTTATTCTCATGATGAAATACCTGATGTGGCAACAGCGTTCAGAGTAGCATATCCTGACAGCACCTACCGTAAAATAATTGCCAGTGTCAGGGATACATTCAGAAAAAAAGAAAATAAATCAGTTCATTATGAGACAAAGATCAAAACAAAAAACGGACAAATACGTTATATATCCTGGACTATTGAACGAATCCCTGAGACCAGTACAACTCCACAGTTCTACGTAACAATCGGAACAGACGTAACTCACACCCGGCAGAGTGAAAATGATGCACTGCTCCTCAGTGAATTCATCCACTCATCACATGATGCAATCATTGGCATCAGCCCGAACGGGTCAATCCTTACATGGAACAGTGCTGCAGAGGATATATTCGGGTACGAGGAGGCAGAAAGTATTGGTGAACCATTTTCCCGGCATATACCGGATGATAAAAAAAAGTTCTTTGCATCCATCCTCAGGAATGTTTCAGAAGGGCAGTATTTCAAAGGTAATATAATATGCCTTACGAAAACAGAAAAACAGATTACAGCCGGTATTGCATTTTCACCAATATCAGGTGAGGACGGGACGGTCGATGGCATCTCTGCTATTATCAGGGATATGACGCGTGAACAGTCTCTTCAGCAGACAATGAAGGGGTATATATCCGAAGCAACAATGCGCCTGAACCACCCCACAGAACTGGTGGAAGGTAACATTGCATCCCTGATTGAACGAATCAGAGAGGGAGGGTATGAAGATGAAGATATACTGATAGAACTGCAGGTGCAGCAGAAAGCACTGTCACAAATAATTCATAATCTCAGGGAACTCTCACAGGCGGTAATCGGCCACTTCAAAGAGATTGAAAAAGAGATGTGATACCAGATACCATTCAGTAAAGGAGCAGACATTTGGTGATTAATCCCGGGGATCTGACATCTGAACAGATTATACTTATCCAGTCTGATGCCCATTTTCTTAAAAACGTGAGCACAGAGGCTGTAAAGAGTATTACCGCTGGTGGATTCCGTGTAATTATGATCACCACAAACCAGCCATCAATGATTCTTTTAAAGATGTATTCCCGTGCCAATATTAATACAGGTCTTGTCTTTTTTATCGATGCCATAACAAATTATGCCCTGGGGAAAGATGAAGGGGACAGTGAAGATGTCATATTTATCAGTAACCCGGGAGATCTCACTGAAATTGGAATTGCACTCACAAAAGCTTTGAAAAAATTTGAGAATGAAGATGTGTGCATCGTGCTCGATTCAATCAGCACCATGCTCATCTATGTATCATCAGCGAGAATTTCAAAATTTATTCATTACCTCACAAACAAAATCCGGCTCTCTGATATCCATGGCGTGCTCTTTGCAGCCAAAAACGGGATTGACCCCGGATTTATGATTCAGCTGACCACATTTGTAGATGAAATAAGAGAAGAATAGAGATTACTTTTGCATATGCACATCCATCTGTGGGAACGGTATTTCAACTCCTTCCTCAGCAAACCGGCGTTCAATCTCAAAATTGATGTGATCCTTAATTTCCCATGACATATTGAACCTTTTTGCCCAGATAACCATCATATAATCAAGGCTGGACGCCCCGAATTCCAGGAAATACACATTGGGAGCGGGATCGGTCAGGATATAGGAAGTATTCGTTGCTGCGTCACGGCAAATCTCCAGAAGGACCTCTTTTACCCGGTGGATATCACTCCCATACGCAACGGAAACAGGTATTTTTACCTTCAGTTTGACATCCGGCATGGCATAATTGGTGACAACACTGTTTGCTATTTTTGAATTCGGAATTGTCAGCAACTGATAATCAAGGGTCTTGATTCTCGTGCTTCGCGGCCCGACACTCTCCACATCACCCAGATATCCATCAATTTTAATCCGGTCACCGATGACAAAGGGTTTGTCAACCAAAATGAGGGCGCCGCCAAAGAAATTGGATATCAGGTCCTGTCCTGCAAGGGCAACGGCCAGTCCAAAGACACCCCCTGCGGCAATGAGCGGAGTGATATCAATATCCAGATATGACAGGACAATGAGAATCGCGATAAACCAGATGATATACCGGACGGTAACCTCAAGAATGTAGATGATTTTGTCGTCAAGATCACTCTCTGTTTTGGCAGAGAGCCACTGCCCGTACAACTTAATGAAATTTTCAACAAATATTGAGACAACCCAGGCACCCAGAAATATGTACACCGCATTCAGGAATTTACCATCAATAATCCATGCATATTTCTCAGGGACTGTAACATACCCCATCGCAAGGAAAAATGAAAAAAACAGTATTCCTGCAACAATAGGTTTTCCAATCGAAAGTACAAGGATATCATCAAACCTGGATTCGGTCAGATCAGCCCTGTGCTGCAGCCATTTAAACACCCGTGCGACTATATAGGCTGCAATGATCCCGATGAGAATAATTTCCGCTGCAATCAAAATATCAGACATATGGGATAATCTTTTTTGCAGGCAACTATAAAAATAATGATTAATATGGCAGATGGAACAGACATCCTCAAGGCGTTACAGGAAGAGATGGACAGACCCTATACATTCATGCACATCTGCGGTACGCATGAGGCCGCAATTGCCCATGCCGGACTGCGAAGTATTTTGCCGGATGGACTGAAGATTGTCATGGGGCCCGGATGCCCGGTGTGTATCACCCCCCAGGGCGAGATTGATGCTGCAATTGACCTCGCAGAAAAAGGCTGCATCATCGCGACCTACGGGGATCTGATACGGGTGCCCGGCACAAAGGGCGCCCTTGAGGAATACGGAAAAGATGTCAGGGTGGTCCAGGGTGTACACAAGGCAGTTGAGATAGCAGAGAAGACGGACCGTGAGGTTGTCTTTATCTCTGTGGGGTTTGAGACAACAGCGCCTACTGTCGCTGCCACCATTCTGCAGGAACCGCCGGAGAACTTCAGTATTCTCAGCTGCCACCGGTTTGTTCCGCCAGCAATGAAGTATCTCTTAGAACAGGGTGAGGCAAAACTGGACGGATTTCTTTTGCCAGGCCATGTCTGTGTGGTTGCCGGATACCAGGAATATGAACAGTTTCCGGTGCCGCAGGTTGTCGGCGGGTTTGAGCCGGAGGATATTCTGCTGGGCCTCCTGATGCTTGTCAAACAGGTCAAAGAAGGGCGGGCAGAGGTCGAGAATGCATATCCGCGTGCAGTCTCCCGCGAAGGCAATCCGAAAGCGATGAAGATGATATATGAAGTCTTTGAAACATGCGATGTGGAGTGGAGGGGGTTCCCGGTCATTCCGGGTTCCGGCCTCAGGCTAAAAGAGAAGTATGCCGCATATGATGCACAGAAGAAATTCGGCATCGAAATCAAACATGTTGAGAAACATTCTGCCTGTATCTGTGACAGGGTGCTTCGCGGTGTGGCAGACCCCTCTGACTGCAAACTCTTTGGAAAGGCCTGCACCCCCAGAAAGCCGGTCGGGCCATGCATGGTCAGCCATGAAGGCGCCTGTAAGATATGGGCGCTCTATCACCAGAAAAAATACTAAAACAACAATCTCAATTTTTTTTCAATTTAAACATACCATTTATTGCAGCGATTTCACCAATGTCATCAATATTTCCCCTGTCAGATGGAAATCCCTTAATATCATTGAGATGAATAGTATGAGGCAGGTCCCGGTAGGGTAGTGGATATCCTGGGAGCCTCCGAAGCTTCCGACCCGGGTTCAAGTCCCGGCCGGGGCGTATTGAAGGGGATTTGTTTTCCCTTTCGCTTTTTACGCATCATTTCTTTTTATTGCACGAATGTTATTATTTCCGCATGGTTAGATTATTTTTACGCAGAATCAAGAGTGGCACGTGCACTCTGTGGACACATACAAAAACACTATAGATCCCTGAGAAAAGATAATCCCGATTTTTGGCGCCTTTGCACCTGTTGTCCTGCACGCGCCATCAGCATTGCCACCTCCTCTCTGCATATAAAATCCGGTGAGGAATGCGTCACATTGTCCCGGGACAGGAGGGAATGGTATCCCTTCTGCAGGTTCACACGGATACCGGCCGTTCAGAACAATTACGGTAGCAGACGGCAGCCCTGCTATTACCGAATGTGAGGATATTGATGATTATCCCCCGTCAGACCCCTTTTCCCCCTGCACATTTACTCCAGAGCACTGACCGGCAGGTGCAGTGATTTCCCAGATGGCATACCGCAATGGTGGAAAAGGTGGCTCTCTCCGGCAACACAGGCAGGTTTTCAATCTCTGTGACGTCACCATTCCCCAGGGTAATATGCGGTGAATACCGCTCATATCCTGCCTTCTCCTTGTACTCGGGCACATAGCCAAGCGTAAAGGGGGTCAGTTGCTCATCCTCATCGCGGACAAACGATGCTGCAGAGCATTTTTCCTTTGAGATGCCCGCAAGCTGTGCCATAACACTGCGGTGCAGGATAAAAACGGAGTCATCTTTTGCAAGATTAATGCCTGACACACGGTCGCCGGAGTCAGTGACGACCGTTACTGCCTCCTCAATGCCAATCTCCATCGGCAAAAGCCTGTTTGCCAGTTGTTCAAGAGGAACGTTCAGTTCTGACAGGGCACGCCCGGGGATGCACCCCATTGCAAGGGATACATGGGGAATATGTTGCACCATATCGAGCCGTATTGCATCATCCCCGGTCATTTCAATGAGCATTCGATTGATCTGTATGGCAGCATCCATCACCTCAGGAGGGGGGAGAAGGACAATATCAACCGCATAATTCCGAAAAAGTCCACCTGCGTCCATGGCAGAACGTATGTGCGGGATTATTTAAGATATTTCTCAAACCGATCTGATGAAGCACCGCATATCGGACAGGTCTCTGGAGGACTCGTGCGTGCACAGAGGTAACCGCATACCCGGCACCGGTATACCGGAAACGGAAGGGTATGTTTTTCCGGCAGGACAGATGGTTTTGAACCTTCAGTCTCTTCAGTTTTATATCCACCAGGGGGAGGCCTTCTGTCAGGGATACACGAAACAGGCGTAGTTCCCGCAGCCACGTCCTTTGATACATACAGGGCACAGTAACATATGCCATAATCGATGATATCCTGGTCCCT
>NZ_JAAAWJ010000056.1 GCF_009914725.1 Methanogenium sp. MK-MG
GATGCGGATGAAGCCAGCATCACCGCCATGCTTCAGGCACTCTCCATTACCACCGAACGGACATTTGCCGCACGCGTACGGAAGATGGAGGATGCCCCTGCAACGCTGTCACAGCTTTCACTTGAGAAGCTGATAGGCTCGAATATAGACGGGCCTGTCTCACTGGATGCACCGGAGACAGAATTCCGGGCGATTATCGCCGGCAGCACATGTTATTTCGGGCGGGTCATTCTGCATATCGACAGAGGGAGTTACCAGTACAGAAATCCAATGCGCAGGCCGTTCTTTCACCCCGGTGTGATGATGCCAATCACCGCCCGCACGCTGGTGAACCTTTCGCAGGCAGGAAAGGGTGACGTCATCTGTGACCCCTTCTGCGGAACAGGAGGAGTCCTTCTGGAGGCGAAACTCTGCGGTATGGAGATTATCGGAAGCGATATGGACCCGATGATGATTGCCGGATGTCGCCAAAACCTGCCGGGCACCGATCTCTTCCTTGCGGATGCAACGGCACTTCCTCTGGGTGACAACTCCGTTGATTCAGTCGTAACTGACCTTCCGTATGGACATTCCGTATGTATCATGGCAGAATCAATGGACCGGCTCTACTCGGATTCACTGCATGAGATACGCAGAATTGTCAAACCGGGCGGGCGATGTGTCATTGTGACACATGTGGATATTCAGCCGCTTGCAGAAAAGGAATTTACTGTTGTCAGGAAGTTTTACCAGCGAATACACAAAAGTCTGACACGACAGATTTTGATTCTAAAATAATCCCGGAATACTATAATCAAAAAAATCTTCAGATAAGGATTTGTATCTTAATATAACCAGATATTTCGTTTTATTTTTGTCATCGGTTCAAAAAATAACGTTCGCCACTATAATATAGTATCCGGTTGAAAGTAATTGCAGGCAACACGGATAATAATATCAATATCATTATACTGTATTCCGCATTGCCTGGGCAAAAAAGGTTAACACATGAATACTCTCAGGTGGATAAAGGAATCCTTCAGATCCTGTAATCCAAATAAAGCGATTGCGAGGCAGGCAATCAGGCATCTGAAAAAAATCGAAAAGAAACAGCTCTTTTCAGATGACATTTCAACCATGCGTGCAGCAGAAGGGCGATGGTATGAATCACTGATGTATGAAATGCTGCTGGAATTCTCACACAGCTCCGGCAATATTCAGCATATCGTCCGGAAAGGAGCAGATGCCCCCTTCCCTTCAATTCCTACAAGATTTGGCCAAAACGGCCTGTATTTTTCTAACAGGGGGGATATTAATATCCGCGGCAATGGCCAGGACATTGCTGAAGTGGACATGCTCTTTGTCGGAGGAGACGGAAAGATCGGATTTGCAGAGGTTGTCACATCAGGGACTGAATTAAAAGAACTCAGAGAAGAGGTTCACTATAAAAAGAAACTTCTTGGCTACCTATATGGACAGATTACCGTACCGTTTGTTCTTTTTTCATCTGTTGACATATCGCGTTCCTCTGTCGTTAAAAGACTGATGCGCGAAACGGAGAGCGTGCTGATTGTAACAAAGTCATGTGAGACGCTGAAACATCTTCTGAGCAGCAGTTCAACAAGAGGTATTCCGCGCAAACCACTGAAGCACGCAAAACTCATTGACGTAAAAGATCTTCAGCCACGGCGACCCTTTGACTACAAACAAATTCATGATTACCGAAGGGACAGGATTCTTTCGGAAATTACTACAGGCAGACAGAAGAAAGAAGAGTTTCATGAGAAAGATGAACTCCCGCCTCTTGCCAAAAAACTGCTTCTGGGTGCCATCCATGAACCGGGATCACAGGAACTCTGGAAAGGAAAAACACTGGTCATAAAAGGAACACAGTATGATCAGGAAAAAATCAGCAAAGAATTTTCAAAAATAATTATTGCACTGGATATTCCGGAATTTGAGCCGGTCATATACCTCCGGTCACGAAATAAAAAGGAATATCTGAAAGTCGTTGTTCGGAAATCCGGCGGCTTCCGTGTTGAAAGTAAACGGACTCCCCAGATGACGGGATTTTTCCTCTGGCTGGAGTCACTTAAGCCAACGCTCGGAGGAAAGGTCTGCCGGAAATATGCAGATCTATTCCTGACACGGGCCTGACACACCCCCGGAAAAATGGTATTTACAGTTCGGTCTGCCGTTCACCGGGCGTATCTGCTGCATACCTGCACTCCGGATTTTTGCAGCAGCAATCTGTAGTTTCTGAATCAGCGCAGCCTGCCATCTCAAGCCGTTTGCCTACAACGAGGGCTTCAACAACCTTTCTGCGAGCTTCATGAAGATCACGCCACAGGGTTTTTCTGGAAATACCCATCTGTCCGGCCGCAGTTTCCTGGTCATAATCCAGCAAATCAACCAGCCGGAGGGCCTCAAACTCTTCAGGTTCAAGCATATTCACTCTCCCCTCGGTATCAGGATGGCAGCATGGCTGAAAACAGCGGTAGCGTGAATCCGTATCCAGCAGTCTTTTTTTACGGGGCCTCCCTCGCCGGGCAGGTTTTTCTCCCCCGGTATTACAGCCTCTCATATGTATACAGGTTCTTCTATTGACAGATTATTTATGCATACGTAATTTTGTATCTCTTCACCGGGTTTTGTCATGGCTGACAAGAGTAGACAGAAACCGTTCCACTACCCAGGTGTTACGCACCTCCGGATGAAACTGGACCCCGTAGACCGGGTCTGTATGATGACGCACTGCCTGAATACAGGCATCTGATTCTGCGAGAACAATAAATTCATTTCCGGGGACGGTGCCGAACCGGTGCAGGCCATATGCTGTCCATTCGTTGTCACGGAATATTGGATCACCGGATACCCTGCACCGGACAGTAATCATGCCGATTTCAGGATTTTCTTCAATACTGCCGCCATACGCAAGAACTACTGCCTGCATACCGGCACAGATTCCAAGGACAGGCACTGGTGATTCCCGAATCCAGGCAAAACATTCTGTCATTTCGGCAAAGAGATTGTCTTTAAGCGGTGTCCCGCAGAGGATCACTGCCTCAGTGCCATCTTTATTCACACGCTCCCATTCGGTAAAATGACAGATTTCAGACCGGTATCCACATGCCTGTACAATATCTGCAATCGGGCGCACAAATTCAGCTTCACCAAGAGAACCCGGACGATAGCAGAGGTCTACGAGAAGTATCATTTATCTCTCACCTCTGCTGTTTGTATATGATACCGGCCATTGTAATTTGCATATACCGACTCTGATGTGAGCACAACTATTTTTTTCTTAAAGAACGGTGCGTCAGTCACCAGGGTTTCAAGTTCACCGCCCTCTCCGGTGAGGGTGATGCTATATTTTGCTGCATAGAGCCGCAACAGCCGGAGCGCTTCATTGTCGATACGCCTTCCCAGCCAGGTTTCGTCAAAGGGAGCGGAGAATACACCGGATATAATGACTTCAAAACCCTCATCAATCAGAGACTGCATATACCGGTCCTGGTCGATGTGCCAGAGCGGATTGTAACACCAGAGACTGAGGGCATCACAAATTTTCTGAATACGGCTGGCCTGGTATACGGAGAGAACGGCCCCTGTTACAATGCCCTCAATGTCATATTGCTCCACAGCAAGGGAGATTGCCTGTTTCAGGTCTTCCAGTTCCTCTTCTTCAATCCCCTTTGTGGTATATTCCAGTATGGGAATGCCCATTGCCTCTGCCTGTAGTGACGTGAGATGAATATTCGGCGTATGGAACATGTAACTCTCACAATTTTCAGATACAAGTGAAATAAGACAGGAGACCTCTTCTTTCTGCATCGCCAGGTATGTGGCATATACTGAGTCTTTGCCGCCGGAAAAAAGTACACCAAGTTTCATATTTCTGTATCAACATCCTGTATATTTTCATATATCAGGTACTCCTGATATTACTAAGAATAATCTCTCCGTGAATGGATATAAAGGTGAAAGGCATAATTCTGTGCAGGCAGTTATTCAGTCTGTTTTTTTTTGCCCACCAGTGAAAATCCCAGATGGCGGGTGAAAAAGTAATACCAGAATACCACCATCCAGAGAGAAAATAAAATCCAGCCCGTATGAACATGCACCTGCTCAATGACCCCTTGGGGTCCATAGATATATCCACTCAGTGAAATGATTGCAATTCTTCCGATATTTGATGCATAGGTTCCGACGTATCCAACCAGTATCAGCAGGGCCCCCCGCTTTGATATCGCCTCCGGAAATGTTGACAGCACAATGATGGATGCAACGGTGAACGTCCCAAGCGACCAGATGCCGGTACAGTCCGATACCACTGCAAGCCTGATCTCTTCACCTGAAATGGATAAGAACGATATGATATTCCCGTTCACTTCAGAATCTATTCCCATCAGGCGGATGATACCGGTGGTCAGGGTGATTGTCGGGGGAATAAGGGGCGCAATCAACCAGTCCTCATGCCGAATAAAAAGTTCGTATAATTCAAATCCAAGAACAGCAATTACCGGAAACAATACCGGAAGAATCAGTGTTTTAAAAGTAAGCAGTCCAAACACTACAATACTGACTCCTGACAAAAGCAGTGAAAATTCACCAATTGAAAACGGAGGGTTGCCAAGACCAAGGGGGATATTTAAAAAACTGAATATGCAGACTCCGATTCCTGCCAAAACCACAAGAATCTGTTCTCTTTTATCAAGTATTTTTTGGGTTTTATGAGAAAAATAGATCATTGAGATGCAGGTCAGTATCCAGATGCTGATTGCATCGACCTTTGAGTAGGAATGAGATGTGAATATAAAAAAAATCGCAAGGACGCTTATCGTAAGAATTACCCAGATCTTCGCAGCCTTTTGCGGAGTGATGGTATTGACAGGATTATTGTCCATGCTGTTTTTCTCCGGTGTCATCACAATGTTGTAGTCAAAGTTTTAGAATATCCCACACCATATATATCAGTTTCATCGGTATGGACATTTTCACCTGTCTCATCACCTGATATTTTACTGTCCGTCTCACCCATTATTGGTGCCCTGATACTTGTATCTACCCCTTGTCCGGAATAAATATGCAAAGAATGCCAACCCTGTGATTATCGGCGGATATACGGCAGTCCAAGGGGAATTCAGGGGCAACAACAAATCTATTTTCATTATCAGCCAGTGCACACCATCGATGCAAAATAACGATGGGACGGGAGATGCTAAAGAACATGATCTCCATTCATTCATTTCTGCCATTATTTTTTCGTTCTGCCAATAAAGTCCCGAACAATGGAAACATCCAGATAACCGGTCGCAAAAATCAAACCAGCATACATGAATGATGACAGAATGATTCCTGGAAATACGGAAAAATCACCCATAAACAGGACAAGAAAAACTGCGACAAATGAAATAATCAGATACGCAACCCCGTGGAAGAGTACACGGAGAGGTTCGATATCCTGCGACACATAAATTGTCGCAATACAATACAGAACAAGCACGATAATAAAAGCCAGGTATGCTCCCAGAAATCCAAAAGACATAATCATAAAATGACTAAAAAGAGGAAAAACCAATAAACTGATAACTGTAATGAGAACAAATGGTTTCGTCGATTTTTCGTGAAATGAAACATTCACATATGCGATAAACTGCTGAATAAAGATGAATACGTATCCAATTGCAATGAGAAGGATGTAATCACCCGCAGGCGAATAATCAGCAGAAAATAACAGCTCAATCAAATCCTTCGCATAAAAGAAGAGAATGAGCACACAAAACATTGTCATGGCAAAAAGAAGTCTGCCAATTTCTCCAAGTCCCCCCGGACGATTCAGGAGGCGGGATTTATCCTCTGTACCTGTTGATTCGGGGACTGATATCAGATATAATGCCGATGAAAAAAACGTGATTACAGCTGCCAGTGTGAGTGAAACATCGAAGAATGCCTGAAATTCAATACCAAGATCATGGCTGATAACTATTTTATTCAGATTTTGGCATAATGTAACCCATATGCCAATAACATAAACTGAAAAACCAAAGGTCAGCATTTTCCGGGAAGGAATCTGAAATGAGTGAATGGAACCAATAATAGTTTTCCCCTTCCTGAAAATAACTGCAAGAAGGACAAGGAACGGTGGCAGGGCAAAAATAATAAAAATTTCATCAAATTGACTGATTCCCAGAACAGTGACTGCCAAAAATACCAAAACCAGTCGTAAAACACCCGGGGCGGTGGAAATCGCAGCTGCAAATGAATGGTTTTTCTTTCCCCGTAATAATCCCATGATATCCACACTTAACGTGACCGAAAGTAATACCAGAATTAATACGGAAAAAAGAAACGGCCACATATCAACAGGTAAATTCAGAAAATTGCAGATCTGAACCGGAAAGGTAAAGAAAATAAGTCCGACAACACCCGTTGCAGCGATCCCGTAAATCAGTGAAAAACCAAAATATTTTCGTCCTTCACCTGCATGACCCAGAATATCAAAGAAACAAAAATTTGTTCCCAGCTGAAGGATAGCAGGAAGGGTGATCACAATCAGCATGATGATGCCATATTCAAAGGGGGTTATCGCACGTGCAAGGATAATTTTCGCAATCATCCCGCACAACCTCATGAGGACAAGCGAACCAACATAAAACAGTGCATAAAATGAAAGATTCCGATCCATCAGATCTCCTCATTTTCCGAAACGGGAGTGCAGGATATCACCGATTCCATCTCTTTATGCAATGCATCAAGGTCAGTAAACCGGTTCATCGCTTCTTCAACGGTGGTTATTGATTTCGCCGGGACTCCAGCCACAATAATGCCCGGTGCAACATCCTTTGTAACCACAGCACCAGCTGCGACAATGGAGCCTTCCCCGATGGTAATGCCCGGGAGGATGACAGCCTTCGCCCCGATGTAGCCGTTCTTCCGGATTGTTACCCGTCCAAAAATAATAGGATATTCAGGGTTAATGCAGTGATAGCTTGAATCATGGGCCACAATTACCACCCGTGGACCAATATTTACTCCGTCCTCAATTTCTATGAGATACGGTCGGGACTCCTCAATGAAAACCCCATGCCCAATTCCAACATGATCTCCGATTTTTGTCCCCCGCCACCGGTAGAATGTATTCCGTAACCTGTCATTGGGGACATTCATTGCAAGAATATGAAGAAATCCTTTAACAAGAAGGCTGAACCGAATCCGCTCGTAGATTTCCCCGATATGCTGCAATACTCTCCCCCCTTTACATCAGATACACAATTTTTATTCCGACACTGAACTCCGGCGCCCAACCAGTCTCACATTATAATGCAACATGGCACCCGTAATTCTTTCAGAATTGTTACCAGCAATATGTAAACAGAACCACCTGTTATCAGGCACCCTCTGATTAACCATCATTTAGATACCTCCTCTGACATATTCAAACGAACCCGATTCGCCTTTTTTAACAGATAATATTCGAATAACGAAAGAAATGGCTTCATATCTGATAAAGAAAAGATAAAATAAGCATCATCCTGATAAAATTTCATAAAATCAATCACGGTTTTCAGTTTGCAGGTAAACGGACTGCTGCCTCTGAGAACTGCCAGCAGATGACGCAGATCATTACTGATTACATTTCTGCTCTTTATTCCTGCTTTATATTCATAAGATACGGAAATCGTATTGTCAGTAACTATTTCATGCAGCAAAAAAGGGAAATCAACCCCTGCAGAGATGGCACACTGGACTGAACCCCAGAAACGGGGATTTATTTCCAAAAATTTAGGTGTTCCGTCACGTTCGTCGATCACAAAATCAAGTTCGGCGATACCCCAGATGTCCACCGCTTCCAGTATATCTACTGTCAGATCCATAATCTCCCTGTTTTTTACTGTCTCGACAAAACAGCCAGGCCCGCTATGAAGTGGATATGTCCTGTTCTCCTGTATGATGCAGATTCTCTGGATTTCATAATCTTTATCAATTAATGCCGCAGAAGAATACCGTTTTTTGAAAGGAATGTATTCCTGTATAATTGAAGGACCGTAATGATGCAGATTATATGCATACATCTCCTCTAACGTGTCAGGACCATCTACCCGTACAATTCCCCGTCCTCCTTTTTCCTGGTTTGGTTTTATAATGACCGGATATTTCAGACTACTGTGGATTTCATGAAGATCACCGGGACTATTGATAAAATAGGTCTCTGGCACAGGAATCCCATGGGTGGTGGCAAATCGCATCATCCGGGACTTATCAATGATGGTCTCAAGCGTTGAAATGTCAGGATAGGCAATAGTATAGTCATACAATGGGGCATTCTTTGCAAAAAAGAGCATTTCATCCTCCCCGTTTGGCATGATAATATCATATTCTGTTAATTCTGAAAGAAATGCTTCATTATATTCTGTAATTCGTTTTTTATAGCAGTATCTGGAATAAAATGGCAGAGCTTTTTTATCATTTGAAACGACGGTTGTCGGTATGTTATTCATTCCGAGAGAGCGTACAACTGCAAGACCAATGTGGTCTTCAACACCCGTTGGCACAACTGCATTCATACTATCAAACACCTCCCCGGAACAAAGTCAATTATGGCAATATGCAATATAAATATACTCTCAGGAAAAACCCTGTCTTTTTAATGATGACGTAACCGGCTTATAGACATTGGCATATGCCGATTCTATACACCCCACAACAGATGAGCATTTTTTCGCTGAAAACCGGATATCAAGATGAGGATTGAATTTCGAAGAGTAATAGGTATGCAGACGCTCATCTCCGGCCGCCCCCATGGTAACATATGATGTTAAACCCTGTTCACAGCAATATTGAATCTCCTCCCACAGGAGAAGATCATTGGGAGACGGGGATATGTTTTTCAGTGGTTTGGGGTTCCCAATCCAGCTGAAAAGAGTATTCTCATACAGAATGTCGATCAAACCGGTCACTATATCTCCTTCATATCTGGCAACAAATATCTTCAGGTTCTCAGGGTATGCAGCATATATTTCAAATAAGTAATCAATTGGAACACGTACTCTTCGTCCCTGTTCTCTGTAGCGGTCAACCATCAGATTATATACTGCTTCAAGCTCATTTTTACCACCCGTTTCAACCGTGAGTCCGCGTTTCTGTGCCCGGTTAATGTCCTGCCGCTTCTTTTTCGGAAGACTTTGGAAGAGATGTTCAGCACCATTACTCAAATCTGTCACATAACTATATTCCGGTTTAACGGTATACCCGGACCATGTAAAAGGACGGGGATCGGATAATTGAGGTGGCAGAAATATCTGCACGTATTGTGCCTTCAGTTCCCGTTTAATGTAGTCATTTACGGCATCCAGAAATGAGACATACAGACTCTCTCTCTTGTTTTGCTGCTGAACTGCACTAAACCGAACTACAGGCCCAAGGTACAGCAGAGCCGTGTGAGGCGGAGGAGATACAACCAGGTTTATACCAAATATTTTTTTCCGGAAGAGAGGGAAGAGACCAACCGGTTCATCATTAACAGATCCCATGAGCGGATGCAGCGTAAATCCACTGTGTGCAGCTGCAATGTCCAGCCAGTCCCGGGTATGAAAGATGGTGCCATGGGAAGATTCATGGACAATTCTGTCCCATTCACCGGAATCATTTCTATCCGCAGTGTATAATTCCACATTCATCGTAATCGCACCAGAATTTCATTTGACACATCATCTCCATCGGGACACAACAGATAGTGATCTTTTTTAACCTCAGCAAGGGTTGCATTTTCTGAAATAAGCTCCGCAGTTTTATGTTCCGGAACGTACACATCAAAAGAACCCCCCCCGCTGAAATCACCGGTAACCGACAGTTCATCTTCAGTATACCGCCAGTCAAATGCAGTCGCCTCACGTGCCTGCCACCATGAAGCGATCTCCTGACCGGTTGTCAGCCATGCATCATCTTCCTTACATCTCTGAATTATTCTCCAGTACCAGTCACCGAGTCCGGGGTATTCCAGATCATTGAATACAGCCGGATGCCAGAGCAGTGTCAGGAGACCACCCATATTTCTGACCTGTTCAATTGCACTACTGCATACGTTCCATCCATTCTCTTCATCCTGAAGAGTAATATCCATCAGTGAGAGGGGAATTTCAAGCAGCGGAAGCATGCCTGTTGCAGCATGCGGATGAAAGGGAAGACATGTGCCCCATCTGAAACCTCTTCCGTCAGCTGCCTTATAGCCCAGAGAGGTATCGTATAAAAATCCGGCTTCTGACTGATATTCCCATGTGTCAGGAATGGTCAGGTTCAGGCGATGCTGCCGGATTCCTGTGACATTTTGGCCCAGCAGTTCTTCGATTTCTTTTTTTTCCTGATTGAGAAGCGTGGGATTGTTATGTGAAAATGTTGATCCGTGCACACCAATTTCATGCCCGTCTTCGGAAAGCTTCTGTATTAATCCGATGACACGCGGTTTCTGCAGAGAATGACATCTTCCATATAAATGCCATGATTCCGGCCTGAACAGACTTTTTTTCCCGGACTCTTTCAGGAAAAAGTATGTCGAACGAACACCCAGTTTTTTTTCATTCCGCATCATCTCCTCAAAGGTCCAGTATGGTTCATGCCCCCTGAATCTCCGGGAAAGGGACTTCATCTGATTTTTTATTCCATAAAAATTCCTTTTTCTTAAGAATCTCATGGGCCGTGTAACCCATTGATAGGTCTTGGTAAATTCATCCACATCATGCGTAAGGCATACCGCAAACTCCTTCCCCGAAGGCCAGTGTGACTTCCTGACGAGAGGCATCCCGATTTCACCGCACCCCGTCAGAATAGCCCTGAATAGTATATCCTCATAGAGATCAACAAGAGGCGGTGAAAAAACAGATTGATTCTGTGCACTCTTATGCCGAACTTCTGTTTTATCCAGATAACCTGAAAGCAGAGAGCCTGTCAATCTGAACAGATCAAACCCGATTGCAATCCCTGATTTTGATCCGGATATACAGGGGTATTTCCTGTCATCTGACCTGAATTCTGCAATACAGGTATCACCGGCTTCACGTGTATCAGCGGGAACCTGAAACAGAGGATATGTCTGATTATGTATTGCAATTTCTCCGGCATGCTCTTCAAGAGCGGTATTCTGAACAACAGCAACAGAAAAAAGCCCCCTGCCCTCTGCTTCATACCCGATACATACGCCGGAATCCGGTCTGCCGGTCGGCTGAACAGACAATCCGGTTGTATGTATAAAATGATTAATACCATACCGGGAAACCGGATCATCTGTATTACAGGCAAATGAAATCATTTTTTGTGGTCTCTTCTGGTCATATGTTTTTGGCAGCTCTCCGGATACTCACTGATAAAGTCCGTCATCCAGGCCGATACATTAATTTTGTCCGCAAGAAGACGTGCTCTTTTTTGCTGCCATTCCTGTTTTGAATCGGTGTTTTCAAGAATCTGAACTGCTTTTTTCAGAGCGGCATCCTGGTCGGGGAAAAAGTACATCAGTCCATATTTATCACGTATTTCCAGGAAATTTCCACTGGAGTTTCCCGTTGCCTCTCCTTTGGAATTTGCTTCGATATGAATCGCAGGAGTCCCAAGAACTGCTGCTTCAGTAGTAATTGTCCCCCCTTCCCCGATGTATAAAGAGGCATAGGCTAAGAGAGAATGAAATTTCTCAGGAGAGATGTGGAGGAGATACTTCTCAAATTCAGGTGCAGGGGGCTTCTCAGAACTGATGAACACTCTCCCGTATTTTTCCAGTGTTTTGACAACCTCTACAGGATTTTTAATCCCTTGTAACCCCACATCATGAGATGCTGCCCAGGATATGAACCGTACAATGATGAACCTGTCATCCACTGTCAGGTTCAGTTCATCCAGAACGGAAATATCCGGCTGGAACTCTTCAGGATGCAGATATGCGAGTTCCTTATATCCTTCAAACCGCACCTGACGTTCGCCAAAATCCCTGAGGAAACAGGAAGGGGTACATATCGTATCGGTGAAAGGCGATGTGAGCCTGATAATCAGATTCGCATCTTCGGTATCCCAGAATGATATGTATGGTTTCCTTATCATTTTGGAGACATGTGCAAGATAGGGGGAGCCCAGTGCCACTAAGAGATCGGGCCTGAATTTTTTTGCTACCTGAAGTATCCGGTAATCAAACTGTAAGAGGGCGCAGGCCTTGCCCGCCATGCTCGTCTGATGTTCACCAATATTAATATAATCAAACTCATATTTTTTCAGCAGGTCAACGGTCATTTCTTTGTTTCTGGTCACAATCAAAATTTCATGGCCCTTGCCCGACAGGTTCTTAATCGTCCCCTTAAAGAAGTGAACATGTGCAGGATGCCCGATATCAATTAAAATTTTCATCGTCCCTCCCGTTTTGTGCATACGCTATTTTTTTTAAGACTCCTGAAAAGCAAAAAGGCCCGCATCCTTCAGGCAGGCAGCTGTGCAGCACCGGAGATTTGGAAAAAACATCATCCGGTATCAGCAGAAGATCTGCTATCGTAATACCCATTTTATCACCTCAAAAGCTTCTGCATAGCGTTCTTCAATCTGAGTGCCCCTCGTTAGTGCAAGACCCCGTATAAATTCACAGTTAAAGTAGATCGG
>NZ_JAAAWJ010000057.1 GCF_009914725.1 Methanogenium sp. MK-MG
ATATACTGGTAAAAAGGAAAAAATAATATATGAAACTGTTTGTTTCAGATGAGCTGGATGATAGTGATGTCTGCAGAGGCATATCCATACTGCACTGTCAGAGTATTGTTATCCTTTGCAACTATCTTTGCCATTCTGGTGGAGACGGTTTCAGGTGCTGTTTCATTGTCGAGGACAACTTCTGGTTTCGGTGCAAATCCAAGGGGAATCCACATTCCGGTTACTGCTTCTGAATAGTTCCCACCGATGAGGCCATACTGTTCCGCCGTCATCTCCCGTGTCATTGTCTCTCCGAATGGGAATAACACGGTCTTTGTATCTCCTTCACGCAGCCCTTCTGATTCATCAGCAATGGTTGTCAGTTCGGGTTCAAAGAGAGCATAGGACGTAACACCGGCAGGGTACATATACACATCAATCGGCACAATAAAATCAGAATAATTCTGACCGATGACCATCTGCAAGGGTTGTGAGACACCTGCTACTACGCCTTCGTTTTCAACTACGGTCTGGTCTGACGAAAGCACGGCTACGCCACTGTCATCACGGATGGTGTAACCGACAACAATACCTGATCCATCTGCTGCTGTTTTAAATATCGAGAAAAAACCCATTGTGAGGGTAAACCCGAGCACGCATGATATCAGAATGAAGACAACAAATACCTTTGTGAGGGTTTTTGTCCATTCATCATTGTTCTTTGCGCTCTTCTGTTTTGCCATTAGTATTATTTCAACTCTTTTCTGTATTAAACATGTATATTGTCGTAGGTCTTATTGATGGCACCACGAGATTTAAGGACGGGAAACCTTTATCTTCCATACGGTCGGTATCTGGATCTGTCGATTCTGTATAATCACAGCAATGGATCGTCAGCAAAAGGGGAAAAAATTATGATTCGAAGAAGAAGATATCCGTTTGCTCTTCTCTGGAATGAACTTGACGAACTGATGGCAGAATGGGAGTCGCGTGTGCAGAACACAATAACAACCGGAGCATCACTCCCTTCAATGGTAAGACCAGCATTAAAAAGGGAATTCAGGGTTGATGTACGCGAAGAGATGGACGAAGTGATCGTCGTTGCGGACCTCCCGGGGATTGATAAAAAAGATCTCTTAATACGACTGATGAATCCTATGAATCTGGAACTGTCTGTTGTAAATGTGTCGGAACCTGAGGTAGAACCCGAAGGATCTGAATACTATATCCGTGAGCGCCTTTCAGGAAACATGCGACGCATTGTGTCCCTTCCGGCAGAAGTAATTGACGAGGAGGCCGGTGCAACCTTCCATAATGGAGTACTGGAAGTCCGGCTCAGGAAGGCACTCCCCGAGTCAGGGAGTGTTATTCCAATAGATTAATTTTTTAAGTAGTGCATGGATTCTTCCCGAATGGTTATGAATTATCCGATGTAATAGTGGGAAGAATGGACAAAAAGAAGGTCCGCGACTATATGACATATGATGTTGTCTCCATTGATGCAAAGGGGACTGCAAAAGATGTTATAAATGCAATCCGTGATACGCATCACGATGGATTTCCTGTAATTGATAATCGGAAGGTAGTTGGTTACGTCTCTGCCCGCGATCTTCTCTTTGTTTATCCATATACTCCAATTGAGAAGCTAATGTCCCGTCACCTGATTGTCGCAGCTCCTGATATGGACATCAATGATGCTGCCCGTGTGATATTCAGGTCTGGTATCCAGAAACTTCCTGTGGTTGATGATGACACCAATCTCATTGGTATTATATCAAATGCAGATGTAATCAGGTCTCAGATTGAACATGTGTCGCCTGATAAGGTGTTTAAATTCATTGATACGCTTCGTCAGCTGCATGATGTTGAACCTGTACTGGTCAGGGGAAGAGTTGCAATACAAAGTCTTCTCCCCACCCAGTCAAAAATTTATCAGGATGAACTTGAAGGGAGAATGTATGAAATACAAAAAGGACTCGCAGAACCTCTTATGGTTGTCCGGCGTCCCGGAAGGCTCGTGCTTGTGGACGGACATCACCGTGCTGTTGCAGCCCGCCGGCTTGGAATAAAGGAACTGGATGCCTATATTATTGAAATTGATGAGGATATTGAACTCGGCCTTGAACGGACTGCACGCGAGATGAACCTTTCAACCCTTGATGATATCAAAATTCTGGATTATGCCCGGCACCCCCTTGTTGCAGTGACACATCGTCTGGTCAGGCACAGTTAGGAACCGGAACAATGAGTGCCGTAGTCCGGATTCAGGTAATCCTCTGTCACAACACTATGCTCCGGAATGACTGCTTCCGGCCAGATCCTTGTTTTTGAATGAACGATACTGCCCTGTTTTATTACTGAACGGGGCCCGATTACAGTGTCATTCTCAATATTGCATTGTTCCCGTATTGCCGCTTCATTATCAATAATGCTGCCGCTGATGGTGGTATCTGCTCCGATATGGACATGGTTGTAAATTGATGATGAGAATATTTTCACACCTTCGCGAATG
Organism: Methanogenium sp. MK-MG; assembly: GCF_009914725.1. Taxonomy (GTDB): domain Archaea; phylum Halobacteriota; class Methanomicrobia; order Methanomicrobiales; family Methanomicrobiaceae; genus Methanogenium. Next base: position 2,492 of record NZ_JAAAWJ010000057.1, read on the forward strand.
ACACAGTCGTTTCCAAGGGATGTGTAAGGGCCGATAATCACCCTGTTTCCGATGACAGTGCCGGAACCGATGGATACCGGGCCGATAATCTTTGAATTCTCACCAATAACCACACCTTCACCGAAATGAACGGGTCCGTGGACTGTTGCCCCCTTGATTGTGATGTCACCCGATATATTGGTGTATGACATCTCCTGCAGTTTCCAGTGTTCTGCTTCGCGCAGGGAACGCGGACTTCCGACATCAGACCAGTTTCCGCGTGCAAGCCAGCCTGAAATATGAGTTTCCGGCTGTTCCATAAGGACAGGGAAGAGATCTTTGGCAAAGTCAAACTTGGTATTTTCCGGAATGTATTCAAAGATTTCCGGATTGCAGACATACATCCCTGTACTCGCAAGGTTGGAAAAGATCTGGCCGGGTGATGGTTTCTCTGTAAACCGCATAATTTCATAATTAACATCGATTTCTGCGATTCCGTATTCTGATGGTTCATCAATGGAGATGAGGCCAATGGAGGCTATTGCATCACCACGGAGATGTTCCCGGTAAAACTGGAGGAGATCGATGTCAGTGATATGGTCTCCGCCTACCACGAGAAATGGTGAATCATTCAGGAATTCTTCAGCATTTTTAACACTCCCTGCAGTACCCAGTTTGACCGGATCACGCACATATGTTATTTCAGCGCCGAAGAGTGAACCGTCACCGAGGGTATTTTGTATATCGTCTCCTTTGTAGCCGAGTGTCACAACAATATCGGTAAATCCAAGATTGGACAGATGATCCACAAGATGGATGATTGAAGGGGTATTGACAATTGGGATGCAGGGCTTTGGCCGTTCAAAGGTCAGCGGCCGCAGGCGGGTCCCCTCTCCGCCACACATGATACATACCTTCATACAACACATGTTGTCATACCTCGGTTTAAACCCTGTCGGTCTGGGGTGTGCGATTTTCACCGAATCGATAGAATAACATAGGATTCCTTCCATTCACCAGATGTGGAGCATGAGGACTTTTCCTGCACGAAGTGCGGCAGGTGCTGCTTCGGTATGGGAAAATATGTTAAGGTTATTGGCCAGATGGGAATGAATCAGGTCGTCGTCAGACATGAGATCACGAATGAAACCGTTTATGCAACGATACCCCGCAAATACCGCGATTATTTTGATTTTGCTGAGGCACGATCGGTCACCGAAGGGTGGTGCCCCTTTCTGCGTGAGGAGAATGGGGTGTATCCCTGTATCATATTTGATTCCGCTCCACAGTTCTGCAAAGATTTCACGTGCTGCAGAATGAGGATTTTCGATGCGGCAGGGACACCGGTTGCACGGATAAAAGGGAAAGGTTCACTACTTACGGATGATGACGCATTCTCAGAGTGGTGGAAGACTACGATTGCAGTCCTTCCGGATGATAACTGGGAAGAGGAGGCTTCATCCCTTCTTGAACATAAGGGATACCGGGCTGTCTGGTATGACTAATAAAAAATACCGTTTATTGAATACTACTGGTGGCATGGTTGAGTGCAAACCGGGAAAAAAAGAAGAGATCATCCGGTGCAGGTTCTGTACCCATTCTAAACAGTTCAGGCAGAGGGGCAAGTGGTTGCCCTCCCCTGCGAGAGCGTTCTGTCTTGCCTCACGTACAACAACTGATGTCGATCTCAGTATGGTGACTGCCGTATGCTGCAATGATATGGATAGTGAGGGTTTTTCAAGTATTTTTTCCGTCATCAGTTGATGGTCTGCTTTCTGTATCCGGCATACCATCTTTTGCAATGGCAATAAGTGTCTGCACATCAAGTGACTGTTCAAACCGGCGGGCCACGGTATCATACACGGTGTCATCATATATGGGATTGGCAGATTCAGCAGGGATATATTCTGTCCCTTTTTTATCAGAGAGACAGGAAAGAAGTGCATGCACAGCGGTTCTGTTCAGGAAGAGACCGTGCATGTATGTTCCAAAGACCTGGCCGTCATCAGAGACTGCCCCCTCGTCCTCAAACGCTCTTCTGCAGTGCCCGACTGAGGTATCTCCTGTGTGTATTTCATATCCACTGACACTTTCCATTCTCTGGAGAATCGGGGAATGGTCCAGGGGTGTCCGGGTAACCTGAACGGTTGTTTTTGTATATTCTGAAAATGTTGTTGTGATATCAAGTAGTCCAAGACCCTGATATGTCCCAACTCGCGATTCATGACCCGAATCGGAGATTGTTTTCCCCAGCATCTGGTATCCGCCACAGATACCGATGATGTGGGTGCCTGCTTCATGTGCAGCATGGATCTGATCTGCACATCCTGAATCATACAGATACTGCAGGTCTGCAATGGTGTTTTTTGTGCCCGGGATGATGATGCAGTCAAAGGATGAGAGCATTGCCCCGGGCTGCACATATTCAACAGACGCCTGCTGTTCCAGCACTTCAAAATCGGTGAAATTTGATATCTGTGGCAGATGTATTATTGCAATTCTGATGCCTGTTTTGTCTGTTTTTTTATCATTTATTGAGAGGGAGTCCTCACTTGGGAGGGGGATGTCAAAATATGGGATTACTCCCAGAACGGGAATGCCGGACTTATCTTCCAAAAATTGTTTTCCGTCTTCAAAAAGCCGGTAATCTCCACGGAATTTGTTGATGATAATACCCCTTACATGTTGGCGGACATCATCAGGCAGAAGCATCAGTGTTCCCAGCACCTGTGCAAAGACTCCCCCGCGTTCAATATCTGCGACGAGAATAATGGGAAGACTGAGTTCTTGTGCGAGGAGGACATTTGCAATATCGCGGTCATAGAGGTTGCATTCGGCAGCACCGCCTGCACCTTCAATCACAACCATTTCATATGCGTCCTGTAGGTTCCAGAATGCCTGAAGCGCAGTGTTCAGGAAAAAATCGGTTTCCGTATAGTATTCCCCTGTCCTGACATCACGAAATGGTTTTCCAAGGAGTACAATCTGTGATTCACCATCTCCTTTTGGTTTCAGAAGTATTGGGTTCATCTCCGCAGATGGTATGGTGCGTGACGCGAATGCCTGCACTGCCTGAGCAATACCAATTTCATCGCCGGATGTGGTCACATATGAGTTCAGACTCATATTTTGGGATTTGAATGGTGCAACCCGGTAGCCGTAATTTGTGAGAATCCGGCATATTGCAGTTACCGTGATACTTTTCCCAACGTGGGATGCAGTTCCAAGAATCATCAGGGACATGTATGATACACAATTCCTTTTTCGCGGGTTAAATTTTTTTGTTTTATCGCTCAAAATCTGGTTTACAGGATCTGATTCCTCAACGAATTAATGAACGAATATTCAGTGAATCATGCCAACAGATATATAAACAAAGCATGAATGTACATGGTAATGACTGGAGGTATATGTCCAAAGTGCGGACTGCCCAAAGAACTCTGTATCTGCGAAGAAGTAGCGAAAGAACAGCAGCAGATTAGTGTTAAGATAAACCGGCGCCGGTACGGCAAAGAGGTCACCGTGGTTGATGGTCTTGATCCATATGACATTGACCTGGATGAACTGCAGAAATACCTCAAAGGGAAACTTGCCTGCGGCGGTACAGTGAAAGGTAATTCAATTGAGCTTCAGGGGAATCACCGTGAACGGGTGAAGAAACTCCTTCTTGATAAAGGATATAAGCTCGATAATATCAGTTAATTCTTTTTTTTAAAATTGTAGGGTATTTTTTTCAGATAAACAGTCTGAATGCAACCCATCCGATGACAACCATCACAACAGAATACTTTAGTCCTGCAACCGCACGTCCTTCACCCATCTGTCCTGCAACAAGACCCGAGAAAAATCCCTGAATTACAGATGCATGGAGGAAAAGCCGCCGATAAAATTCCATGTCAATGGCTGCCCCGAATGCTGATCCGCCACTTCCTGACTCTGCCACAGCCTCGCCGGCCTGTGCCATCGTCTGCAGAAATGTTCCCGTCATCACTGCAATCACGAAGAGGAAGACCAGGTAGGAAACGAGCACGATAATTACATAAATGAGCATATTATTGCGCCGTTCTGTTTCGAGATTGACAAATTCAAAGCTGTCATTTGCGGCAGCACGCAGGACTTCACTAACATCACCACCGGCACGGCTTGCTTTTGCAATGAGATCAACACTCCTCTGTGCAAGTGATGTGCCTATCCGCTCTCCAAACTGATATATTGCATCGACAAACGGAATATTCCATGACATCTCTGCATCAAGTTTCTTGATATACGGAGTCAGGGAACCGTATTCACCACCCGCAACGACATGGATTGCATTTGGCAGTGTCATCCCGCTTTCATTCATTCCTGCAACGTCCCGGAAGAAGTTTGGCAGTGATATATTGAGATTTCTCACTCTCATAGAGTGTTTCAGATCCAGTAGTGCAAGGGGAATCGTTGCAATCAGCACTGCAAGAAGGAAATAATCATCAATGCCTGTTGTCGTCAGTGCAAGAACTACTCCGTATTTACTCACCTGTAGTATCAGTCCGATAACAAAGACAATAATTGCAACAGGAATTGTGAGAATCAGAATATTTACCGGTTTTTCCGTGAGCATCTGAACAGGATGACGCATGAATTTTCCGAATCCCTCATCTGAACGGTGCTGCTCTTCCAACCGTGCAAGAATTTCCTCGTCTTTCCGGATTTCCGGTGGTGCATCGTCTGCTTTATTTTCTGGTTTTTTCGTATCAAATATTTTCATTCTACACCTCCGGGGTCATTGAACTGATGAGAATCACAAACATGATACTGCCCAGCGGGATGACAGCATAAATCACTGCATACAGAAACAGGGGATCTGTTTCGCCGCTGATTGTCGACATGACAGACTGAAGAATGATAAGAAAAAGGGTGCCTGCCACGAGTGCTGTCACATACGACTCTGAGATTAATCCCAGTGTTTCCAGGAATGTTTTCTGTTCCATGCGGTTTTCTCTGGTATATTGTTCTGACTTAGTACGGAAATATTCCGTCAGGTTACTTCCTGCCGAAATACTTGCAGATGCACCCTGGAGAAACTCACGCATTCTGCTGCTCGGTGTATACTGGCCGGCAATTCTCAGGGCATCAAGCAGGTCTTTTCCAAAAATATCAATTTCCCGTGTAATATATCGCGCTTCAACCGCACTTTCCCCGTATATTTTGCTCTGTCCGAGCAACCGGAATACTTCTGCTGGTGTGATGCCTGCTGTCGACATAGCGGTGATATAATTAATTGCATAAGGAAGTGTTGCATCGATATTTCTTTTTCTTTCTCCGGCCATAATTCCCGGATATATGAGAAATACTGCATAGGTAATCCCTCCGAATACAATAAGGCCGATAACCATTACGATTACTCCACCGATTAATGCCTTAAACGGATTCAGAGCAATGATAATATCCGGCAGATTTCCGTAATAGACGATAAGATCCGGCAGTTTCAATGCATATGTAACAAAGCCAATCAGGACTCCGAAGATCAGTCCGACAAGGACAGATGTGATGTAGGCCGTTGCAAGATATGCTTCAAACGGCACGGTCATTCGTGCGCGCATCATCTCATTGCGCAGAAAGAGATAGTCATCCCTTTTTGCTTTCAGACGCTCTCCAAGAAGATTGAAACAGAACCTCTGATAACTATTCATAGAGATCGCTCCTGACAAGTTCCATTACGGTCTCCGGGTCACGGTAATAGGAGAGCAACACTTTACTGACTTCCTGGAAGTGACGGATCTTTTTTAATCGCATCCATTCAAGAATTTCCTGGCGCCGTTTGAGTTCTTCCCGCATACGGGCGTCACTCCATCCTTTCCCTTCCATAATATCTTCAAGAATGTAGGATTTTCCTGAGAATCGAATTTCATCTGTGGCTGCATTCCATTTGAATACTTCATTGGTGATCAGTTCATTTGTCCGGGGATCAATATCGAGGATCTCTATGAGTGTTTTATTTCGTCGAATCCTCTGCCCGCCAAACCGTGCCTGCACCTGCACGCTTACCAGATCAAGGGCGCTCAGCATATTACGGGGCACATTCATTGGCGGGTTTTCAAACCGGTGAACAACACTGGCAACAGAATCTGCATGTGTTGTTGCATAGGTTACGTGACCAGTGCTCATGGCCTGGAAGAGTGTCTGTGCCTCTTTGCCACGTACTTCACCTACGAGGATATATTCGGGACGCTGACGGAGTGCTGCACGCAGCAGTTCATACATATCAATTGAGCCTTTTCCGCCGCTGTCAAACGATTCCCGGGTAATGGAAGGAATCCAGTTCTTGTGCGGCAGTTTCAGTTCACGGGTATCTTCAAGCGTGACAATCTTTGCAATAGGTGGAATAAACAGTGATATCGCATTTAGAGATGTTGTCTTTCCTGACGCTGTACCTCCTGCAAATATGCAGGATTTTCCATTTTCTACAGCAAGCCACAGGAATGCAATGGAGAGTGGGGAATACGTACCCCACTCTATGAGATCTGTTGGAGTAATTGGCTCATCCTTGAATTTTCGGATGGTGAATGTAGAACCATGGGCTGTCACTTCATGACCCAGGGTCATCTGAATACGTGACCCGTCTGCCATTGTTGCATCAAGCATCGGTTCAGAAATTGAGATATATTTTCCTGCACGCTGGGCGAGTTTGGTTACAAATGAGTCAAGATCGTCAGAACGTGCGTATGTGATGTTTGTCTGGATTGATTCATAATTAGAATGGAATACAAATAGGGGAGCATCGATGCCATCACAGGAGATATCCTCTATATATTTATCATGCATGATGGCATCAATCCGCCCGTCTCCAATGAAATTTTTGTGAATATGATAGAGAATTTTTTCCCGCGATACCGGATCCAGTTTTATACCGTAATCAAAGATAATATTGTCAACTGCCTCTGTCAGGGTAGCATATGCCCGTTCTTTTGTGAGATCTTTGGTGTTGATGTCCAGTGTTTCAAACAACCGCTGTGTCAGTTCCTGTAGCAGTATTTTTTCTCCATCAGAGAGTTCAGGTTCAATTACTGTGTAGAGGTATTCATGACTGTTGTGGTCAAAGATGATTCGTATGTAGGCATATGGTTCATTGACCGGATACAATTCGATTTCTTCGATTCCCTCGCCACTATCATGCGAGAGATCAACGAGGGATCCATGGATTGCGGGGTCATATTCCACAACCCTGCCCCGAATTTTACCAAAAAGACCCTGACCAAATTTTTTCTTATTTTCTTCCTGATCTGTTTCTTCTTCAGGAACAAATTCAGCCGGTTTTAGCTTTGAAAGATCCAGTTTTTCCAGGTCCCCCTCAACGATTCCATCCAGTGCAGCTAAGATTTCTTTTCTGTTACTCATCTCAAATTTGTGTGCACCGTCCGAGATGTGGAATTCCTCAAGATCCAGCTCAGCTCCACCTGACAGAATCAGTTCTGAAATGTTTGTCACTTCTTCTGCACTAATTATTCCATCTTTCCGTATCTTTTTCTTAACAATCGGTTCTGAATAGGAGTCTGCATTTTTGGATTTGATTTCGATTGGTTCTTTGCGGATATTTTTATTTCCTTCACTTGAAATATCTTCAATAATTCGTGTAATTCTCGTTGTTGTGTTTTGTGGCTGATTTGTTCCGGAAATAAGTTCAGCTTCATCGTATGCCTGCACCAGTTCGTTAATCAGATCATCTGGTTTCAGTTTTGGAGGTACCTTGTTTACTGTCGTTTCTGAATTTTGTATCTCCTGAATTATTGAACTGAGTGCTCCTGACTGGGACTCCCCGGGTTCTTCACTAAAATAATCAGTTTTCGGGGTTTTCTCTTTATTATTCAGCAATTCACTGATAATTCCATCAATTTTCTTTTCAGCTTCACTGTCAGGTCTTTTGGCAGGATCTTTTTCCGCTGAATAATTGGTGTTCTGCTGGATGTCAGCAATCAGTGAACCAAGATGATTGTTTTTTGTCTCCCCAGTGACCTCAGGTATTTCATCCGGATTCTCTTCCGGTGATTCATTATGTGGCGACTGGATGGGTGAATTCGGATGCGATCCCGATTCTGATTTGGTATCTTTATCTACCGTAAAACTCAGTTCAGTATTTTCTCTGCTGAATTCTGGTATTTTGGTTTTATCAGTTCTCTCAGGGATGAATCTGTCGATATCCTGATCAGTTGTTATTTCACCATGCACTTCTGCACTGACTTCATGAATTTCGTCTTCTGTTCTCTCTGGTGTGTTTTCTTTCTGTTTTTCAGGTACAGACCCGGCAGGCACATCCTCATCTTCTGGTTTCAGTTCATCTTTAGCGGGTTCCTGTTCAGATTTATTGGTATGAATCCCTGTAATGATGTCCCTGAGAGTAGGTTTCATTCCTTCTGACCCAGTGCTACCGGATACTGGATTACCTGCCTGTGATATAGCCGTTGCTGAATTTTCATCCCCAATTTCAGTTATTTTATCCATTTTCCGGATATCAGTCAGCAGATCACCAAGAGTTTCATTTGGCCGGGTATAATCCGAGACACTGATTTCATCCGGTTTGTCTGAGGTATTTTCTGTTTCAGAAATATCAGTTCCATCAGCCAATATCGGGATTTTTTCATTTCCGGCAGGGAAATCCTGCTCTGTTTTTTCTTCCGGAGAAACAGCATCACTGGTCTCTTTTTTCTTATTTCCACGACGCAATCCCCCAAAAAACGATTTCATATCTTTCATCTTTTAATCCTCAAATCTCAATTACGGTATCAATCAGTTCATCATTAAACTCAATCCTGTACTTGTAAACAGTCCCCGATCTGTCCACAATGATACAGTCATAGATACCATTGACCAGTTTAAATGCCACAATCCCATCTGGTCCGGTGATTTCGCTCAGAAGAAGCTGCCTGCCCTTTCTCATGGAGACTCTTGCCCCGGCAAGCGGTTCATCTCCTGAGATGATATGGAGTCTGATTACACCCCTCCCTTTTTTTTGTTCACCGATCTTGGGAATTTCTTCCAGGTGGCAGCTTTGTATATGCCCCTTGTCGTATATCCTGCACCCAGCAGCCACTGATTCTGTGATCGATTTCTCAGTCAGATATATTTTAAATTTTAAATTGTTGTCGTGCAGATAAATTGCTTTGTCACCATAGAGGTTCCCTTCCTTCCCCATAAGGGCCGCACCTTCAACGGTTCCATCGACAAAAATTAATAAACACTGATCTTTCCCCCCAATAGAGACTGCAAGTCCGGATCGACCGGATGCTTTCATTTTGTTTATAAGGTCTTCAGATTCATACTCGCCGGCATACTGAGCATGTTCGACCACATTTCTTATGTCGTTTTCAATATTCATCTTATCTCGCCATTCCCCTTACCATGGTTATATCACAGTTTTTGTACCCCTTTTATTGCAAGACGGATGAGGCCAAGATTTGCGTCTGTTGAGGTTAGTACAACCAGATAGAGATCCTCAAACGGTGCAAGTATGCATTTACCCTGTGGTGTTTCAAGAATTATCTGCTCAAGGAGGCCAATTCCAAGATCATCTGATATTTTGGCACCTGCACGAAGGAAATCTTCAGCGATGGCTGCAGCATGTTCAAAATCACCGTCTCCCCGCGAATTAATGGGAAATCCTTCAAAAAATGATGAAACTGCAATCACTCCGGGCTGCCGAAGAATCCTGTCAAGTTTCTCTTCGTTGGAAAGTGTTGTCTCATCTTCAGCCGGAAGGGACTTATGATCGACAAGCCAGTTTTCCCGGATTGAATAGGTAATCACCTTCCTCAGTTCTGATTCATTGTAGGAGGTGACAGTATATTCTAAAAACGGCTGTTCTCTAAAGAAAATTATTGCATCATTTCCTTTCAGCTCTGTTCCATTTTCATTGTATTGGGCAATTGCAGGAATTCCATTCTCTATGAGGAGATATCCCTCTCCATTCGGTCCCCGTGCTGAAACTCCGGCGATTATTTGCCCGGTGA
>NZ_JAAAWJ010000058.1 GCF_009914725.1 Methanogenium sp. MK-MG
ATCTGCACAGGCTCGATTCGCGTCGTAATGCTTCTGTGCCCCTTTTTCCTGTATCCGCTTTGAGCCGATAATAATGACCATAGCAACAGGAATCACCCAGAGCAGGGCCAGTCCCATCTGCCAGTCAAAGACCAGCATTCCAATACCAACCAGAACGGTAGAGATGCATGCACCGACAAACTGCGGCATGGTATGGGAAAAGGTAGTCTCCAGGGTGGCACAGTCGCCCATGATGGTATTTGTCAGATCCGAGAGATCCTTCTTTCCAAAGTAGGATAGGGGCAGATGCCGCATCTTTTCTGCCAGAGAAATGCGGCGTGCCGCACTTTCACGATATGTACTGACAAATACACTGCCGTACTGGACCCAGTGACAGATGAACATGATACCCAGAATGAGCAGACCTGCCACTGTGTACAGGAGAATATCGGGGGTCTGATCGGTCTGCACACCAAGCATCGGTTTTAGGAGGGCATCCAGCAGGATGAACACGAGACCGAGAGGCACCATTAGACTGATATCCGCAAGTGTGCAATACAGGCTCCCTTTGATGAAGTCCTTTGCTCCCTGCTCACTGAGAGCAAAACGGTTCTGGAGATAATTAAGCATGATGACCCTCCTCATTCCCCACTTTCCATTGTACCGAACGCTGGTATTCCTGCCACATCTCTGCATACAATCCGTTTTCTGCAAGAAGCCGGGTGTGGGTTCCCTGCTCTTTCACTTCGCCGTCCCGGATGACCATGATGCAGTCCGCATTGCGTACAGATGAGAGTCTGTGAGCGATCATCAGCACGGTCTTGTTTGCGGTTAATTTTTCAAATGCACGCTGAATCTGATACTCGTTTTCAGGATCGGCAAATGCGGTTGCCTCATCTAAGATGATGATCGGAGCGTCCTTTAGGATTGCACGTGCCAGTGCGATACGCTGTTGTTCGCCGCCTGAGAGGTAGACACCATCTGTTCCGATGATCGTGTCCAGACCCTGGGAGAATTTTTCAATGATGTCGGTACACCGGGCCAGTTCTACTGCCTTCATGACTTCCTCACGGTTGGCACCCGGTCTGGCAAACCGGATATTCTCCAGGATGCTTGCCTTAAACAGGTGAGCATTCTGGAACACAAACGCAATCTGTTCCATCAGGTGGTCTGAGGTGATGTGACGTACATCCACGCCGCCCACTTCAACGGCACCTTCCTGCACATCCCAGAAGCGTGGGATCAGACTTGCGATGGTTGTCTTTCCTCCGTCGGACGGCCCGACCAGTGCGCAGGTCTTTCCTTCGGGTATTACAAGACTGACGGTATTCAGTGCTTTCTCCCCACTTCCCGGATAGGTAAAAGAGACATTTTTAATTGCAATGGAACGGTCCTCTGGCTCTTCGGGGTGTGCCGGTTGGGGGAGGGGTTCTTCGTTTAATAGTTCGGTGACACGGCTTACCGCTTCGGTTGCTACAAAATACCCTTCTCCGAGACGCATGATCTTGCTCATCATCACCGCACATACCGGGGTGAAGAGGATGTAGAAGATCAGGTTCAGGAGGAAGCCCTTATAGTCGGGTGCGTGTGCGATGAGCAGCAATCCGACAGGGATCAACAGGAAAAATGTTCCGTTGAGGACTACCTTGTAATTTGTCATTGGCAGGCGGCAACGAAGGGCGTAGTCCAGTGCCCAGTCTCTATACTTCTGAATTGACTGGTGGAAATCCTTGAATGAGTAGACGGTCTGCTGAAAGACTTTCACTACAGGGATGCCGCGTACGTATTCAACGGCCTCGGTGTTCATCTCTTCCAGTGCGTCCATGTATTTTTGGATTGAGCCTGCCTGATCCCCTCCTATCATCTGTTTTAGATAATATACGCTCAGGGCCAGCGGGATAAGACTCACGAGTCCCAGTCTCCAGTCAAAAACAAAGAGCAGGATCAGTGTGGCAACAGGCATTACCACAGCACCGGCCAGGTCAGGCAGGAGATGCGCCATAAAGGTGTGGGTGACTGCGGCATTGTCGTCGATGATTTTTCTCATGCGACCGCTGGTGTTCTGGTCAAAGAAGCCCAGTGGCAGGGTGACGATCTTGTGCATTGCCTCCTTTCGTATGTTCTTTTCGACGCGGAATGCTGCCAGGTGGGAGCATATCAGAGCTCCGAAATAGAACAGAATACTGAGGACGGCAAAACCGACCGCAAGCCAGCCGTACCAGGTCACGCCTGTCGCGGTTGAGAGGTCCGGCCAGGCATGGAATATGTCCCTGACCACGAACCAGATACAGATATACGGAATAAGTGAGAGAATGGCGCTGATTCCAGACAAAATGCATGCCAGTATTATCAGTATGCAATAGTTGCCTGCGATGTCAAGGAGCCATGAAATTCCTTTATTATCATTTTTTGTCACAATAATTTCCTCAAAAAGGGATGAATATTTTTCGTTATTTCAGGATGCCGGGATGCCTGGGGAGTTTTGTCGGTGCCGTGAGGCAGGGTGCTCCGGGGCAATTCCGGTATTGTCAGATTTCACATTTTTTGCTGTTTTCACGGGTGATATGCTTTTGTTACCGGTATATTATGCGCTCTTTTCCGGCAGGGTGCGAAGGGTGGTCAATGGGTTCGGACAGAACTCCGATGTCCGACACAGAATGCGCCAGGATGATATCTCTCCAGGGGTGCCTGGTGTTTATCTCCATGGTTTTTTCTTTCAACGCAGGTAGGTTCGTCCGGGAATTCAGTAGATATATGCATATCTCCCTATGAAAATTCATTGTTTGGTCGCAATTAAGCTGAGCCGGACTTTTTTCGGAAATGGTGAATCTTTTATGAAATATTTGGATGATGGAGCAAACCGAGGTATTTATGGGATTTTGGGGGATGGGGGTGTTCCGGTCAGTGTATGTTCCGGTCAGTGGATATTCGTCTTTACGCTACGGGTGCTGCGGGTGTGTTTATGCAAAAAGATGGTTCTCTCTGGCCACCAATCCCCGTTATTTCGGAAAAATACGGCAGAAACGGACGCCGTTTTGTCCATTCCCGGATGCCCTCAAAATACGGCTGTTCTGTGCGTTATTTTAGCTGTTGTCTGATTATTGCAGAGTATTACGGGGGCGTGGTTGTCCGCGTTTTTGAGAGGATGTATGGGGTGTCTCCGGGTGTGATGGGGCCGCTCCGGGCTTCTGTGGGGATGGGTTTTTTGGGGGATGCAAGGTTGTTTGGGAGGAGGTTTGCGCTCGATTTATACGCAATTTGAGCGTTAACTGGCGTATTGGTGCTTTCATTCCAAAAATGAATGAATGAATGAATTGCAATTCTCCGTTTCGGGAGGGAGAAACGCACAATCGATGAGGAACAGAGAGGATAGAAACATATTTTGTTGCTGATTTCAATCCACACACCCGCGAAGGGTGTGACGGGTATCATGGTTTCCAACGGCAGGAGTTTTCCCATTTCAATCCACACACCCGCGAAGGGTGTGACAAGTTTTGTCTGCATCTGTGGTTGCCTTCTGACCAATTTCAATCCACACACCCGCGAAGGGTGTGACCTTCATATCCTTCAAATCCTGTTTGGTATCTACTCATTTCAATCCACACACCCGCGAAGGGTGTGACGTCTCGCCGAATGACCCGAACCGAGCCATCAAGGTAATTTCAATCCACACACCCGCGAAGGGTGTGACGTATCTCTGCCACGACTGGGCGATCACCTGATCGATTTCAATCCACACACCCGCGAAGGGTGTGACCGGGCAGATGATTTCCGCAATAGTGTATGGTTCCGATTTCAATCCACACACCCGCGAAGGGTGTGACATTTTTGATCTCTACTCTGCGATACCTGGCAAAATTTCAATCCACACACCCGCGAAGGGTGTGACCTCCATTGACCACTATCTTTTCTTTGCCCTGGCTATTTCAATCCACACACCCGCGAAGGGTGTGACGTGGTTCAATCGCGGCGGGTTCAATCGGTCCAAAATTTCAATCCACACACCCGCGAAGGGTGTGACAACACGGGTGTTGTTGGGTCAAACCTGCCATATGGATTTCAATCCACACACCCGCGAAGGGTGTGACCGCGCTTGTAAAGTAACGGTTTGTAACTGTCTCCTATTTCAATCCACACACCCGCGAAGGGTGTGACGAAACTTGCAATTCAGGCATATTCTAACGATGTATTTCAATCCACACACCCGCGAAGGGTGTGACTTCGACGCCATGCGCGAACAAGCCATGGAGCTGGATTTCAATCCACACACCCGCGAAGGGTGTGACGCCCTGCGATGACTTCTTTGATAGCGGGGGGAGCCATTTCAATCCACACACCCGCGAAGGGTGTGACATACTTTGCGTATGCATCAGGTTTTGTCTGTGTATTTCAATCCACACACCCGCGAAGGGTGTGACGACCTGAAGCGTAGTCGTTGAGACACCTGCACCACATTTCAATCCACACACCCGCGAAGGGTGTGACCAGCCACCAAGATTTCCTGGCTGCAGGTGCTTTGATTTCAATCCACACACCCGCGAAGGGTGTGACGGGGTGGCAAGCGGAACGAACGAGTACACAGACGAATTTCAATCCACACACCCGCGAAGGGTGTGACAAATGCCCTTGACAAGTTTGATGGCGTTTTCCCGATTTCAATCCACACACCCGCGAAGGGTGTGACCTGTAGTGCATTCGTAAAACTGGCACGGAAGGGATTTCAATCCACACACCCGCGAAGGGTGTGACCAGAGTATCTGGCGTGTCAGATACACTCACCGCATTTCAATCCACACACCCGCGAAGGGTGTGACTCCAGTCAATGCGCTTGTGGTGCGTAAAGTGGAATTTCAATCCACACACCCGCGAAGGGTGTGACTCGTTGGCCCGGTCCAAATTCCCGTTTGGTATTATTTCAATCCACACACCCGCGAAGGGTGTGACTATAAAGCGCCGGCTCCCGCCGTGCCCGCGTTTGATTTCAATCCACACACCCGCGAAGGGTGTGACAAGGGCGCGCAGCATAAGTATATCAGGAGCAAAATTTCAATCCACACACCCGCGAAGGGTGTGACGTGGTGGTGATTATGATATGGGGATGAGTGACCGTATTTCAATCCACACACCCGCGAAGGGTGTGACGCGGCGATTACTGCGGTCTCCTACCCGGTCACAATATTTCAATCCACACACCCGCGAAGGGTGTGACAGAACATCACCGACGAGAACGCCGCGCTTAAGGCATTTCAATCCACACACCCGCGAAGGGTGTGACCCCTTCCCTCGCGGGTAGCGTAGTAACCAAAGGAATCATTTCAATCCACACACCCGCGAAGGGTGTGACGAAATCCGGGACTGGAGGTGCTGATGTGGGCGTATTTCAATCCACACACCCGCGAAGGGTGTGACCTCGCGGAGCACAACCCGCATGACTGTGAGATTATTTCAATCCACACACCCGCGAAGGGTGTGACGCAAATGTCAAAATTGCTGCAGCATGCCTTCCGCTATTTCAATCCACACACCCGCGAAGGGTGTGACAACTGTGTTTTTAAATCACCGAAGGCTTTCCCAAATTTCAATCCACACACCCGCGAAGGGTGTGACAGAAACGGTTCTGATAATCGACCCGGTGGCAGGATTTCAATCCACACACCCGCGAAGGGTGTGACACTAAGCGGACCATTGATGCGTTAGAACGGACTCAATTTCAATCCACACACCCGCGAAGGGTGTGACAATCTGGAGTGAAACCTATAATGCGGGCAGCTTTATTTCAATCCACACACCCGCGAAGGGTGTGACGGTGGTGATTATGATATGGGGATGAGTGACCGTATTTCAATCCACACACCCGCGAAGGGTGTGACATTCTATTATCCGCGCTAAACTTCCAAAAGGCTTATTTCAATCCACACACCCGCGAAGGGTGTGACGCCTAAGATCGTCATCGGATATGATACCACGATATTTCAATCCACACACCCGCGAAGGGTGTGACGGTTGCAGCGACATCCGGCACTGGGTTCACCGGCAAATTTCAATCCACACACCCGCGAAGGGTGTGACATCTCTGGATCCTTGACGAGGACACTGCACCCGAATTTCAATCCACACACCCGCGAAGGGTGTGACCAACTCGTTTGACTGCAAGTGGAGCAACGGTGCAATTTCAATCCACACACCCGCGAAGGGTGTGACATAGACGAAATAAAAGAACGTATAAACAACGCCGAAAATTTCAATCCACACACCCGCGAAGGGTGTGACCGGGCAGCGCTATGAGACCCGGTGTCATCGCGATTTCAATCCACACACCCGCGAAGGGTGTGACGCCGTATCTACACTTTCAGACCATCCTACAAGGGTATTTCAATCCACACACCCGCGAAGGGTGTGACTCACACTGTTCGCAATACTTCGTTATCATCCGCTTATTTCAATCCACACACCCGCGAAGGGTGTGACGGTGGCATCATCACTGGTGCGGTAGATATTGATATTTCAATCCACACACCCGCGAAGGGTGTGACACTGGCGCATGGAACACATCTGCCGCCGACTGGGCATTTCAATCCACACACCCGCGAAGGGTGTGACCTGGCGTGGGCAAAACAGACGGCGACCGGGAGAATTTCAATCCACACACCCGCGAAGGGTGTGACGTCAAAGTCGGACGTTGAGGGATGGTTAAAGGGGATTTCAATCCACACACCCGCGAAGGGTGTGACCCTCCAACAAGTTATTTTACTTGATAAAGGCAAAATTTCAATCCACACACCCGCGAAGGGTGTGACCGCGACTATATGATAGGTCGCCTAGTATAGTAGCAATTTCAATCCACACACCCGCGAAGGGTGTGACGAAACTTGAAGCGATGGAAAACGCCGCCGAAACCGAATTTCAATCCACACACCCGCGAAGGGTGTGACGAAACAGGATAACGGAGTTATTCAGCGATTCAATGATTTCAATCCACACACCCGCGAAGGGTGTGACATGTCATACCACATATTACAAATGTCCTACAATATTTCAATCCACACACCCGCGAAGGGTGTGACTTGATTATTACTCTGTGCAGACTGAGATCAATATATTTCAATCCACACACCCGCGAAGGGTGTGACACTTTTTCCGTATGGCGTTGAGTGCAAACGGGTTATTTCAATCCACACACCCGCGAAGGGTGTGACCAAAACATCCTGAGACTTTGGCAGAGTGGGGATATTTCAATCCACACACCCGCGAAGGGTGTGACTTAAGGCTATTTTAGTTTTCTCCGGTTCTGTAGAATTTCAATCCACACACCCGCGAAGGGTGTGACTTGTATATAGCCAATTTAGGACAGACCTCTGCAGGATTTCAATCCACACACCCGCGAAGGGTGTGACATCACTGATTGAGGGTATGGCAAAACGGTATCAATTTCAATCCACACACCCGCGAAGGGTGTGACCGATCTTTGCGGCTGCTTCTATCTGTGATCTTGATTTCAATCCACACACCCGCGAAGGGTGTGACGTGTATGGCAGTGAGTTTGAAGCTGCATGTAAGATTTCAATCCACACACCCGCGAAGGGTGTGACTTTCCGGGCCCGCCTGAAATCACCGTCGTGGACATTTCAATCCACACACCCGCGAAGGGTGTGACACGGCGCCGGACGGGTTCGCTGTCGCAGGTATAATTTCAATCCACACACCCGCGAAGGGTGTGACATTGGTCGAAAGATGGCAGTACAAGCTTATTAATATTTCAATCCACACACCCGCGAAGGGTGTGACGGTGACCGGTAGGCAGAAGAGCAGGAGGTTAGGTATTTCAATCCACACACCCGCGAAGGGTGTGACCACACCCGAGGCACTTACAGGCGCTGTGGTTGAAATTTCAATCCACACACCCGCGAAGGGTGTGACTAACCTCTAAACCCTCTGCATACCCCGCATGGGATATTTCAATCCACACACCCGCGAAGGGTGTGACGGTTGTTGACAGACGCCAGGACACCGGCGTCCAGATTTCAATCCACACACCCGCGAAGGGTGTGACCTCTTCCTCCTCCTCCTCTTCAAGATCGTTTCTATTTCAATCCACACACCCGCGAAGGGTGTGACGTTGTTGACAGACGCCAGGACACCGGCGTCCAGATTTCAATCCACACACCCGCGAAGGGTGTGACCGCGGATGGGCCGGGCCGGGGCACGCTCTCCCCGATTTCAATCCACACACCCGCGAAGGGTGTGACGTCAGCAGCAACATGTAGCGATTCCATGCGGTTTGAATTTCAATCCACACACCCGCGAAGGGTGTGACGCGAGACCGATATCAAACAGTGGGGTGCCCCATGGATTTCAATCCACACACCCGCGAAGGGTGTGACTATTACCTGTCACGGGCGGCGCTTGATGCCGAAAAATTTCAATCCACACACCCGCGAAGGGTGTGACACATGGTATGCCCTCCTGTCCTACGGCGTCGAGATTTCAATCCACACACCCGCGAAGGGTGTGACGCCCGCTATCGGGACGCACTCAACACGAGGTAATGATTTCAATCCACACACCCGCGAAGGGTGTGACGCCCGCTATCGGGACGCACTCAACACGAGGTAATGATTTCAATCCACACACCCGCGAAGGGTGTGACGCTCACTTTTGTCCGCAGTGCAACCGCCTGATGAATTTCAATCCACACACCCGCGAAGGGTGTGACCACCGGAGGGCAGAACACGGACGGCACGACACCACACATTTCAATCCACACACCCGCGAAGGGTGTGACATGCTCCTCTGTCACACCACCCTTAGCTGCCAGTGATTTCAATCCACACACCCGCGAAGGGTGTGACGTAGCATTATTGAATAACACCGTGTAACTAAAATATTTCAATCCACACACCCGCGAAGGGTGTGACATAGCAACCGATATCCAAAAGGCATTACATCTGCCTATTTCAATCCACACACCCGCGAAGGGTGTGACGGTTTTGATCTCATTGATGACCGATCAGGACGAATTTCAATCCACACACCCGCGAAGGGTGTGACCCGGGCCCGATTCCAAGGTCTTCTTGATGTACTGATTTCAATCCACACACCCGCGAAGGGTGTGACCGGGAAGGAGTGGCCTGATCTAATCAGTCTGCTTAGATTTCAATCCACACACCCGCGAAGGGTGTGACAGTTTATGCGTGACGGCATCGTGCATGGCGAAGGATTTCAATCCACACACCCGCGAAGGGTGTGACTGCAAATTTATTCTATACTTTTTTGAATATTAAATTACGCATTGGTTTTTAGATATCGGGTTGGCAATTGCAAACTGCGACATATATCGACACCCTGGAAAAAAATTCTAATCCTGAAAATAATTATTTTAAATTATATCTTGGGCAATATTTAATTGCGGGCTACGTCAGGATCTAAAATAACAATCCGGTCCCGTATCACCCGGAAAATCATCAAAAAGGTTATATGCAAAAAAATAATTTTCCTGCGAAGCCGCCGGGGATTCTCTGGGCGCTTCCGGTTCGCAGTCGTCATGCAATTAATAGCCCTTCCGGATCATACCCACCCTTGGTACCAAAGTGTTCGACCCTGTTTTTCCAGTTCTTTCCCAGATAATAAAATCTGAGACTATCCTTTTCCTCATCAATAATCCCGCACAAAGAGTGTTTAAGCTTTGCAAACTGGGCAGGGTCAAGCAGGCATTCAAAAACAGAATTCTGCACTCTCTGGCCATAATTGACACACTCTTTTGCAACCTTTCTGAGTCGTTTCTTTCCGCCATCAGACTCCGTGCTCACATCGTACGTAACCAAAACCATCATAGAAATACCTCAATTCATAAAAAAGGGCGGATACCCATCAATATCTCCCCGCAGATGGCGGGCCATAAGCATTGCCTGAACATATGGTATCAGTCCGACAGATATCTTCTCTCCGAGATAGGGGTGAGTAACTTCGTCCTGTTTTCTTTTTTGCCATGCACCGAGGATCTCTTTTCTCCCGTCATCTGTCATGAGTACACCGCCATTCTCCTTTTTGAGAAAATCTTTTGCCTTCACCTGGTTCAGGTTGATTAAATTCAGTGCAAGACGATCGGCCATAAACGGACGGAGTTCTTCCATCATATCAAGCGCAAGACTGGCTCGGCCCGGTCTGTCCGTATGGAAAAATCCCACATACGGATCCAGCCCGACCGTTTCCAGTGCTGATTCAACATCATGCGCAAGAAGGGTATACAGAAAAGAGAGCATCGCATTCATATTGTCACGGGGAGGTCTCCGGTTCCGTTCCCTGAGATAAAAATCGTCTTTTTGCTTCAGAATCAGCTCATCAAGAGCAGAAAAATAAAATCGTGCGCAGTTCCCCTCGATGCCCCGGAGACTATCTGCCGTCGTGCAATCCTCAATCTTCAGCATGTGTTCAATGAGCAGTCTGTCGGCTGTGGTTACTTTCATGTTGTCTACCGTGTCACCGTGATCCCGGATGCCTCTCCCCAGCACCGTTCTGCAATTCACCGTCTTTCCGATGATAAAAGATTTTGCAACCTCCAGCGAATCAGAGGCACTGTCTGCCATCCGGTATTGTGTTCGTCTGAGAAGGACATTTCCCCGCACCCTTCCGCTGACGCGTGCCTGAAACTGCCCCTGTGGGCTTAAAAATGAGAGCGCAATGTTGTTATCCGAGCATAATCTCATTAATTTGGGGCTTGCCCCCATGTATCCAAAACAGACAATCCCTTCCAGATTATACACCGGAATTCGGAACCTCTCCGTGTTGTCAACTCTCACAACGACATTGTCCCCGTCCTTGACCAGATACGAATCAGGATTCGTCACATATAACGTATTCAGAAGTTTTCTCATGCTCAAAGCTCCCCGTTCGTATCCGTACATGCATCCCGGACATGGTTTTTGATATAGGTCTCAACAGATCGATTCTTCTTCGTCAGTCTCGGCATACAGACATCAAAAAGAGAACAAAGACTACACTTACGGTTCTTTTGGGCCGGAGGGGTTATTTCTTCACGGAACAGATGGTGCATCTCCTCTGCAAGAGCATACACCAGCTGCCTCAGTTCTTCCGTCATGTCGGTGTGAATGCGTCTGCGGATCTCGTAGTAATAAAAATCAGCGCTTGTAATTTCAACACCGAACATCTCTTCCAGGCAGATAACCTGTGCACACAACTGCACCTCATCACGCTCATCGATCTTCGGTTTTCCCCTCTTATACTCGACAGGCATCATTGTCCACCGCCCCTCACAATCAGGAATGGAAACACCTTCTTTAGAGCGGGTATATTCAATCACATCAGCGATACCATACAGACCCAGCGTGTACGAAACAAGGGGGCATGCCCGTGATATCCGGACATCCCCTCTGTTTTCGGTAAAAAACGGGTCATCTACCCGTTCGTGGAGGAAGTGCCCCTCGGTCGTCCTCAGATTATCCGCCCATTGCTGTTCGACATGAATGAGTGCCCACTGCCGTTTGCAAAAACAAAAATGCTGTATGCCGGATAACGACAAGAGCTCATCATCCGCATATCGTATATCTCTCATAATTTTTCAATCAGAGAGACACCATCCGGAATGTCTGTGGACAGGGTAACTGTATAATCGGTAAATGCACGCGGTGGCCGGTCACCGGAAATCCGTTCCACACTGACTTTATCGAACAGGATATGGGACTGACAGCAGCCGAGTTCAGTATCATGTTTGAATACGATCAGTTTTCGGGCAGACATCTTTCCCCGTGCTGCTGAGTGGTCATGCTCAAACATATTTACCAGACTGTCCCAGAACAGTTCAAGATCGTCTTCACTAAACCCGGTGGTCTTCTTTGCCAGGTTCGCTGATATGTAGCCCTCTGCACGATAGAGTCCATACGGCACAATCTGCTTTTTCCCCATCGTCTGGCCCTTCTCAGCATCGGCCGGTTTCGTCACGGCAAGCCGGGTGACCGTAATCTCCTGCTGGTAAATCCGGTCAATACTGCGGCTAAAATTGATCTGCACCGGGCCTCTTACCTGACCACAGTTCACCTCGGTCGTCATCACCGCACCAAAGGTGCGGATATCAAAGAAATTCTTGCACATGAACTTCGTCAGTTCATCGTCTTTCGGCTTCTTTTTGTCAGGTTTCATCCCCAGATGTGCATAGGCTTTTGCGTGCTGGTCATTGAGTACAGCCCCGGATTTCACATAGATTTCATATCCCGGCTCACCCTCTTTTACCAGATCAACGTAATCCCGTATCTTTCGCTTCAGGCACACATCCGTTACGATACCGCATCCGGTCTGGGGATCAATACGGGGCATATTGCCCATGTCAGGGTCGCCATTCGGGTTCCCGTTCTCTACGTCATACAACAATACAAACTCATACCGGTTCTTAATACATTCACTCATCTGTTAAGAT
>NZ_JAAAWJ010000059.1 GCF_009914725.1 Methanogenium sp. MK-MG
TCATCAAAAAATCCTTATCGGATTTGACAGTTACCGTTGATTCGTGGAAACGAAAGACGAAAACATACATCTACTCGAATTTTGATGCCATAAACACGATGATTTTAAGCCATAATTGGGGGATTTCATGATTTGAGTGAGTGAAATTCACTAACTGTCAAATAGATTATCCGGACAAAAAATGAAAATTTTTGATCGCTGTAGCGGATAGTTTGCTCAGGCGAATGAACTCAAACTGGCAAACTTAGGTTATCTGAAAGTTTCGAGGGTTTTCCACCGGCATATTTTGGAATTAAACCCTCGTAGCCAAATTCATTCCACCTTCTTTGCCAGATATAAGCTGTATTATGTGAAACACACACTAATTGGGCTGCTTTTTCGACACTATAGCCCTCATATCGATATTTTATGAAATATAATCTTTTCAATACCTTCGTATCTTTTTCTAGGGATTTTATTCGAAGACTGATGTCTTCAGATGTTAGGTGCCTTTCAATAAGGATCTGCACTGGCCTGGGCATAGCCAATGTTCGACGGGGTTATTAATAAAAGTATGGTGTGGGACTATAATTATCAACGGAACTGCTCCTGCAACGGCACAGAACACCGTTCTCGGAGATTCCTCAGCTGCCGTGACAGCAGGACTGAACACTGCAGTCAGCTACGCCGGGGATATCGAAGCGTGCTCCGTTGAAATTCCCGCGATCATCAATGCACTCGACGGCGGCTATACCCCGCCAAAAACGGGCGGCGATCCGGTCAGAAGCCCTGAGAGCCTGCCCACCGGCAACAACTTCCACTCCTTTGATTCACGATTGATGCCCACAGAGGAGGCATGGAACGTTGGTTCACAGATGGCCGACAGCATGCTGGAGCAGTACCAGGCAGCACACGGCGGCGCCTATCCTGACAAAGCCGCATTCGTCCTCTGGGCATGCGAATCGATGCGCCATGAGGGTATCGCCGAGTCCGAGGCACTCTCTCTGCTTGGAATTAAACCCGTCTGGAAAAAGGGAAAAATCAAGGGCGTGGCACTCATCCCGTCAGATGAACTCGGACGACCCAGAATTGATGTGGTCTTCATCGCATCAGGGTTGTACAGGGATACCTTCTCAGACAAAATTGAAATGCTCGACGATGCTGTCCGCCTTGCCGCACAGGCCGAAGGGGACAGCTATCCAAACTATGTAAAAGAGAACAGCGATGCGTTGTATGCAGCCCTTATAAGCAGAGGATGTGATGAAGAGACCGCCCGGCGCCTCTCCATGTCCAGAATATTCTCTGCAGCACCAGGTTCCTACGGCACCGGCCTTTCCGGTGCGATTGATTCCAGTGACACATGGGACGATGAACAAAAACTCGTTGATCTCTATCTCAGCAAACTGGGATATGTCTACAATGGTGAAGAGTGGGGCGAACCGAACAGAGATCTCTTCCGGGACAACCTTGGGGAGGTGGATGTCGCAGTTCACAGCAGGAGTTCGAATCTCTACGGGCTGGTTGACAACGATGACTGTTTCCAGTATTTCGGCGCCCTCTCTATGGTGATCAAATCAATATCAGGCACAGAACCGGATATGTTCATCACCGATCTCCGCACCGTTGGTGTGCCGCAGACCGTCACCCTCAAAGAGTATATCCTGAAAGAACTGGAGGCACGCTACTTCAATCCAAAGTGGATTGAAGGGATGATGGAACACGGCTATGCAGGGGCACGCTACATGGACAAGAAATTCCTGGAGAACCTCTGGGGATGGACGGTGACAAACCCTGAGATCATCACGAGCGATATCTGGGACAGGGTCTATGACGTCTATATTGAAGACGAGCACAATCTCGGCCTCAAAGAGTTCTTCGCCGAAAATCCCTATGCCTATCAGTCCATGGTCGGACGGATGATGGAGACCGCACGAAAGGGTTACTGGGATGCAAACCGTGAGGCACTGGAGACACTTGCAAGTGAATTCCAGCAGTCTGTCCAGACAAACGGTGTGACCTGTTGTCACCACACATGCGGCAACATCGCCCTCTCCGACTATATTCAGGGTGTAATTGACGGGATGCAGACGGATGACTCCGGGGATTCTGATGACCCGTCAGCTGAAGTTCTGAAAGAAAAAGCGACAGAAGTAGCAGCGGGAGATACAGCGCTGCAGCAGGATAACGCACAGACCGGCGCAGATTCCGTTGCCAACACGACGGTCACAGGTGGCTATGGTGAAAACCTACAGGAGCCCGCCGCTCCGCAGGTTGCACCACCTGATGTTGGCGTCTCCGGCCAGGTGATGGAGAAAGTCACCCATGAGAATGGCGAGACAGGCACTACCAGCACTCCCATTGTCCCGATTCTCATTGTGGTCATTATTATCAGTGCCGTCTTCGTGGGTATCCGGTGGAAGAAGACATAATACCAATATCACAATCCTGCCTCACCTGAAATGTGTCAGGGAGTCAGAAACATTGGGCACGGTGTACCGCTGCCCAACCTCTTTTTTTGAAGATGTCATTCACCTGACAGAAAAACTCTGTAGTATTTTCATGAAGTTTGATGGTCTGCGTTTCGGATAGACGGGAGACAAAAACAGAATTTGGCTCAGTTCACGCAAAAGAAATTTAGGAAAAGAGCTTTTTTGAATTCAAAAAAATCAGTCGCAGAGAATGAAACATACATTTTGAAATCAGGTATGGTTCAGGTTTGAAACAAGAGTCCCTTTTCCACATCCCTGTTTGTGAACCTGATCTGATGATCGTTATTTCAGCGAGCGTATTTTGTGTACCAGTCCCAACGCTAATTTTTCGGTGAAATATGCATGGGTGTATCCCGCGAGGACATTCTGAATGTAAATTCCGTCTTTGCCGTCTTCTATACCCCGGCCCCGCTTTAATTCAAGGGCAAATCTGACATCTGAAGCGACGTGCAGTTTTGTATAATGGAATTCATGCCCGCGGTAGACCGTTCCCCGTGGAAGAAGACAGTCTGCAGCCGTAGACTCTGCGTCCACATATCCCAGTGCCTGAAACCGGTCCATCTTAACGGTCTCGGCCGGTATGACCCCGCACATCTTTGTTTTGTTTCCGTCCATCTCGATACTCTCGGAAAGATAGGTCAGACCTCCGCATTCTGCATATATGGGCATGCCTGAGTCTGCAGCCTTTTTTACATCAGCCCTGCAGGGTGAACGTTCCAGTTCAGCGCAGAAGAGTTCGGGATATCCGCCGCCGAAGTACAGGGCATCAACATCAGGCAGGCTGTCCGTGAGGGGGCTGAAGAAGACCAGTTCGGCACCATGTCTTCGTAATATGTCAAAATTATCGGCGTAATAGAAGTTGAATGCCTGATCATACGCAACCCCTATTCTGACCGGATGTGCCTGACTTGTCCCTTCGGTTTCACAGTATCTTTCATTAAAACTGCTCTCTGCCAGGTCTATGATTGCATCGATATCACAGTTCTCCTCCAGGATATCCCTGAACTCGTCAATCGCACTGGTTTCATGTGCCATCCGGAGCCCAAGATGTCTGCTTTCGATGCTTTTGTTCTTTTCCCAGGGGATATACCCGAATGCCGGTGCCATGAGAGACTGCCGGATCATCTCTGCATGTCTTTTGCTTCCGACCCTGTTGAAGATGACTCCGCCAATCTTCACATTCGGATCAAATGTGGCAAATCCCTTCACCATGGCATTGACACTGCGTGAGGCGCCTTTTGCATCAACGACAAGAATGACCGGGCAGCCGAGTATCTTTGAGACATGGGCGGTGCTGCCGGTATCCTCTCCTTCAAGTCCGTCAAAAAGACCCATGACACCTTCAATCACCGCAATATCCGCACCACCGGATGCCTGCCTGAATGTGTCAATGACCCCTTTCTCTTTCATCATATACGGGTCAAGGTTTCTCGAACTTCTCCCGCAGATGGCGGTGTGATGGGTGGGGTCGATAAAATCAGGGCCCACTTTGAACGGCTGGACTTTGAGCCCCCGTTTCACAAGAGCGGACATTATTGCACCTGATATGGTGGTCTTGCCGCATCCGCTGTGGGTGCCTGCGATAATAATGGCGGGAATCATTCGATCAGGTATTGTCCTGAAGGATTATTTTCTTTTATCTTTCCCGTTTTCCGTTAACGGGTGCATTCGTTTCAGATGTTTTAATGAATTTCAGAAGAAACAGACTGTATAGAAGGGAGGCAGATTTTGGATATTATCATCGGCGGAGGCACCTACGGGGAACGTGCTCTGGCAAAAATACGGAAAACAGACGGGCCGGTCATCGTAATCGACAATGATCCGTCCTGCAGTGTCCAAAAAAATTATGGACTGCCTGTTGCCACGTTGGAACAGATATCTGATCCTGAAGAACGGCAGCAGGAAGCCTGTTTCATACCGGGCGGGATTGCAGAAGCCGCACAAATAGTTGCAACACACAGGCCGGAAAGAATCTTTCCAACCGTACCGGTGCATGTCTCTGCAGGCATCCTCTCTGAACTTGCCGAATTTGAACCCGAACCGGCAGGGGCCGATGAAATCTCCGAACGCATCCCGGAACGATTAGTTGTCGGCAGAAATGGCGCAGACATCTACTGTTCGCTCAACCCGGATCGGCTCTGCAACCCCGACTGCCCTGAACCGCCGATATGCCCCGTTACCGGTGAGCGGCGTGATCTGCCCCTCTGGTCACTGCTCCGAAACCATCTCTCCGGAGCAGTTCCTGAAGGAGCAGATACTCACATTACAGTCATTATTCAAAGCCGACAGTGCGGCCCCGGCCTCGGGTATATCCGATGTTCGGATATCTTTGCAGCCATGGAAGATATCTGTGAGGCAGATACGGCATGGATCGGAACCGCATGCAAGTGCCATGGTGTTGTGACCGCACTGAGAAAAAAAGTCTGATCTGAAGATTAATCAGGGGATTTTCATGGTCACTTCTCGGCCCGGTGGTCATGATCGCTACCGGTCAGCTCCCCCCCCCGAACGAACGTATCGGTTTGTATGCGAAAAAAGGGCTCTCTACTACCTCACCCCTGTTTTTTGTCGCCCTTTGTTACCCTCTTTGACCCCCTGTATTGGGGAATCGGGGGGTAGAATGAACGTATTTTTTGCTTTTTTTTACTGCCGGAAAAATACGGCTGTAATGCCTTTTATTTGCTAAAATGACGGTTGATTACGAAATACTGAGCGGTCGCTATTGGCAGGTGTTTTGGGAGGATGTATAGGCTGTCTCCAGTTGAGAAAGGGTCACTCCGGGCTTCTGTGTGGACACGATTTTCCAGGGTGCAGGCCATTTTGGGGGTTATTTAACTGTTGCTTAACCGGATGGAGGAATTTATCCAGGGCCAAAAAAGAGAACATCCCTGAAAAAATCAGTAGGGATAGAATACAAAAAATAGCAGGCAGAGAATAAACAGCGCCCAGCCTGCGGGATGCACCTCTTTTACCCGTCCGGTGAAAGCCTTGAAGACCGGGAAGAGCACAAATCCCGCACAGAGACCAACACCCAGATTCCCGGTAAAGATCATCATCACAATGACTGCAAATGCGGGAATGAGTTCGGTGTAGTCGTGATAGTCAATCTTTGAAAGCGGGCTGAGCATGAGCATCCCGACGATGATGAGTGCGGGCCCGGTCGCAGCAGCGGGAATGGCTGCAAAGAGCGGAGAGAAGAAGAGTCCGAGTGAGAAGAGGACGGCCACGGTCAGCGCCACCAGACCGGTGCGCCCTCCGGCAGCAGTACCCGCACCGGATTCCAGGAATACACCTGCTGTTGTCGTCCCGAAGAGGGCTCCGGCGATGGTGGCAAGCGAATCTGATGCAAAGGTCTTCTCTATCTCCGGCAGGTCACCGTTTTCATCGGTCAGTCCTGCCTGCGTTGCAATGCCAAGGGCCCCGCTCATCGTAAAGAAGAGGTCCATCGTAAACATCGTCAAAAGCACCGAGACCATGCCCCATGAAAGGGCACCGATGATGTCAAGCTGCAGGAGAACAGGGGCGGGATTCGGGGGGAGTGAGACGATGGCATCCGGCAGAGGTGCAATACCGGTTAAAAATGCGGCTGCGGCAGTAGCGAGAATTCCTATCAGAACAGCACCACGCACCTTACGTACCATGAGAAGACACGTCAAAAGGAACCCGCCGAGAGCGAGAAGAACAACAGGGGACGTGAGGTTTCCTGCCTGCAGGAGGCTGCCTCCCTCTCCTCCCACCACAATACCCGATGTGGTAAGCCCGATGAAACAGATGAACAGCCCGACACCCACAACAAAGCTGTATTTCAGGTTCTTTGGCACGGCATGGGCAAGGATGGTGCGGCCCCCGGTGATGGTCAAAAGAAAGAGGAGGACACCGGAAAGAAAGACGGCGCCCAATGCGGTCTGCCAGGAGTAGCCGAGCACCCCCACCACGGTATAGGCGACGAAGGCGTTTGTTCCCATATAGGGTGCCACTGCGAACGGGCGGTTGGCGTAGAGACCCATGAGTGCAGACCCGAACACCGCTGAAAGAATGGTTGCAACCATCGCAGGCCCGTAGGGCATGCCCGCGGCCTGGAGGATTGCAGGGTTGACGACGATGATGTATGCCATCGTCATAAACGTCGCAGCCCCTGCCAAAATTTCGGTGCGAAGATCGGTGCCGTATTGATCAAATCTGAAATATTCTGCTATGCCCATGTCAGTCTCCCGTATTCTGAGTGTCTGTCGGAATCAGGGGATAACTATTCCGATTCAATTGACTAAGCGCAATTCCACTTGTTCTGTTCACAAGCGGGACAATTCATATCATCAGGCAGAATGATGAACGTTTGGAAGGCGTATGTCGGTCAAAAAAGGTAAACATCCCACAGGCGGGAGAAGCCACCACCTCGGGCTGCAGGCCCGTACTCCGGCGGGATGGTGTCTGTTGGGCGATGTAGCATCCGCACGCGGAAAAAGAGAAGGTCTCCGGACCGATCAGTAGACACCCTCACTGGTTGTCAGAATACCTTTCACCCAGTATGTGCCGTTGGACTCTCCAATGAACTCATGGTTTATTCTCTCCCGGTATGAATTGGACTGCCAGCCCCCTACCCACCACTGGTTTATTCCCTCAAATTCTGAAGAGATGGTGAGGACATTCTCATCATCGGAAGTGTATGAGAGGGTGAACGGCACCTCAACGACAGAACCAACAGCCCCTCCACTCAGATAGTAGTCTTCATGCATGACTCCGTCGGGACTGCTGATGTTTTCCAGAATCCGGTAAGGCATAAACAGAGGCTCCTTTCCGAAAGGCATTCTGGTATCAATCTCGTGCCCGGCATCACTATCGTACATGTGAAGCTCCATTGCAACCAGCAGAGGCGTCTCTTCTGAATAGTTTTCGGAATACATGTGGGTTGGCCGGGGAAGTTCTGACTCGTTTTGTCCCGGCATAATCGCAATCGGTTCAATACGGTTCTTGTATAGAGTGGTTATCCGGTCAGCCGATATATTCAGCATGGGAATGCCGTTTACCTGCTCAATTGTTGCAGATATACTACTGCTCCTGTCAACGTTTTTGAAACTGACACGGGACATATTGATGACGGTCTCATTATTTCCGGAATCCGGATTGTAATAGGAAGGAACAGGAATCAGAAGGGTTACATCTTCAATCGATCCTGATGTGGAAAGTTTCAGTTCGTAGATGTAAACCGATTGTGCACTCTCAGATGCGGTGAAACTAAAAAATCCTATGATTAATGCAGAGAACATGACCAGAATTACAATCAGAACAATGATCGCAAGATTTATTCTCCCCGAATCATCCGGAAGATTTTCCATAATCGGGTAACTTGGCAGAGAGTTGCCATAATCATTTGGATGTGTTATTGGCTCTGTTGAATTCCTCAAATATAACAACTAAAACAATAGATTGAACCGCTTTCGTAAGGTTATGGAGGATCACTTTGATCTTGATCCCTTTTTGACCTGAAATCGATATTTTCGTGCCTTCAGCACTTTTCCGAATTTTCTTTTAATGACTGAGAATGCTGTTTCGACTTTATTTCTTTCACGATATCGTTCATCATCGAATTTAGAATACATCTCTTGTTGGTATTTACCCGTTCCATTTTCTGACGGGTATCACCGAATTTGCCCCAATTTCTTCTATTATCTGTCGATGAATGCCCTCTGAATCCAGTAGTTCTCTAATTTACCTCCAATAGGAAATTCATAATTCGCTTCACTATCCTCGAATCTCTAAACAGACGATCGCAAAACAGGGATTTCTGTGACTGGTCTCAACACCTTTTGTATACCTTCCCAGACAAGTATTCTGAACCGATCAAACCTGAACCGGTCCTCATCAACAGTTCTTGCCCCTCTCTTCATTGGAGAGAAGTAGTTCCGTTGCAGGGTGACCCAGACATTCTTGAGCAGCAGAGCGATCACAGCATACAGATAGTGAATCACCACATTTTTGGACGATGTTTTACATTTCACACTGTTTCTGATGCGATACGACGCTTCGATGGCGAACCTTGTTTTGTACGTATTATGGCTCTGTAGAAATGCTGCCAGAACAAAAACCAAGGAGAATGAACGGGCCGTCATCAAGGCCTGGCTGGTTCTGCTCATCTCATCCCCCCATGCCCTCCCCTCAAAAGACCCATGCACATGTCCGGGCCGGGCCATCCTCATCGCAACATGGACAGGTCTCACATTATACTGCATCCCGTTTGCCCGGTTCCGGCGGGTCGGCCGTGGTGAGGTGGTCTCTGCACGGTTTTTTCCGGTCTGGATGATTTCATCATTTCACCCGGTTTTCACCCACAATGTGAAAACGTGGAGGCTCCATACAAATCCCGTATTCGTCCTTATTCTTCTAAAGAAGTACAGTATAGAGAGAAGTGTACAGATAGTAAGGGAAGTTTTCATGCGATTGGAGGAACACACAGCATGTCTGATCATTGCAGCAGGAAGGGTCTGTGTCTCTGTGAATCCGGCGGGGGTGAAAACGTAGAGACGGATCGTACATACATGCTGGAATTGCCTGATCAAGGCCATACTGGGCATTACTTTCCATTTTCATGCGGAAATTAAACAAATAACACGTGTGTAAAGATGAAAAACAACCGTATGAATATCGGAAACGGGGGCTCCTGTTCCACCTGTTTTTTGTCATCCTCTATCCATCCTTTTTGACCCCCTGTCTGGGGCAATTGGGGGGCAGAATGAACGTATTTTTTGCTCTTTTTTTCTGGCGGGAAATGACGGCAGTAATGCCTTTTATTTGGTCAAAATATGGATTATTGCGGACTATTGAGGGGTCGCTATTGACGGATATTTTGGGAGGACGTATCGGTTGTCTCAACCGAGAACGGCCCGCTCCGGCCTTCTGTGTGGACATATTTTCCGGGGCGCAGGTCGGCAGGATGTGTTATTTGAGCACTATTTGGCTGCTGATAACAGATATTTGTCCAAAATGACGCGAGTCATAGGTCGCAGCCGCAAGAGAGAGGTCCAGAATAATTTTTAAAACAGTCTGAAGAAGGCATTGCACCCTGAAAATAAGAAAGCCGTTGGAGGGAATTGAACCCCCGACCTGCTGATTACGAATCAGCCGCTATACCTCTAAGCCACAACGGCACTGTGTTTGAGAAACAACCGGCAAAACCAACAACCGAACATTATTGAATCTCCCAGATGCCTACTTCATTTGACGCTGAAAAATAATAAAGGTGGCGTTTTGGTGTGATGTGTTAATATGGATGTTTGAAATTTGTATGTTTGTTAAATTTGTATATTTTTGGTGTGAATGTTTGTTGGACTGAAGATCAGGAATACCCGCGAATCGTAACATTCGGGTCTTCCTGCTTCTCCGGACTTTCCGTCTTGATCTCACTGAATTTGGCCTCGAAATCCTGCACACTCTTCTGCAGCACCTGACTAAAATTCTTGGCGTGTTTCGGGCTTATCGAGACAATCGCCTTGGCACGGGCCTGGTTTGTTCCCGGAAATTCGTGAAGAAAGACGAACGTAAACTCATCATCTTTATAGGCAACCTGAATCCGGTTGGCATAGACCGGGTCCAGATCATTTGGAATATTCACTGCAATTTCACGCTTCGTCATACCAATATTTATATGCGGCTCTCCAGATAACCCTTTGTTAATTCGGGATCTGTTGATACATCATGCGGCAAAAAAGCATCTCATCCATCGTTGCGTGCCACGCCTGTCCTGTACGCTACGAACTGATGAAATCACTCGAACAGGCCGAACCCGAACGGTATACGGTTGCAAAACAACTCTCGTATGCACTGGGCCGTTCCCTGGATGCCGCCGTCCTCTGGGAAGACATCAGACTTGTCTCACCTGAGATCAGCGATGACTGGCAACCGGTGCTCGAAACCTGGGTGGATGCCTGCACAGAGACTGACTGGCAACCCGCAGATGAATATGATGTGCGTGTCTCATCCGTTCGCCTCGGCGTAGGGGGCACTCTTGACCGTATTCTCCCCGGCAGCCCCCCCCGATGCGCCCTCATGCGGGTAACCGAGGCACCGGAAGCAGGTGTCTGGGGGGCCGACCGTATCCGGGCCGCCTGCTTTGTTGTCTGTATTGAAGAGACGCTGGGCTTCTCTCCTTCCGAAATCATTTTTGAATACCTGGCCTCCGGCATCACCCGTTCCTGTGTCCCCGAACCGCGTGACCGCCGCCGCGCTCTTCAGGCGATACGGACTGCCGACGCAATAGACGCAGGCATGGTTCCCCGAAAACCCCGGAACGCACCCTGTGAAGGATGTTTCATCGCCGATGCATGTACGGTGTCAGGACCAAAAAAACTGAGTGACCTCTTTAAAAAAGATTAATCCAGAGGGTTTCACATCTTAAAAAAGTGATTCAAAGGGCTTCAATCAGCGTCTTTGATATAATCAACTCGCCCTTTGCTTCCCGTGTGGTACCGACAATCAGCCACTTGGTATCGCCATGCTCTTCGACCACGCCGGTTGCTTCAATGACCTCTCCTTCACGGGCCTGCCCGCTGTAGGTATGCGTAAAGGACAGCACCTTACTGATCTCATCATGGTCGACAGTATAGACAGCGGGGTTATCAAAGGCCAGCGACGCATCCGTCACCGTCGCTTCAATCGTCTTCTTGCCGCAGACCTTCCCCTTGGGAACACCCGCGGAACCAATATTCTCATATGAGCGGGTGTAGAGGAGGTCAAAGTATGTCCCGTCTATCTCCCCCCGGTTCCATTTCCTCTTTTCATGCGCAAGGAATGTCTCGTAATCGATCTCCGGAACACGCTTTCGATAGACCTTTTCCCACATCTCTTCTGAAAGACCGGAGACCTCGCCCTTCTCCACTGCCTTCCGGAGATTCTCCTGTGCGGTAAACCATGCAGAACCGTAGACCACCATATCAATATCTGACGATTCGTTTTCAAGACCGCAGAGCAGAGATCCCGTGCATCCGATCTGTTCAATCGAGACGTTTAATACCGGGAGCAGGCGCATTACCCGCTCATTTGAAGCCGCCACATGGATGATCTCCTCTTCGGGTTTCATCACACGTGCAATATCCGCATGGGGGATGCGATGCACCGTATCAAGGTATTCAGGTTTATGTTCTGCAATATATGCAAACGCATCTTCAAAATCCAGTTTCCGGTATTTCGTCCCGTCAGGGCCTCTCCGTTCACCGTCTTCATCGGGCACATACCGGAGAATACCGCCTGCCTTTTCATTATTGTCATATGCTGCTACTGCGTATATCCTTCCATCCCTGTCTTCGATAAAATCGCGTAACCGTATTGGTTTCATATCTGTTCACTCCAGATTTCTGATATAAGCAGCTATTTTTTCAATGTCATCGCCGGGGCGCAGAATCTGGCGTGCCTCAAGGTCAACAACCGTACTGGGTGTCCCGGAGAGTTCCCCTCCTTCAATGAAGAGGTCATACGTTACATTTACCTGCTCCTTGGATACCGGTGCCATCGTCCCTGAAATATTGGCACTGGTGGCAGTGATCGGGGCATCCAGTTCTGCAATGATATCGCGGGTGATCTGGTCCCGGGGCATTCGTATTCCTATCTTCCCTGTGCCTCCGGAGAGAACGGGTGGCAGACAGCTTTTTACCGGGAGAACGACTGTTACCGGCCCCGGGAGAAATGTTCTGATAAATTCCCATGCTTCATCAGATACCTCTGCTATTGCAGCCATCATCTCTTCATCAGAGACGGCAACCGAGATCGGCTTTCCCAGTGGCCTGCCTTTGACTTCATACACCCTGTGAACGGCATAATCAGAGAGTGCATCTGCACCCAGACCATATACGGTCTCAGTCGGATAGACTATCAGTCCA
>NZ_JAAAWJ010000006.1 GCF_009914725.1 Methanogenium sp. MK-MG
CCCTGGGAGACGAGGTCCTCAGCCTCAGGGCAGGCGAGCGGGTCAGCCTCTCGGGGATGATATACACCGCCCGCGATGAGGCCCATCTCCGCATGATGGAAGAAGGCATTCCCTTTGACCCCGAAGGAGCCGCTGTCTACCACTGCGGGCCGGTGGTAAAGAATAACCGGATCATCGCGGCAGGCCCTACCACCAGCGCACGGATGAACGAACTCTCCGGGTTTCTGTTGGATGCGGGTGTGCGGGCGCTCATCGGCAAAGGCGGCATGGGTGACACCGTGCGGGAGGCGCTGCGGGGCAGGGGTGTATATCTCGCCTTCACCGGCGGTTGTGCGGCCCTTGCGGCGTCACGCATGACCCTGAAGGGAGTCTTCTTCGAAGATTTGGGAATGCCGGAGGCCGTCTGGGCCATTGAGTGCAGAGACCTCCCCCTGACCGTTGCAATCGATGCAGAGGGAAATGACCTCTTCTTTGACGTCCACCGCAGAGCAGAGAAAAGATTTGACAAAATGTTCTGATATCTCCCATATTTGGGTAATCAGATGAAACTGTCGATACCTTTAGTAAATGATCGGAACAATAATATTAGCAGGACGTGCCGGATGAAACTGAAAATCGATGAACGGCGGTGCAAGGGCTGTAACCTCTGCACCATCGTCTGCCCATATAATATATTTCAGGAAGGCAGGAAACTCAATGAACGGGGCATCATTGTCCCGGTTCTTGACCGGCCCGAACGCTGCACCAACTGCCGCCTGCGACACCTCTACGGCAGGCAGTTATGCGGTGCATGCCAGATGATCTGTCCCGACCAGGCCATCTACTGGGTTGAAGAAGACCCCTATTCTGAAGAAAGCGTGGTGATTGAGTTTTGAGCAAAATTGAGTTCATGCAGGGAAACAGGGCATGCTGTGAGGGAGCCCTTGCCGCCGGATGTGATTTCTTCGGGGGGTATCCCATCACCCCTTCCACCGAGATTGCAGAGATGATGGCGCTAAAACTCCCGAAGGCGGGAGGCACCTTCATACAGATGGAGGACGAGATCGCGAGTATGGGAGCCATCATCGGTGCGTCGTGGACCGGTGCCCGTTCCATGACCGCCACATCAGGCCCGGGATTCTCGCTCATGATGGAGAACATCGGCTATGCGGTGATGACAGAGACTCCCTGTGTCGTCGTCAACATCCAGCGTGGCGGCCCTTCAACCGGCCAGCCGACGATGTCCGCACAGGGGGACATGATGCAGTGCCGGTTCGGCCCACACGGAGATGTGGCAACGATTGCCGTTGTGCCTTCAACCGTGCAGGAGATGTATGAACTGACAGCAAAGGCATTCAATCTCGCCGACCGGTTCCGTGTCCCCACCTTTGTGATGTCGGATGAGACCATCGGGCATATGCGTGAGAAGATCGTCATACCCGAGAAGGTCGATATCGTGCCAAGAAAACCGCTCCTCAAAGGAAAACTTCCCTTCGAGGCGGATGAAGACGGCGTTCCCGGGTTTGCAGAGTTCGGGAGAGGCCACCGGGTGCATGTCACCGGCCTCACCCATGACGAGCGCGGGTATCCGGATACAACAGACCCGGAAGTCCACGAAAAACTGGTGAAACGCCTCTACAACAAGGTGGAGTCAAAACGCCACGAGATAGCTGATTATGATGCCGTCAATACCGATGCAGAGACTGTCTTTATCACCTACGGGCCGTGTAGCCGCACGGTCCGGCAGGTGCTGCACGACCACCCGGACGAGTGTATCGGCCACCTCAACCTGCGCATCGTCTGGCCCTTCCCGGAGGAGACGCTGAAGATTTTTGCCAATGCAAAGACCTTCATCGTACCGGAACTGAATCTCGGCCAGATGGTACGTGAAATCGCCCGGCACACGACCGGTGAAGAGGTGCTCTCCATGCCAAAGATTGGCGGGCACATTCACACACCCGCAGAACTCTATGCCGCAGTGGAGGCCAGAAAATGACCACCCGCGTCTTTGAGAAGTGGTACCGCGAAGACCGGCTGCCGCATATCTTCTGCACCGGCTGTGGCAACGGCACCGTGATGAACTGTGCCATCAAGGCGGTAGAGGAGATGCACTGGGAGATAGACGACACCATATTTGTCTCCGGTATCGGCTGCTCCTCCCGTGCACCGGGGTATATGTCCACCGACTCCCTGCACACCACCCACGGCAGGGCACTTACATTTGCGACCGGCGTGAAGATGGCCAACCCCGATCTCAATGTGGTCGTCTTCACCGGTGACGGAGATGCCTCTGCCATCGGCGGCAACCATTTCATTCATGCCTGCCGGAGAAATATCGACATGACCGTCATCTGCATGAACAATATGATCTATGGCATGACCGGCGGACAGGGGAGTCCCTGCACTCCGGTCGGCAAGATATCCACCACCACCCCTTACGGGGCTACCGAGCCGGTCTTTGATCTCGCAGAACTTGCTGTTGCAGCCGGTGCAAACCATGTGGCCAGGTGGACTTCCTACCACACAAAAGAACTCACCAGGGCCATCGAGACAGGCCTTGCCACCGAAGGCCTCTCATTTATCGAGGCGATGGTGCAGTGCCCGACCGCATACGGCAGGAGAAACAAATTCCGCAAGGCGACAGACCAGGTGGAGTGGATGCGGACGCATGCCATCCTCCTCCAGAAGGTCCGCCGGCTGGAAGAGGAAGGAAAACCCATACCCGAAGAGCACTTTGCAGTCGGGGAATTCGTCCACCGGCAGCGCCCGGCAATGGGGGTGCGCCGATGAGGCATGAAGTCATCTTCTCCGGATTCGGTGGACAGGGAGTCATACTCTCTGCAGTGATTCTCGGGCGTGCGGCGGCCCTCTACGGCAACAAATACGCGGTCCAGACGCAGGTCTACGGGCCGGAGGCACGGGGCGGTGCATCGATGAGCGCCGTTGTCATTGACGATGAACCGATACTCTACCCCAAGGTCGCCTCCCCTGATATCTATGTGATCATGTCCCAGCAGGGATTCGAGAAGTACGGGGCAGCTGCACCCAAAGATGCTCTCATGCTGGTGGACTCAGAACTGGTCCATTCGCGGCCGCAGTGCGCCTGCACTGAAATCCCGGCAACAACGGAGGCAAAGGAGACCCTGGGCCGGGTCATCGTTGCAAATATTATCATGCTCGGTGCACTGGTCACGGCCACCGGTCTGGTCTCCGAGGATGCCATCAAGCGGGCAGTCCTTGACAGTGTGCCAAAGGGGACCGAGGATCTGAACCTCAAAGCCCTTCACCTCGGATTTGAACTTGGAAGAAATACGTGAGGAACTAACGGATGAAACTCCTTGAATTTGAAGCAAAAGAGATATTCAACAGATATGGCATCCCGATCCCCGAGGGCGTGGTAATCAACAGCCCGGATGAACTCAGTGGTCAGCTGAACAAATTTTCCGACGAAGTCGTGGTCAAATCACAGGTGGACGTGGGCGGACGGGGAAAGGCGGGCGGCAT
Source organism: Methanogenium sp. MK-MG (assembly GCF_009914725.1). Classification (GTDB taxonomy): domain Archaea; phylum Halobacteriota; class Methanomicrobia; order Methanomicrobiales; family Methanomicrobiaceae; genus Methanogenium. The sequence goes on from NZ_JAAAWJ010000006.1 coordinate 3,484, forward strand.
CATCATCACAACGAAGGCGGACGCAGTGGAGGCTGCCAGGCATCTCTTTTCCCTCCCCATCAAAGGCCTCATCCCGAAGGCCATACTTGTCGAGGAGAAGCTGCCGATTGAACACGAATACTACGTGAGCATCACCATCGACCGGACGACACGCCAGCCCATGATCCTCTTTGCAGAGACCGGCGGTGTCGACATCGAGGAGACGGCCCGGACCCGGCCTGAAGCCCTCCGGCGTGCCGGATTCTCACCACTGCTCCCGGACGTGCCGGGATACCTGATGCGCCGGATCTTAGGGACCGCCCCGAAAACACTCGGACCGGTCATCAACAACCTCTACAAGGCATTCTCTGCATCGGACGCCCTGCTCGCCGAGATAAACCCCCTCGTGACGACCCCGAAGGGCGTCTTTGCGGCAGACGCAAAACTCATCATCGACGACAATGCCCTGATACGCCAGGGCATCACGGCAAACCGCGACCTGACCCCCCGTGAACGCGAGGCAGAGGAGAACGGCTTCTCATATGTCGAACTCGACGGCTCCATCGGTGTCATCGGAAACGGTGCGGGCCTGACGATGTCCACCCTTGACCTCATTGCGCACTACGACGGCAAAGCGGCAAACTTCCTCGACGTAGGCGGCGGCGCCGGGCGTGAACGTGTCATGAAGGCCGTCCGCCTGGTGGCAGGCATGCCGGATGTAAAGGTCATCGTCGTCAACCTCCTCGGGGGCATCACCCGGTGCGACGAGGTGGCAAAAGGCATCATCGACGCGGGCATTGACCAGCATGTCATCACCCGCCTTGCAGGGACAAACGAAGACGAAGGCAAAGCACTGCTGGCAGAGAACGGCTACCAGATGCTTGAGACCATGGAAGCAGTCGTGAAACAGGCAGTGAAGGAGGCAGCAGCATGATATACGGCGACCATAACACCGGCATCATTGTCCAGGGGGCAACTGGCAATCAGGGTGCATTCCACATCAACCTCATGAACCAGTATGCACGGGAGACAGGCGGCCGCGGTGTGGTGGCAGGCGTCACCCCCGGCAAAGGCGGCCGGGACGTGCACGGCGTCCCTGTATATGACAGCGTGCGTGAGGCAATGGCAGAGCATGATGCGACCACATCGGTGCTGTTTGTACCCGGATTTGCCGCAGGCGACTCCATCATGGAGGCAGCCGATGCAGGGCTTGAACTGGTGGTCGCAATCACCGAAGGCATACCGGTGCACGACACCATGCGGGCCCTTGCCTTTGCCAGGATGGAGGGCTGCACGGTCATCGGCCCGAACTGCCCCGGCATTCTCTCTCCCGGCGAGCTGAAACTGGGCATCATGCCCCCGCATCTCGCCACACCCGGAGAGGTGGGCATCATTTCACGCAGCGGAACCCTCACCTACGAGGTCATCAACGAACTCACACGGGCCGGTATCGGGCAGTCAACCGTCGTCGGCATCGGCGGCGACCCGGTCATCGGCCAGACCTTCACCGAGGTGCTGGAACGGTTTGAATCCGACCCGCAGACAAAGGCCGTTGTGCTGATAGGAGAGGTGGGCGGAAACCTCGAGGAGGAGGGGGCGAACTCAACCGACCTCCCCCTCGTCACCTACATCGCGGGTATCTCCGCACCGCCGGAGAAACGGATGGGCCACGCGGGCGCCATCATTGAAGGCGGCGAGGGCGATGCGGTATCAAAGATTGCACGTCTCAGACGCCTGGGCATCCCGGTTGCAGAGAAACCCTCCGATATCCCGGCGCTGGTGCGGGAGCTCGTATGATCCAGACGATGCTGAATGCAGCCGCGGCACTTGCAAAAGAGGTCGGTGCAAAGGCAATCGTCTCATTTATTGAACCGGTGGATTTCACCTGCGACATTCCGGTGATATGGGTGCAGGACATGCAGCTTGATGTCCTGCGTGACCTCACGATGCATGACATCCTGGAGGTATCTGAGCGCCACCTGCACGATGCAGCCGTCCAGATCTACATCTCCCAGAAGTATGAATCCGGCACAGTCATCGGTGTCTTCCCGTACGCCATCTTGGTCTATGACATTAACAAGGGCAAGGAGTTCATCAGCGTCCAGGAGTTTGACGACCTGGTACCACGGGGCGTGATGACGGCTGTCCTCCAGCTGGCCCTTGAGATTGCAGTCGAGGGGCGGGAAGGCCATTCCATTGGCACCGCCTTCATCATCGGCAATATAGAGGAAATTCTCAGCCACTCCCACTCGGCCATCATCAACCCCTATCAGGGACACAGAAAAGAGGTGCGTGACATCACCGACCGGAGCAACTGGGAGAGTGTAAAGGAATTTGCCCAGTTAGACGGCGTCTTTGTGGTGGACACCACGGGGTCCATCCAGTCGGCCGGCCGGTATATCGATGTCAGAGGAGACGAACTGAGCCTCCCCCCCGGCATGGGCGGCAGGCACCGGGCAACAGCATCCCTTACCCGCATCATCCCTGCGGTGGGAGTCACCATATCAGAGAGCGGCGGTATGGTACGGGTATTTCGGAACGGTGAATGCTGGCTCACGGTCCGGTCTGATCTCAGGATTAAAAACTGAACCTTTTTTGACGGAAAATTACCCGGGGTTATTTTTTATCCCAAAGGAAATTCTTATGTCTCAATGAATCCACTTTTTAATTATCTAAGGAGTTCGTGAATATCAATGGGACGAAATATTGCGGTTGAGACGCTCAGCGAGACGCCACTGAACAGACAGAGACTGGAACTTGCAGAACGCAAATGTATCGGCCACCCGGACAGCCTTGCAGACGGTATCGCAGAGGCCGTCTCACAGGCCCTATCACGGGCATACCTGGACGAATGCGGTGCAGTGCTTCACCACAACACCGACCAGGGCGAGATCGTGGCAGGCGAGTCACTCCCGAAATTCGGCGGCGGTGTCATCACCCGGCCCATGTATGTGCTGTTAACCGGGCGTGCCACAAAGACCTTCGACGGCGTGACCATCCCCACCGATGCCATTGCTCTCGATGCTGCACGCAATTATCTCACCGATACACTGGAATACCTGAACATGAACCGGGAGGTCATTGTTGACTGCCGTATGGGAACCGGGTCGTCTGATCTCCGGGATGTCTTCCGTGCCTGTGAGAAAAAACACCTTCCGCATGCCAACGACACATCATTTGGTGTGGGGCATGCACCATTCTCTGACCTTGAGAATGTGATCCTTGCCGTCAGCAACCACCTCGACGGCGTATACCGCCCGAAAAACCCAATCATCGGGACAGATATCAAAATAATGGGCCTGCGCCAGAATGAAGATATATCCCTCACCCTCTGTGTGCCGATGGTTGACCGGTTCTGTGCTGACTTAAACGACTACAAGGAGGCAGTCATCAGGGTCGGCGAAGAGGTGCAGCGGGTCGCCTCCGGTGTCACCAGCCGCCGGGTGCGTGTGGACATCAACACCGGCGACAACTACGAGAAGGAAGGGGCCATCTTCCTGACCGTGACCGGTACCTCTGCTGAGATGGGAGACGACGGGTCTGTCGGCCGGGGCAACCGTGCAAACGGCCTGATCACCCCCCACCGCCCGATGAGCATGGAAGCCACCAGCGGAAAGAACCCGATAAACCATATCGGTAAGATATACAACCTCCTCTCCACCGAACTGGCCCAGCAGTGTGCACGGGAGTTTGACGGCATCGAAGACCTCTACATCAGACTGCTCTCCCAGATCGGACGGCCGATTGACCAGCCGCTCATCGCAGGCGCACAGTTTGTGGCAGCAGACGGGGCGGATATTGCCGCCATCAGCCGTGGTATCGAGGAAATAATGGATGCAGGTCTTGCAGACATCACCTCGGTCACCGAGCGGGTCATCCGCGGAGAGATGAAGACCTTCTGAACACCCATATAACGGAACACAAACATATGACAGACGAGACACAAGAGCGGATACGGCTGGCAATCCCGAACAAAGGCCGCATATCAGACCCGATTATTGACCTTCTGGAGAAAGGAGGACTCCATCTCCACAGTTCATCCAGCCGCAAGCTCATCGCACCGACATGTGACCCGGCTGTCGAGGTGCTCTTTGCCCGGCCGATAGACATTCCCGAATACGTGGCAAACGGCGCCGCAGACCTTGGGATTACCGGGCGCGACATGGTCCGTGAACGCGGAACAGCGGTCACCGAGATACTGGACATGAAGATGGGCAGTGCGACGCTTGTGCTTGCGGTACCGGAGGAGTCAGGTATCAGGACAGCTGAAGAACTGGCAGGCAGACGCATTGCAACCGAATTCCCGCACACAACACAGGAGTTCTTCCGGGAACGCGGTATCGAGGTAAGTCTCTTCCCGGTCAGCGGTGCCTGCGAGGCAACGCCCTATCTCGGGGTGGCCGATGCAATTGTGGATCTGACCAGTTCAGGCACGACCCTGAAGACCAATCATCTGGTTGTAATCGAAGAGATCCTCCGTTCAACGACCATACTCATCGGGAACAATGAGGCAATGCAGCAGAGACGGGGGAAGATCGATGAGATCACGCTTGCCCTGGAGAGCGTCATATCGGCCCGAGGCAAGTGTTACCTGATGATGAATGTGCAGCGTGACTCACTCAGTGAAGTGCGCGGAGTGCTGCCCGGTCTGGGCGGGCCGACGGTGATGGACATCGCATCGGACGAGAGTCTCGTCGCCGTCCATGCGGTGGTTGATGAAGAACGGGTCTACCAGCTCATCACCCGTCTGCGCAATGCAGGTGCACGGGACATTCTCGTCATGCCAATTGACCGGCTCATCCGGTGAGGAGACGATGAAGGTATTTCCCGCAGTAGATATACTGGACGGCACCTGTGTGCAACTGGTGCAGGGCGACCGGAAGAACAGCGTTGCCTATGGTGACCCGGTATTGCGTGCAGAGGAGTGGCTGCAGCAGGGCGCTGATGCCCTGCATGTGATCAACCTGGACGGAGCCTTCGGTGCCGCAGATAAAAACGTCGGTCTCATCAAGGAGATCATCCGTTCCACCGGCGCTGAGATACAGCTGGGCGGCGGCATCCGGAGCACGGCGGATGCGGCAGGCTGGCTGGACGCCGGTGTCACACGCGTCATCATCGGCACACTGGCCGCAGACCGCCCTGAGGCGATCACCGATATCGCAGACGCATACGGCAAAGAGGCAGTGATGGCAGGTGTGGATGCCCGTGGCGGCAAAGTGGTCGTTCACGGCTGGGAGGAGACGGCAGGCGACTTCATCACCATGGCCCGTGCCTTTGAGGAACGGGGTGCAGGTGCCCTGCTCTTCACCAATGTCGATGTGGAGGGCCTCTGCAACGGCATCGCAGAAGAACCGGTGCGGCGCCTGAGAGAGGCCGTCCGCATACCGGTTGTCGCCTCAGGAGGCATCACAACGCCGCAGGATGTCCATATCATGCGAGAGATAGGTGTAGAGGGCATAGTACTCGGTTCAGCCCTGTACAGGGGCACCATCACCCTGAAAGAAGCAATCGAAGAGGCAGAGAGATGAGACAGGCAGAAGTAACGCGAAAGACAAACGAGACGGCAATCTCTGTGACGGTGGACCTGGATACCGAGGACAACATTGCAGTGGATACCGGCATACCGTTCCTTGACCACATGCTTGAATCCTGTGCACGCCACGGCAGGTTCAGCCTGATGGTGAAGGCGGTTGGAGACCTGGAGATTGACTGCCACCACACCATCGAGGATACGGCAATTGTCCTCGGGGATGCTCTGGCAAAAGCGCTGGGTGAGAAACGGGGCATCAGGCGGTTTGCACACATGGCAGTGCCCATGGATGAGGCAATCGCGGTGGTGACCCTGGACCTCGGAGGCCGTGGCTATCTGGTGTATGAAGCCACATTCTCACCAAACGGGTTTGGAGCAATTCCCGCAGACATCTTTGAGCACTTCTTCTACACACTCTGTATCCACGCAGGCATCACTGCACACATGAACGCCACCGGCAGAAACGATCACCACATCTGTGAAGCACTCTTCAAGACATTCGGTGTCGCATTATCACAGGCGGCGGCAGTAACTCCCGGACATAACGGGATACCAAGTACAAAAGGAATAATCTGAAATTTTACTTTTTTTTGAAAAAGAAAGGATGTATTATGCGTTCATTTCATTGACCGCAAGGTCTACATCTTCTTTCTTGATCGTCTTCCGGCCAGCGTGCTTGGCATACTTGCTTGCTTCTCTGGTCAGCTCAGCAATGTACTCCTGGGCAGCATCTGCGATTGCCTGTGCGGCATCGCTGCCAACTCTCTCAGCGCCGTTGTTTTTTGCAATCCTCACGACTGCAGCGATAGGTAGATCATTCGCCATATTTATTGCACCTCAGAAAGAAAATCGGCAAGTTAATATATAAACCTTATGGCGATTCGGGGTAATCTGCCTTGTAAAATCCACAATAAGGAGTATTCACGGTGTATTTCACACACCATGAGCAAATCGGAGAGGGATTTAAAAAAACGCAAAAATGGAGATGTAATCGATATTTGATTGTGCAACAACCAGTATTTATTTTTTAAACAACGAATTGGCAATGAATACTGAATTCGAATAATCTGACGAGGCGCGCGAAGTATCGACAAAAATCCGGTCGATATTTACCACCGGAGCACCATGGGCAATTCCCCCTCCAAGGAGGCATAATGTACGAAAAATAAGGTTTCCCGATATACCGTCCGGGGCGATGATAACACCGTGGGAACGGACGGCATTCTCAATCAGAATCTCTGCATGGTCACAACCTGTACGGGCAGCCACCAGCTCTGCATCCGCAATGGTCCTGTCCACCACCGGATGGCGCCCCAGATCACCGAGACGCCCTCCGGAGAGTACCGCCGCACGGTCTGTCACACCAAAGGCAGGTGCCATCCTCCGTGCCTGTACGAGCAGTGAAATCTTCTCGTCAACGGTCCATCCCTCATCCACCCCGACCGGTGCCAGCAGAAACCGTATTCCCTCTGCTGTCTCAAGAAAGGCAACCCGTTCCAGACGGGAGACGCCCGCCACCCGTTTCAGTGCGGAAAGCGTTGAACTGGAGGGCAGACTGCCGCGTATCGCTGCGTCGATGTCACCGGAGAAGAGCGCCTGCACCAGTGCCTCTTCCGGCACAGGCTCATACACGGCATCGAAACCTGAAAAGGTATCCCGGTTATCAGGATGCGTAAAACAGCGGAGTGGAATTGCTCCTGAACACCTCTCCATGGTCGCCCGGACAGATTCCGGGTTCGTCCCGGCACCAATCCCAATTACCACCGGCCGAACCCTCCCTAATCGTCCCTGGGAAGCCCCATGATCCCCTGTTCATTCAGGTCAAAGACCATGGTCTCAGTGTCACAGTGGCGTATGATCAGTCTCTCTGAATCGGTCACCACACCGATATCCGCTGCGGCCATACCGACACCGGTAAAGAGCTTTAGAACGGTGTCCACTGAACCGGCAGGCACGGTGACAACAAAGCCCATGCCCGGATACATGCGCACCCAGTGTTCAAAGGTGAGGCCGAGTGCATCAAGGTCAGGCCGCGGAATATCCTCAAGGCAGACGACAGCGCCCTTCCTGCTGCTCTCAAGCAGCATGCCGAGCGTGCCGATGACGCCGGGGTTGCTGATGTCCTTACCAGCACTCACCAGTCTCTCTTCGCCGAGGGTGCGCATCACCCTGATCTGTGCACGCACCTCTTCTGCCGTCCGGAGGGTGGCGGAATCCCAGTTCATGGCACAGGACGGATGTATACGTCCATGAAGATCGATCGCTGCGACTATCCGGTCGCCCACCTCTGCGGTATGAGAAAATATTGCATATTCAGGGTCAACGCTACCAAGGATTGCGACATCAATGACATTCATCTCCGCATCCGGATGAAGGTGTCCTCCCACCACAGGGACACAGAATTTAGCAGATGCCTCATACATCCCTCTCAGCACTTCATGGCATACCTTTGCATCTTTGACAGACAGAATATCCACTATGGCAAGGGGTGTGCCCCCCATCGCAGCAATATCGTGGACATTAACAAGCACTGCACAAAAACCTGCCCAGTATGGATCTGCATCCAGAAGACGGCTCCATATGCCGTCGGCTGCCAGAAGAAGGCCGGTATCTCCGTTCTGTATTAGTGCCGCGTCATCCCCGAAGGAGACCGGCACGTTTGGTGTTACAAGACGGAGCGATTTGATTACTTCTCCGATTGCACGTTTGCGTGTGACGCCATCATAATCGCGTACCGCTTTTGCAATCTCGTCTGTGGAACATTCTACCACAATTTACACCATCTTCGATCAAAATATCAGCGTTCAGTTTAGTTAATAATATGCATATTTCTCCCGGATAACGGTGCAATGGCGGGCCCGGCACCCCGCTGCGGATACACTGCGTTCACTCCCAAAAACGGCTACCGCAGCAACACAGATGAAGACAAATTTCCCGGGCACTTCCAACCATTACCACTGCATTTTTCACCATTCAGGCACAGAGAATTATCCATGGACTGGGCTGCACACTACAGACCACAGCGTCTGCAGGATATCATCGGCAACGGCCAGGCAATCCGCCAGATCGCTGAGTGGGGACGAACCTGGCATACCGGCACGAGGCCGCTCATCCTCTACGGAAAACCTGGAATCGGAAAGACGACCGCAGCCCATGCGTTCGCCCGCGACATGCAATGGGACATCATCGAACTCAACGCGAGTGACCAGCGCACAAAGGGAGTAATAGAGAGAGTAGCAGGTGCAGGCAGCACCACAGCAAGCCTTACCGGCACCGGGCGGCGCCTCATCATCTTTGACGAGGCGGACAATATCCACGGCAATGCCGACCGCGGCGGGGCACGTGCCATAGCAGACGTCATCCGTTCGTCCCGTCAGCCCATCATCCTCATTGCAAACGACCTCTACGGCCTCGACCCGTCTATACGCGGCCTCTGTGACACGGTTCCGTTTCGGGCCATCATGGCAAAGACGATCATCTCCCATCTGCGCTATATCTGCGCAGCAGAAGGTGTGGACTGCGACCCTGCGGCATTGCAGCATATCGCAGATAATTCAGGGGGGGACATGCGTTCCGCCATCAACAGTCTCCAGGCCGCTGCCATCGGCACCGACCATGTGGGCAGCCATGATGTGCACACATCACAGAAAGACGAACGTACATCAATATTTGAACTCATCACAGCCATTCACTCCGGTGCTGACGATGACAGACTGCTGCGCTATGCACGTGAGGTGGACGACACCCCCGACACCATCGAACAGTGGATCGGGGAGTCGGTGACCGCAGTGAAGGGCACCGGGGAGAAGGCGTATGCCTACCGGACGCTTGCCGCAGCAGACCGCTTCATCGGCCGCACCTACCGCCGCCAGTATTATACACTCTGGAAATATGCATCCGCCCTGATGGTCATGGGGCCTGCAGAGGCGGCAGGAGGAAAGGGCATACATGCACGCATCATGCCGCCCGCCCGCTGGCGCAGGATGAGCACCGGAAGAAAACAGAAGACACTCAGGAGCGGCATCATGGGAAAACTCGGGGAAAATTACCATATTCCCGGTAACGCATTGCGCGAGGATTTTTTCACGCCCATCACAAAACTCATCGAGGCAGACCCGGAAGACTACGCCCGTCTTTTGCACTTTGATAAAGACGAACTGGAATTCTTTATCGGCGATAAGAAGAAGGCTGCCGGGATCATCAAAGACCTCGCAAAAGAGCGGCGTGAAGAAGAGCGGGGGTATACAAAGAAAAAGCTGAAAAAGGGGCAGAAGGCAGTGCCTGAAGTGCAGAAAGAGGTGCCTCGTCTCCCCCCGGAACCAGTGGAGCCTCCCAAAGCAACACCGGAGGCGCCGGAACCCGCTGCCGAACCCGAACCCATCCCTGACCGCTCACAGAAGACCTTATTTGACGGGTTTTAGATGCGGGTATAATACTGGTGGAGCACGACCCCGCAGTCAATGATGCGGCCGCCGCGCTCATATATCTCATCTCCCAGGTGATAGATGATGCAGTCTGCATTCACCGAGCGTGCAAGCGCGATGATGCAGGGAACCATCTCAATCCCCGGCCGGACCGCATAGATGAGTGCAGTGCCACGGTAGCACGCGGTATCAGGTGAACAGACGTCATCCAGAAGAAAGGGAATCCCCTCCGGCGGCTGCTGCGGAAGGATGTCGGTTGTTTTGACCGTCACCCCGGCACGGGCGAGGGCATCTGCCACACTGAAATTTCTGCCGACCCCAACTTCTGTGGCAGACTGGTAATTCCCGATGATATAACGGGAAAAATGCTCTTCAATATGCTTATAGCCCCCCATTGACAATGTTATTTCGGATGAGTTTCCTTATATTTTGGGATTCAACGTCACCGGAGGGTCTTCAGATCCCTGTGGCACAGGCAATCGGGGCAATTCTGGGTACAGACGTTGACCTCCGGGAAAATCCGGTCATGCTGCGTGGCTTTGACGGCGCACGCGGCCAGTATAACGCATCAAAAATACTTGGTGGCATGCAGGACATCTATACCCGGCAGCATGGCATCGGGGACTACATCCTCATTGTCGCCGGAAAAGACCTCTATATTCCGGGGCGCGATTTTGTCTTTGGCCTGGCCCGCCCGTCAGTGCGTGCAGGCATCATCTCGACGACCCGCCTCGATAACCGCTATTACCAGCGGAAGAGTGACATGTATGACACCATTGACCGTGTGGTAAAGGAAGGCACCCACGAATTCTGCCATATGCTCGGCCTTGACCACTGCAGAAACAGCGAATGCATCATGTTCTGCCCGACAACTCTGGACGAACTGGACAGGAAACGCAAGACCCTCTGCCCGACATGCCAGAGGAGACTGGACGCTGCCAAGAGACATTTCTGATTGTCCACATGCTGTTGTCGCTATAGAAACAACAGATTTATTTGTTCCCGGGAAGAATTACCAATATAACCTTTCAGTTAGTCATAGTGTATTAGCAGAGGAATAGACACATGCGATATTACGAGGGCCTCATTAAGCGCAAATTCAAAGATCTGGTCGGCTCAAAATACGAGGCGATCCAGAAGGAATACAGTGAATATATTCTCACGGAAGAAGAGATGCGGCCGCACGAGATCAAAAAAATTCTGCTTCCGCTGGACTTTTCAGTCACCGAAGTGTCAGAATCCATATGCGAACTGCTTTCAGCATACGAGAACGCAACGGTCACGCTGATATTTATCACGGATGAACAGATCTCTGATATCATCAGGGCTTCCCTGGACGAGGAGGCAGGCGAGGAGTTCACCCGGAAAAAGGAGGAATACGGCACCCGCCTCCTGGATGACTATGAGCACTGCCTCACATCACGCAACATTCCCTGCATGCGGCGCATGCTTCTGGGGAACAAACAGCAGGACATACTGAAGATAGCACCTGACTTTGATATGGTCGCCATTCCGAAATGCTATGCAAGCAACCACCCTGATTCCTGTGCGGTGAGCGGAGACGCCATCCTTCTGGCCCAGTCACTGGCGCAACCGACAATTGTATTCTGAAGTGATTTACAATGCTAACAACCATACAGCTTCTTGCACTTGTCGTATTCATTGCGACATATATCCTCATCATCGATGAGCGTATCCACCGCGCCGTTGCCGCCATGGCAGGTGCTGCGGTGGTCGTATTCCTGGGGATTGTCCCCTGGGATTCGATGCTGGAGCACATCGATTTCGGCACCATATTCCTGTTGATGGGAATGATGATCATCATCAATGTGGCCCAGCAGAGCGGACTCTTTGAGTATATCGCCATACGTACCGCAAAGATGGCCAAAGGCAGCCCCATCATGGTGCTCATATTGTTCTCTATCGTGACTGCCATCGTCAGTGCCTTTCTGGACAATGTCACGACCGTACTGCTTTTGACGCCGATGCTGCTCTACATCACCAAACTGATGGACTTAAATCCTGTGCCTTTCCTCATGGCAGAGATCATTTCGTCCAACGTGGGTGGTGCCGGCACTCTCATCGGTGACCCCCCGAATATCATGATCGCTTCCTCCGCGGGTCTTTCATTCAATGAATTCATCACGATCATGGGGCCGATTGCAGCAGTCGACATGGTACTGGTGCTCATCATCTTCCTCGTCATATACGGCAGGTCGATGAAGGTGACAGAAGAAGAGAAAGAGGTCATCACAAAGACCATCAACAGTCTGGATGAGCAGGCTGCGATCACCGACAGGAAGCTCTTCAAAAAGGCAATCGCTGTCATTCTCATGGTGGTCGTCCTCTTCTTCATCCACAGTTCAATCGGCACCTACCTGCACGTGATCTTCCCGTTTGTCGACCCCTCCCTTGCCCTTGAACCGGCGGAAGTCGCCCTCATCGGCGCTGCCATCATCCTGATATGGAGCAGGGTGCAGCCGGACGAGATCTTCGAGAAGATTGAGTGGACCGCCCTCTTCTTCTTTGCAGGCCTCTTTATCATCGTGGGAGCCTTGGTGAACACCGGGATCATTGAGATGATCTCCCAGTACATGATCGGCATGGTCTCAAACCAGTTTGAGGCGATGTTTGTTATTGCCTGGTTCTCGGCCTTTGCCTCGGCAATTGTGGACAATATCCCGCTCACGGCGGCCCTCATACCCCTCATTCATGACATGAGCGCCACCATGGACGTCTATCCGCTCTGGTGGGCACTCTCACTGGGTGCGTGCATGGGTGGAAACGGAACGGCCATTGCCGCATCAGCCAACATAGTGGTGCTCGGTGTCGCAGCGCGGGAAGGAGTAACGATTACCTTCATGCAGTTCCTGAAGATAGGAATGCTCGCGCTGGTGGTCACGGTCGGAGTCGGCCTGGTGATGCTCTATGCCATGTTCGGAATGCTCTAGGAGATGGAAACGATGAAGATACTGGTATTACTGGACGGCTCCATGTGGAGCCACAAGGGAGCGCTCTATGCACTCCGGATTGCACGCGAGAAGAAGGCAGAGGTTGTCTTATTCTCGGTGCTGGACAAACGGGATTCAAAGTCAATGGCATTCAACTTCTGCACCCAGTCAAATATGTGCAGCAGAATTGAGAACTATGAATCACAGATCTGGCGGGACATGCGCAAAAACATCAACGATGAGATGGCACAGGTCCTCCTCTTCTTTAACCGGGAAAACATTCAGACCGCATCAAAGATTGTCGAAGGTTCGGCATCAGAAGAGATCATCAAAGAGGTGCAAAGCGACGGATACGGCCTGATTGTAATGGGCGCATACGGAAGAAACCCGAGATCCAGCGGAAACAGCCTCTTCCCCAAACTGATAAACAAACTACCGGTGCCAATCTTCATGGCACGCTGACCTTTTTTTTGTATATCCCGCTCACCCCGGCCATTTCATTTTTTAACAGGTATTTTTAACCGGATCAGGGCATCATGCCTGTCTGATCGTGACACGGCCATTCAAACACATACTTAAACGCCAGTGTACAACAATATACATCAATGATTCTTACTCACTCATACACAGACAACAGCCGGAGAGCATACGGGGGAGATTCCCATAAAATCGCGTGACATCGCCATCGTGGGCATTCTCCTTGCCATCGGCGCCATTCTCCGTTACCTCTTAAATATCATTCCCACGGCAATCGTATCCAATCCCATCATCGCACTCTACTGCCTTGCCATCATCCTTATCCGCCCGAACGTACGGGACACCATAGGAATCGGCATCGTGGCAGGCATCATATCCGCCCTTATCAGCCACTCCATATTCCCGCCGGCAAACCTCATATCAGAACCACTGGGGGCACTGGTCTGTATGGCCCTGTACTCAGCGACCAGAAAACACATACCGGTCGCACCCACCGTAGCCACCTTCGGCGCCACCCTTGCCAGCGGGTTCACCTTTCTTTCCATCAGCATCGTCGTCATTGCGGCAGGCTTCATATCCGCACCCGGTGAAGGCTTCACCGTGGGTTCCTTTATTCTCGTCGTATCACCCGTCATCATCCTCACGGCCATCGCCAATGCCGTCATCGCCCAGCTGCTCTACATTCCTTCCGCAAAGATACTGATGCGGGGGGCACAGGGAGAAGACGTGCAGGTGCACACGGACATGACCAAAGATACGTCGGCAGACCCGGACACCCCGGCATTCCAATTCACCAACTTCTCCTACACCTACCCGCAGGGAAGAGCACCCGCACTCAAAGATATCAGCCTCAGCATCTCCCAGGGGGAGTGCGTCCTTGTGAACGGCACCACCGGAGCGGGCAAGACCACCTTCTGTCTGGCGGCAGCAGGCATCCTCTGCCATGAATACGAAGGAGGGACGAAGGGCACACTCTCGATATGCGGACAGGATGTGCGCAGCTATGAGGACATGGGGGAGATCGGAAAGAAGATCGGTGTCGTCTTTGACGATGCCGATGCACAGCTGATATTCACCACGGTTGAAGAAGAGGTCCTTTCAGGTCTGGAAAACCGTGGCCTGCAGCCGGAGGACGTCAAAACACGTCTGGAAGATATGCTGGCATTCACCAGCCTGACAGAGCTTCGCTACCGTGAACCCCATTCACTCTCGGGCGGCCAGAAACAGCGGGTGGCACTGGCAGCAACCCTTGCATCCGGCACCGCATGCCTGATACTGGACGAGGCAACGGCAGAGCTGGATACCGCTGCAACCGAGAGCATCATTGCCATCCTCACCAGACTCAGGGAGGCGGGCAGAACCATCATCGTGGTGGAGCAGAAACCCCGTGCACTCGCAGCCATCGTCGACCGTGTCATCACCATCGAAGACGGCCGCCTTGCAAGAGACGAGACCGCAGCAGAGTTCTTCGCGACCTATACCGATGAAGCAGAGGTCAGCAACGATCGGGTGGATACCGCCGCAGTTGCAAAACAGGGCGAACCCCGGATTGTGGTGCGGGATCTCGTCCACAACTACGGGGAGAACCGTGCCCTGTCGGGGGTCAGCCTGGATATATATCCAGGTGAACTGGTAGCCATCATCGGTGAGAACGGCTCCGGCAAGACGACGCTCGTCAAACACTTCAACGGTCTGCTGCGCCCGACGTCCGGGACGGTGACCGTCTGCGGTATGAATGCAGCAGATGAGAGCGTCACCCGCCTCGCAGAGCAGGCGGGCCTTGTCTTCCAGAACCCCGACACCATGCTCTTTGAAGACACCGTTGAAAAAGAGATGCAGTTCGGTATGAAGAACATCGGTATAGACCCGACAGATGCACAGGAGCGTATCAAAGAGGTGCTTGTCAGGGTGGGGCTCGGCGGGGGGGAGGCCCGGTTTCCCCGTGCGATGAGCAGGGGGGAACGCCAGCGCCTTGCTATCGCCTGCGTGGTGGCCATGAAACCGGAGATCATCATCCTCGATGAACCAACGACCGGTCTGGACCCGGAGGAGGCCGAACGCATCATGGGCATCATCCGCTCCCTCTCAGAGGCGGGCCATACTGTGATCATGGTCAGCCATGATATGTCCGTTGTCAGACGGCATGCAGAGCGTATCATCCTGATGGATGAAGGGACGATCACATCAGACAGCACACGCATCAGCGGAGGTGCAGCATAATGGCAGAGATTCTCCAGTACAAACGGATTGACGGTGTCTTCCACCGGATGAACGCACTCACCAAGATCTGCTTCCTGCTGGTGGTCATCGTGCTGGCCATCCTCTCGACAGATCCGCTGGTGCTCGCCGGTCTTATTCTGCTGGTCTTCAGCCTTGCACTGGTTGGACGCTTTGGTCGTGAACTGCTCGCACAGGTGCCTATGCTTATATTCCTGAGTGCAGGTCTTATACTTTTGACTGTCCTTACCATGCAGAGCGGTGATGTGATAGGCTACCTGATACCTGCGGCCGTGCCGGTCATCGGCGGGCATATACCCGTCACGACAGGAGCGCTGCACTTTGCCGCTGTTCTCTCACTGCGGTTCTTTGTGATGCTCTTTACATTCCAGCTGATGATCATCTCCACCCAGCCGCGGGATCTCATCACCGCCCTCCGGAGACTGCACCTGCCGGTGGACTACGCGCTGATGCTGTTGATTGCCATCCGGTTCATCCCCAGCCTGCAGCTGGAGGGCAGACGCATCCAGGAAGCCCAGCAGGCCCGGGCATACAATCCCGGTGCAGGTGTCAAGGGCAAGGTGCGTGCACTGACCCCCATCATCATCCCGCTCGTCTCCAATGCCCTTGGCAAGGCCAATGTCCTCGGCCTGACCATCGACCTCCGGGGACTGCGGACGATGTCCCGCACACCCGGCCTCGACCGTCCCTTCGGCAGACCGGATTATCTGCTGGCCGTGCTCATTGTGGCCCTTGTCATTGCAGGTGCTGCGGTGACTCTGGGCTGAATTCTTTTTTTTGGCTCAGCCTTATCCAAACTATTCTGATCTTTGATTGTCCCCTTTTGTCGCAATCTAAAATACAACCGGAGCAAGGGGGGATGCTCGCCCATCCCCCCTGCGACCTATCATATTTCAGGGGGTGGGTTTAGGGAGGGGGACTTTCCCCCTCCCTTTCTCTTAGTCAGGTGGGAGACATTGAACTGCAAAACTATACAAGACAATCGCTTACGTGAGAGATATTATTCAGTGTCAAGTTCACGTTTAAGTCCAATATAATACCCCTGAATCCAGTCCGCATAATTGGTAATTTGAATTCCTGTTTGTTCAAATCGGTGTAAGTAATCCTTAGCAATCTCCAACTCACCGGCATTATACGCATAGCAGGCAATACGAATAAATGCAGAAACCTCTTCAGGATGACCATGAATTCTATTAAATTCATCCATTGAATTTTTCGTACATTCCCACATCTCTTCTATTCGATTTTGTCCAAGAAGCTCATCGCATAAATCAAGTCCCACGACTACTGCTCGGATATAATTTCTATGTTTCAAGAGAGTTCCTTTCATATCACAAAGTAATCTCAGTACAATTTCTCGGTCATAATTAGGCCCATTTTCTTTCTCAAGGACCGCTAAATCCCATAGATAATTACATTTCTCTGAAACACAGTAATCAGGTAATAACTGAAGAATTTCTGCATATTGTCTTTCAATTTCTGATATGATTTGTTGGAGATTTTTTGAATTTGTGAAAAATAAATCCTCAAATAATGTTAGCCGCCCTAACTGTTTTAATTTCTGTAATACGTGATCAAGTTCTTTGTAACAATGATACCTTTCCAGAGGAAGAAGAGTGGAGTATTCAGGATACTGACACTCAATCTGTGTAAGAAATGCAGGTTTTAACAATTCTGCATTCCATCTCATTCGTAGTTGAGAAATATCATATGAAAGTTGTTGTTCTCTTGAAATTCCAGGATACAATCTTTCCCTCGCTTCATCAAGCGCCTCAGCTAACTGTTCCTTATTATTTATTTGACGGCAATAATCTGTGACAAAATTGAAATATTCCAAAATATCTTGGGTATTCTTTTTATCAATCGTTGAGTAATATTCATTCTTCAGTTGTTCTGCCTCATTGAATTTCTTCAAAAGAATCAGCACATGGATAACATTCTGATAATTGATGTGAAGAGAGCGTTTGTCACCAGTTCGCTTTGCACATGAAAGACTTTTTTTGTATCTCAGAAGTGCATCAGTATAATTTCCTTCTAATTTACGAATCTGACCAAGATTATTCAGAGCAATTTGATAGGTTGTTGTTTCTGATTGATCGGAGCATTCTGAGATTCCATGAAGAAGTAATTCGGAGCATTTATTTAAATCCCCTTCAAACTGAGCAGACAATGCTCTTATTACATACCACTGAAGAAGATGTTCTCCTGAAAGATCAGGAAGTTTCTCCACAATAAGATCAGCATAAATATAATTTCCAAGTTGTACGGCATATCCTGCTTTTTGAAGAGCAAGGTCTGTCTTTTCCCCATCATTCAGACTTTTTTCATCAACATTCATTAAAAGTTCAAAACTGCGACGAATATCAGATAATCCTGAGGATGCCTGGGCTGCAAGAGTATAATACCTAAATTTTTCAGAGGAATCTAAAAACATCCATTTGTTCTTTTTTAATAATTTTTCAGCTTCATTTGGTTCATTCGCTTTGAGGCAAGAAACAACATCTGAGCAAACCGATGAGCAAGGCCATAGAATCTTTCCTTTTGAGGAATAGATGAAAACCAGAGCGAGAACAATGAATAAAATAAGGAGAATTATCGCAATGTTGGCATCTAAGATACCCTTCATTATGGAAATCAGATAAAGAAGGAACAGAGTAGCGAATAGAAAATACTTGTAGCAATACTTTTTATTCAACAATATTTTCCATTTTATTAGAATGGCACCCAATATTGAAACGTATATCAGAAGAAATAAAATTACATCGCCACTATCAAAAACTGATTTTATTTCAATAATATCTGGAATCATTCAATTCAATCATTAAAATATTCAATTATCAAATGATAAAGGCTCTTCTTCAGAATATGAGAAAGCAGGATCTGTATATTTATTGCATAGTTCTCATCAATTCGATGAACCTCACCAAATTATAAAATCATTCATCAGAAAAAACAACTGTGGATGACGAAATTTCTGATGGCAATACCCCCCTATGCATACACCTGGTATGTTCCGAATGAATACTCGTGGTCGGCATGGAATCAGTGTCCCGGCTTAACATAACAGGACAGTCAATAAAAAGAGGAATTATTCTCTTCTGCGCCCGATGGCAAGGATTACGCCTGCAATGGCAAAGGCCGCCACTGCGGGAATCCCTGTTACGGGAGACTTAGTGGTCGGGGGAACGGCGACCAGACCAAGAATGACCGTCGTGCTCTGGCCACCGGTCACTGTTACCGTCTGGGAGGCATCGGTATATCCGGTCTGCTTCACGGTCACGACATGGGTGCCTGCGGGGATGTCGGAGAGGGTTACCGGGGTGATGCCCTTGAACGTATTATCGAGGAGCACCTCAGCACCGGACGGGGTTGAGGAGACGACTATCTGCCCGGTCGTGTCCGGCACCGGTGACGGTGCATTCGGCGTAAGCTGGGTGTTCACGGTCACAACAGTCCCGCCTTTCACATATACGGTCTGGGTGTAGTCCTGGTAATCCGTATGCCGGATGAGAATGGTATGAGATCCCTCCCTGACACTCGTGAGATCGAGAGAGCCGCCAGCCGGGGTCTGCCCCATATATTTCCCGTCAAGGTAGACGGATGAACCGCCCGGAGTGGATCCCACTTCAATGGACCCCATGCTCGGATGCTGGGGGGTAAAGGTAACGGTGACGGGCGTCTGCTGTCCTGCATTCACGGTGACAGTCTGGAGGTACTCATCATAGCCTGCCTTGTGCAGCCGGAGGGTGTGCGATCCGGGAACAAGGTTGGTGATGAGATGCGGGGTTTCAGCCATAAATCTCCCGTCCAGATAGATATCCCCCCCTTCGGGTACGGTATTGATATTGAGGGAGCCGGTCTGCTGGGGATTGGGAGTCAGGTATGCATTCACGGTGACGGTCTGGCCCGCGGTCACGTAGGTTGACGTCCCATACGACTGGTAACCACTCATCGTAATATGGACGTTATGGCTGGTTCCCGCACGCACTGATGAGAAGGTTGCAGGAGTACGCTGCCAGGTGCCGCCGTCAATGGTTGCAATGGCACCGGCAGGCTTGGAGATCACCCTGATATTCCCATACGACGGTGTGGGGATCGGTTTCAGGGTCGCATACAGGTTCACGGTCTTGCCGTTCGCAGGCCACGACGTCACCGGGCCGGTGAAGGTCCGGTAGCCGGATTTTCGGACGGTAAACGTCCGGTATGGCGTGCCGGTGGTCACGACCCCGGTATCACAGAATCCCTGTGCAATGCTACATCCCGTGGAGGACGCATCAAAGGTAACCACAGCGCCGTTCACGTTGCAGTTCACCCGTATCCATCCCCTGTCAGAGCCAACAGGCGCCGTCGTCACATGGGTGGTTGGTATGGCTGTTGGCACCATCGTTACATGGGTAGTCGGTATGGCTGTTGGCACCATCGTTACATGGGTGGTTGGTACCACGGTTGGCACCATCGTTACATGGGTAGTCGGTATGGCTGTTGGCACCATCGTTACATGGGTGGTTGGTACCACGGTTGGCACCGTCGTCACATGGGTGGTCGGTATGGCTGTTGGCACCATCGTTACATGGGTGGTTGGTATGGCTGTCGGCACCGCCGTTACCGGTACCGGCTTCAGCGTTGCATCAATGGCACTTTGCTCGCCGGCACGGAGATCCTTTGTGGCAGTGTAGCGCTCATAGCCCGTCATCGTGATCTCTATGGTGTGAGTGCCAGCTCCCAGTTCCCTGCCGCTGATGGGAGTGATCCCTGCCACTTTCCCGTCAATAAAGACCGCCGCCCCGGAAGGCGAGGAGATGATGGTCAGCCAGCCGACCTGCGAGCCCGGTGCCTCTGTGGTCGGCACTGCTGTCACCGGGTGCGTAGTAGCTACGGTTGTGGGTACCGTGGTGGGTTTCACGGTTGCTTCGTGAGTGATCGTCTCGTTGGTCACAACCGGTTCTGCCCCGGCTGCTGATGCGGGAATGACCAGCATGGCAACAACGAGGAGAGAGATAAGTAATGCGGCATATTTCATGGATCTTCTTTTGTTATTTACCGTGTAATAAGGTTTAATGGTGTCTGAAAAGAGGGATGGAGCCGGAGTGCGGACGGCTGCCGCCCGGTTCCCCATATGATTACGAAAAAACAGGCAGAACGCCCACGACTTTAGTCGTGGGAGTATGTCAGCCTCCCCTGCGATTCCTGAATTTTTACCCAGTACGATATATCATAAGGATTCCCGGTGATATTCCGGCAAGGAATAAACCGTATGTCCACAACCGACACCTCCCTTAAAACCACCGTTGGCAGCCTTTCGCTTAACAACCCGTTCCTGCTTGCGTCAGGTCCCCCTACTGCCTCGGGCATACAGATCCGGCATGCGTTTCGGCTCGGCTGGGCGGGTGCGGTCACCAAGACTATTGTCCCAGATACGCTGGAGATAGAGGATGTCTCGCCCCGTTTTGCGGCCTGGAAAGGACAGGATGCCGGGCTCCTCGGCTTTGAGAACATCGAACTGCTCAGCAAACGGAATCTGTCGTACTGGACCGGTGAGATTGCCGCCATGAAAAAGGAATACCCGGACCGGGTCCTGATAGCAAGCATCATGGCCTCGCCCGATCCCGCAGAATGGCAGGATCTTGCCGGCACCGTGCAGGACGCAGGGGCTGATGCGATCGAACTGAACGTGTCCTGTCCCCACGGCATGCCTGAACAGGGGGTTGGTGCTGCAATCGGACAGCATGCCAGTCTTGTCCGGGAGCTGACACATGCGGTGCGTGGCGTCGTCAGGATTCCGCTGATAGTCAAGCTCACGCCCAATGTCACAGATATCGTGCCGGTTGCGCTGGCTGCTGTGGAGGCCGGGGCGGATATCCTTACTGCGATAAACACAGTCCAGTGCCTGATGGGCGTCGATCTCGATACCCTTGAACCCCTTCCATCGGTAGCCGGATGCAGCACGTACGGGGGATACTCAGGGCCTGCGGTGAAACCTATCGGGCTCCGGGTGATCTCGCAGATTGCCCGGGAACTGCCGGTCCCGCTCATGGGGATCGGCGGCATCTCCCGCTGGCAGGACGCTGCCGAGTACATCGCGGTGGGTGCATCAGCAGTCCAGGTCTGCACGGCGGTTATGTGGAACGGGGCCGGCATCATCCGCGAAATGACCAGGGGGCTCTCGGGATATCTTGCAGAGAAGCACCTTCCGGATCCCGGTGCCCTCAGGTGCCGTGCTCTCCCCCGCATTGCATCGCATGCGTCCCTTTCCCGGGATACAGCCCATTGCGCATGTGCAGAATTCCCGGACCGGTGCACGTCCTGCGGCCGCTGCGTCATCGCGTGCCGCGACGGTGGATACCATGCTATCTCGCTCACGGACCGGCACGTAGCAATTGACAAGGGCCGGTGCGACGGATGCGGCCTGTGTTCCTTTGTCTGTCCCGAAGGTGTCATCGTCATGCAGCCCCGCACGCAGATGACAGGGAGATGAGATGGAGCCGCCGTTTGTCCAGGCGGACGAACGCCCCTCACACAATTTCACTGGTGCTGGTGTTTTAGAGGAAGAGAACATAGATGCCGGTCTCTGAGCACATCGATTCGGCATCTCCTGATTAAACAGGATTAAATATCGTTAATTGTAGAGATGTCTGTCATAAAATGAAAATTAAGACCATTTTAGTTATTATTGTTGCAATTGTGGTTGCCTGTATGTTAATTCCGCCCGACGTCTACGAGCAGACCGACGTACGCTCAGGCATAGGGAACGGTCTTTCCGAGATCCTGCTCGGGCTGGAGAAGTATGATCTGGCAATGATGACGAGCGACTGGGTGCTGGAGACAAATACTTCCAATATTGAGGCACGGGAACAGCAGGTGGCGGCACTGACCGGCCTTGAAGAGTATGAAGCAGCCATAGAGATGCAGAAATCTCTCGTGGCAGACAAAGGGACTCAGACAACCAAAACCGACTGGACTAAACTTGCAGAACTGAATGCAAAAGCAGGGAATTTTGGAGATTCCGTGGATGCCTATGAGATGCTTGTTAACACGTACGATCTTTCACCCACTGATGCGCAGTCCGTTGAAACAAGCGATCTGATGCGTTCCTACTCTGAAAAGGGGGCCCTCCTGATTAAACTGCAGAGATATGATGAGGCAATCGCCTGTTATAATTCAGCAGTCGAACTGGAACCGTCAAGTACAGCTGCCTGGATTGGTCTTGGAGATGCATACCTCTTTAAATCCATGTATGATCAGGGCCAGTTAAAGGATATGTACAAAGAACTGGGAAAAAAACCATCTGAACGGGATTCATCCGTTAAAAAGATAGACATGTCAGCGGTTAATTCAAACAGGAAGGCGGTTGAGGCATACCAGAAAGCCGTTGAGATCGATCCTCTCGTCTATCCGTTTGTCGTTACCAAAATAATGGGCAGTTATGAAAAGACGGTGAGCAGTTACCAGGATATACTGGAGAATTTCCAACTGGATCCTTCCGACGGGCATTGATTCCACGATCATCCAACAGATATATGGACAGTTATTTTCATGTTCCCAATTTTCCATCACTCTGTTTTTTCCAATTATTTTTGGGAGGATATCGGATTTCCTCTAATTCTCTTCCAAATCTTCAGATTTTTCCACAGAACCTAAAAATATTCGGGATACTATCAACCATACCGAAAGCCCTAAAATTATCTGCGTATTCAGACAGAGAGCTCCTCAGGCCGCCGTTCTGCATTCTCTTCCTCTCTATACACGATACAGGCGTATGACGCCAACAATGCCAGAACCACAGACTGCCGCCGCCATTTTCAGGAGGGTCGACGCACTGCTAGCCGCCGTCAGCCCAAACCACAACGTGATGCTCCTGCGGGTCATCGCCGCACTTGTCTCTGTCCTCTGTTTTGCAGGGGATCAGATCTTTAAATCTCCGGCCCTTGCCCTTGCAGGAACGGTCACCTATATCATCTGCCTGTTGCTGTACACCGAGGGGCTGTTCAGGACCATCATCCTGATGCACCGTGTCAGCGCCGAACTCCTCATCGTCGCTGTGATGGTTGTCACCTTCCTGGACGGTCAACCCCTGAGCGGGGCGCTGGTCGCCTGGGTAATCGGTCTCGGGCTCTTCATCGCCACCACCATCATCAGAAAGAACCGTGAGCGTATCGAGGGCCTGGTGAAAGAAGGGAAACAGACAGCACGGGTAATCAAAGACGGAAATGTCAGAGAGGTCGGGCTGCATGAAGTCTCCACCGGTGATCTGGTGATCGTCCCAAAGGGGGCGATGATCCCGGTCGACGGTGTGGTCACCGAGGGGCACTCCTCGGTCGACGAGTCCGCAGTCACCGGTGAGCCGTACCCGATCTTCAAGCAGGCCGGGAGCCAGGTCACTTCAGGAACACTCAACCTCTCGGCACCGATTCATGTCAGTGCGACACGGGACGGGGACGACACCTATCTCTCGGTGGTCACCAGGGAGATCGAGGAGAGTCTTGCAGATAAATCGCAGACCCAACAGCATGCCGAGACAATCGTCCAGGTATTTCTCATCGGCGTGACCGGGTATGCGGGCCTTTTGTATCTCCTCACCGGTGACCTCCACCTCCCGGCCGCCGTCCTCTCGGTAGCCTGCCCCTGCGCCTGGGCCCTGGCCACCCCGGCTGCCTTCGCCGCGACGATCGGCCGCCTGAGTCGGGAGCACGTCCTTACCCGGGGTGGAGAACCCCTGGAACGACTGGTCGGGGCGGAGACCCTGGTGACCGACAAGACAGGAACCCTCACCCGGGCTGAGCCTGTGGTGGGGAGCGTCGTCACGCTCAATGGTGCCGATGAGAGGGGAGTGCTAAGATATGCAGCCGCTGTTGAGGCCAGGTTCTGCCATCCGATCGCCGCAGCGATCACGACGCATGCGGAGTCGCAGGAGATCGGTGCGCTGCCTGAAGTGACAGAGAGCGAAGAGCTCCCTGGCCAGGGGGTGCGGGCGGTTATTGACGGGAGTGTGGTCTTCATAGGGAGTGGGGAGACCCTCCGGGCAGCCGGTATCACTCTGCCTGCGGTGCAGTATGAGGGGCGGGCGGTCTGGCTCGCCGTCGAGGATGAACCTCGTGGCGTCTTTGTCATCAGAGATACCCTGCCCGGTACGGTGGACGGATTTGCCGACGCCGTGCGGGCGTGCGGAATAAGCCGGGTAGTGCTGGCCACCGGCGACCAGGAGGAGAGGGAGGCGCAACGGGTCGCCGCCGCGATTGGGGCAGATGAGTATCATGCCGGGTGCAGACCTGAGGATAAGACTGCACTGGTGAAACAGTTCCAGAATAGAGGACGGGTGGTGATGGTCGGCGACGGGACCAATGATGCACCGGCCCTCGCGGCGGCGGATGTCGGAATCGCAATTGGCGGACATCGCAATCCGGGTCTAGTCGTACGTTCGGCGGAGATTGTCGTTCTGGGTGATGACCCTGCTGCAGTACCTGTAATTCTTGCGGCAGGGAAGGCAATGAAACAGGTGATCACACAGAACTATGCCTGGGCGGTGGGCTTCAACACCGTCGGCATCGCCCTTGCGACCGCCGGGGTGCTCAATCCAATCCTTGCCGCCGTCCTCCACCATGTCAGCTCGGTCTTTGTCGTGGCCAATGCCACCAGACTCTACTTCAGGCGGGGGGGCAAATCATAAAAATACGGAGGAGATCAGATGATGACAGAATCCCGGAAAACAGGCAGAAACCGTGAAGCGATGTCAGGCATTGGTTTCAGGCTCATGTCACTCATGTTTCGCATAAGAAACATGGTGAATCCGCCAGGAGAACTTCTGAATGAGATTGGAATTGACGATGGCATGGTTGTTGTTGATTACGGCTGCGGCCCGGGCAGTTACATCAAAGACGCCTCAGCGATGGTCGGTGCAGCCGGCATGGTCTATGCAGTTGATATACACGAACTGGCAATCGCATCCGTCCGGAAACTGATACAAAAAGAAGGGCTCAAAAATGTAGTTCCGGTACAGGCGAACGGATATACGTCCTCCATTGAAGACCATACAGCAGATCTCATCTATGCGCTTGACATGTTCCATGCGATAGGTGATCCCGATGCATTTCTCACGGAACTGCACCGGATTGTAAAACCCGGCGGGATGCTCGTAATAGATGACGGACACCAGCCACGCGAGGCGGCAAAAGAGAAGATTCTGCATTCGGGCCTATGGGAGATAACAGAGGAAAGGGATGCATTTATGAGATGCACTCCTGCTGAAACGGAGTGAGACGATTGGAATTGAGAACCCGGAATGAACAGGCAGGAAAAAGAACGAGAATATCTTTTTTTGGGAGTGCGCGGTATGAAGCCATCCATGGCATCTCAACACATTCACTGAATCGGGCCAAGGCACAACTCCGATATTTCTTCATTCTGTGAAATCCGGAGATACACGCAAAGAATCCTGGATAAGGCCCACCGGGTTATTGTGGTTCACATTGATACCTTCAACCCATACAGACGGAAACGGACAGGGTTACTCACCCATTCTCCTGAAGAATTTGTTCCGACGACTGGTCACAAGGCACGTATCATCAGTGGTGGTCTTCAATAAGCGGGAAACAGATGCAGAAGATCCGGGTTTGCCCGGTCATCTTCCTTCTTCTGCAGGTCTGCGCCCAAAAAAGAATGAAGTGTTTACTTCTTCTTTATGTAGTAGGCTCCGCCTGCCACCACACCCACCACGATACAAACCACGAGGATGGTCGTCCATGGAAGCGTGCCTGCCTCAGTAGATCCTGATGCGGCGGGAATGGCTGCAGCTGCGGTGGTGGGCACCGTGGTCGCGGAGACCGGTGCCTTCGTTGCCGTGGTCACGGCTGCCGACCCGGTGAAGAGGGCAAAGCAGCTGAAGTGGGTGACCCTAGCGCTCACGGTATGCGTCGCCGCATTCACCGTGGTCGGAAGGTTCTCCCAGAGACCGGTGGCAGCGTTGTAGCATCTGATTTTGTAGTCTTTGCCTTCCACCCACTCGTCATCGGGTATGCTGAAGCTGATGGTGATGGCCGGGCTGAACGTGGCCCCCTCCGGTTTGCACTCGCAGGAGTAACCTTCAAAGGTGAATCCGCTGGGGACCGCAGGTAATGTTGCAGCCTGCTGGATGCGAATCGTTGATAGGGGTTTGCCCACAGAGTCGTAGACCCCGGTGCCTTTCGGAAGGTAGAGGGACACCTTCTTGTCCACAGAACTGACCGTCACCGAGCCGAGCAGACTGCCGGTGGATGAGGTGGTGAGGCTGGCCTCTCCCAAAACGGTGTCGGGGGAGACGACTGGCTCCTGATAGATGGGGCCGCCACTTCCTCCGCCACCGCCGCCGCTGCCGCCGGGGCTGGGCGGGGTGTAGGTCGCGCTCAGGTTAAGACGCTGGGTCTCGCCCGGACTGAAGGTCGCCGTCTCCTTTGCGGTGTGGCCGCCGACCGTGAAGGTGATGGTCGCACCGACCTCGCCGTCATAGCCGGTGACAATAAGTCTGCGGTCTTCAAGTTCCAGACCGCCGTAGCTGCCCGTCTCGGTGGTGGTGAGCGTGCCCCTCACTTCACCGTTGATAAGAGCGGTGAGCACGGTGCCTGCCGGTGCAGGGTTGCCGTTGATGGTGACACTCCCCCTGAACTCGTCCGGCAGGAGGGGCAGGCTGTCCTCTGCTGCGACGCCGCCCACAAAGGCGAAGACGAGGAGGATTGTAATGATCGTTTTGTAGTTCATGGTGTGTGCCTCAAAAAATTCAGGCGCTAATGGCCGCAAGTGTGCCATCAGCCCTCATGAAGAGCCAGTAGCCATCTCCGGGCTGCATATCACGCGTATCTGCGTGTGAGTTGCCTGCGCCGTTGATGACTGAGGTGGTGTATGCCTGTGTACCTGAGTCGAATCCCAGAAGGATGGCCCAGTGATCTTTTACGGATATGAGTGCGTCCTTTGCGGGCGCCGCGGTGGTGTCAGAGAACCCGACTGCATTCCAGCCTGTGGTGAGGCGCTTTACAGGAGGTGTCTCAAGGGTTTCGGTATCGAATGTGAACGATACGCTGGCCGTGCCGTTTGAGTAGAGCCAGATGCCGTCCAGCGGACTGATGGTGTCAGTGCCGGTCATCTGCTGCCAGCTCTCTTCAGGGCTGTATGCATAGACGGAGTGTCCGGCGGAGTCAACATCCCCGAAGATGGCAACGGTGTTATTGCCCGGTGCGAGGTTCTTGGGTGTGGAGACAAAGTTCCAGCCGTCCCGGAGGGAGAGGGTCATGTCGCCTTCTACCACTGGTTCCGGGAAGTTGGTGAGTTTGATCTCATCGATGCTGCTGATCATCTGACCTTTGGTGAGGTCGCTGCCAACAAGCCTGAGCGGCCATTGCGGCTTGTCACCACTCTCGGAAAGGGGTTTGCCGTTGTTTTCGTTTGCTATGATCATGTTGTTGTTGTGTGCGACGTCGGCACTGGCAAGTTCAACACTGTAGTCATCATCGGTGCCTGCCACGTTGTCCGGGCCGTAGTCGATGACGGTGACCGTGTAGCCTGCTTCAGCGAGTTCGTCGTTGAACGGGCCGTGGCTGTTGCCGTCGT
This sequence comes from Methanogenium sp. MK-MG, assembly GCF_009914725.1. GTDB lineage: Archaea > Halobacteriota > Methanomicrobia > Methanomicrobiales > Methanomicrobiaceae > Methanogenium. Next base: position 31,656 of record NZ_JAAAWJ010000006.1, read on the forward strand.
CGACCCAGCCACAGAGCAGCCAGAGCGGCATACCGGACCAGAGGTTGTCATCGTCTGTCCAGGTGGCTTTGTGCTTGGAGTTGGCACAGACGACACCGTGTTCAAACGCGGCACGGTCGATGGTCTCTGATATCGCACCGTTGAGGGTCAGCACCCAGTCGGTTCTGGCTTCAGGCAGAATTTCGATGGTCGCGACCTTGGCAGCAGAGATGCCTGCAACCGCGGGCATGCCCTCAAAGTAGTGCCAGTTCTGTTCTTCAATGCACTGGTGCATATCCCAGTTGCCGAATATGCCGTCGTCTGCCATGAAGAAGAGGCGCGGGCCGTCACTGTAGGCAGGAGTGTCACCTTTTTCTTCGGTCCACCATGCGAGAATGGCCTCTCCCTGCCGGATCTGGGGTTCATAGATCGGTGAGTAGGAGAGACTGGTGCGGTAGCCATCAGTAGCAATGAATTTGATTTCATTACCCTCCGAGGCGCCGCCTGCGAGGTCGCAGAGGTCACGTACCGATGTGCCTTTTACGACTTCATTGATCTTTCCGGGGTTGGCATTGACACTCTCTTCAGGATCCCAGAAGTTATAGGCTTCACCGGGATGAGCATCGTTCCAGGCACCCTCAAAGACCGGGCCCTGGAAGTGGAGTGCAGTGCCGTTCTCACCGCCGTAGACGGTGAGGTGGCGCTCCATCCACCGGGTGGTGACGGTGGCCTCGCCTGCGATGGTCGTGCCGTCGCCAGCATATTTGATGATATGCACGGAAGGAAGTCCTTCGGTGGAGATGACAGTGATTTCAGCAGATCCTGAGACAGTGTTGTTCGTGGCTGTGAGTGTGGTCACACCCGGAGCACCGGCGGTAAAGAAGCCGGTCGCATTTGCGGTTCCGACGGTCTCGTTGCTGCTGGTCCAGGTGAAGGTCAGATCGGACATGCTCTCTTCGTACTGGTCAATGCCTGAAGCAGAGAACTGCCATTCTTCATGTTCTTCGAGTTCAGCGGTGGCCGGGGTGAGGCTGATCGCGGTGAGTACCGAACCTGCTTTTTGTATGACGTTGTTGTTCCATTCACCCATCATGGGGTATTCGTCTTTGTAGGTGCCATATGACATCGGCGTGTCGCCTATGCCGTCTCCGGCAGCGTCCTCACCGGTGTATCCGCTGTAGTAGTTGCCGACATAGCCGATGTACTCGGTGTCGCCGTAGGTGTAGGTGACCTCCTCAGGCGAGTGGTAGATGTTGTCGGTCAGGCACTCGACGGTGCCGTCGAAGGTGTTGGCCCAGATGATGTTGTCATGGAGTGTATCCTTGACGCAGATCTCGTCTTCGTCGTTGTCTCTGCAGGTGTTGTTGTAGACAAGGTTCGCGGTGACCTGATCCCTGAGGCTGATCCCGCGTCTGGTGTTCTCATGGCAGTAGTTCTCTTCGACAATATTGCCGGTGGCAGTCTCCTCTACAACGTTTCCGATGTGGATACCATTGTAGCAGTTGGCACAGTCATTGTAGCGCACTTCGCAGTCATCGAAGTCAACGATCTCAATACCTGCGACATGCTCGTTGGTCAGTCCCCTCACGGAGAAGCCTTCGATGATGATGCCATCGGCATTGAGATCGAATACCGGAGCGTCCGGTGATGTGGCGGTCACGGTGACCGCATCTGAACCATCCTCGGACCGGATGGTGAGCTGTTTGTCGACCAGCACATTCTCAGTGTAAGCGCCGGCCTTCACCACGATGGTGTCACCGGCATATGCAGCGGTCACAGCCGCCTGGATGCTCTGGAAGTCTGCCCCGGAATCATCATCTACGTAGAGGGTCTCCGGCTCATGCGGCAGCACGAGCGGATAGTTTGGGTGCGCAGACATCAGCGGCGCATTGTCTGTGCCCAGGCTGTCCGGAAGTTCGTAGGCTGTGTCTATGACGCCGTCGCCGTCCTCATCCGTTCCGGCGTAGTCCGACCAGAAGTTCCCGAGGCAGCCGGTTTTTTCAACGCCGTTATAGGTGTAGGTGACGGGCTCAGGAGAGTTCCAGTAGGTGGTGGCCGGGGCGGTGGTGCCATCGTGGAGGGTTACCCCTGATACATTAGAGTTCAGGAAGATTTTGTTGCCCTCGCCTGCCTCACGGAAGTAGAAGCCATTTCCTTCTAAATCTCCATTAAAGGTATCCCCAGAGATGGTGTTGTTGGATGATGTCTGGTAGAAGTACACAGCATTTCCTTTCCAATCATTCACGGTATTATCTGATATGGTGCAATTGACTGAATTCCGAACCAAGAACGCTCCTATAGTCCGACTGCCCATGCAGTTGACAATGGTATTATTTTCAATCACCACGTTTTTTAGGCCATTTACCATTATAGCGCCATATTTACATTCAGCATTTCGGGCAACATTATTCCTTAAATTTACATCAGAACCAAGTCTAAAAAACCAGTTTACACTACCACCATCAATGATATTGTTTTCGAATGTACAATTTGGAGATAATAATTCGACCCCAGCGGAGGCGGAAAGACCTTCAAAGACACAGTTCCGGATGATCGTATCCGGTGCAGGCCCAAATGTCCCAAGCCGGATACCGCATGGACTGTTAATTATTGTCAGCCCGTCAATGATTGTCCCGGTCCCGTCCTCATTGCTCCCGGATGGGACCTCAATAGATTCGCCATTTACCATATCTACAACTACCGGGCCGTCATCTTTGAGGGCCTGAATGGTAAGATGCGGTTTATGTATTGAAAACCATGAATAGGTGCCGGGCAAGATCATAATCGTATCACCCGGTGACGCGGCTGTGATGGCATCCCGGATAGTTTTGTAGTCAGCAGCATCTCCGTCGTCGTCAACGTAAAGAGTCGATGCCAGAACCGGCGTGCAGATGAAGGAGAGCAGAATAAGGGAGAATAATACGAGTAAATTCAGTTTTTTCATTTCAATCACTCAAAAAAAAGGAAAAAAGGGTTAGTTGGAGTGGTGATGCGTCACCACGAGCTTTACATAATCGGTTTCAAGGTGCGAATAATAATCATCCATACCATCTGATGACTGAGCAGCATTCTGCTTCACAAGCACGGTGACGTCACCATTAACGACATAATCGCTGATGCCTGAGGTGACGCTGGAGAGTGCCACGTAGCCAACGTTATTCTTCCAGATGTAGGTGGTGGCGTCCTGATCTGCTGAGCCGTTGTCATGGCTGCTGGTGCCGGTCCAGGTGAAGGCCAGCTTCTCGATGTTGGCTGTGTCCTCAGAGAGGTCGAAGACAAAGCGCTGTGCAGCGAATTTGCCGTCGTTCGCACTCACAGTTGTCTCGAATACGTTGTTAACCGTCGCAATCTTGGATGTATCAACCGTAGTGCTGCTCGGCTCGTTCACGGCTGGAGTTGCACCGACTTCGCCCTCATACGCAGACTCAACAGTGTCTCCGCCGGTGGCGAAGTCATAGCGGTGAGCTGGGAAGATCTTGATTGTGTCAACGGTCTGGACAGAGAGACCCTTTGCAGAGGGGTACTGGGTGCTGTAGAACTTCCAGTACCAGGATGGCAGTGATTCGTGCATATCCCAGTTGGTGAAGTTGTTCTCGGTTTCGTTGTAGAAGTAGAGTCTCATGCCCTTGCCCCAGTTAGGAGCAAAGCCGTCCACGGAGTCCCACCAGGTGAGAACCATGTCACCCTGGCAGGAGACCGGAGTGTAGACATTGTCGTAGCTGAAGTAGCGGTCCGCCTTCGGGTAGGTGGAGTCAGCGACCAGCAGTTCGGCGCCCGGACTCATATTATCAACCCTTACAAGGAGATCCTCTATGGAGGTGCCGTTGTGGGCGCCGTAGCTAACAAGGTTGACGCCTTCTTCGTCCTCGTCCCAGACGTTGTAGTCATTTGCATTGAGACCAGCGGCAATCCACTCGTCCTCAAAGACCGGGCCCTGCATGTAGATTTCACCGTTGCTCACAACATGAGTAAAGTTATCTCTCATGTCCGTCCAGCTAATGGTTTCTGAGTCGTCAACAACTGAGTAGTTGTTGTCGCAGTACTTCGTTACGGTGACACTCTCTGTCCCCGCTGCCGCCGGGGCCACCAGCACTACGCAGATCACGCAGAGGCAGAAGAGCGCCGAAAGCCCGTATTTTAAAAATCCATCTTTTTTCATTTTCATTACCTCAGCCAGCATGCCAACCTCTGACTAATAGACCTTCAAGATATCAATATAAAACAATTTTGATTTTTTACACCCATTTGTCAACATAATTATATTAATAAAATTGACCCCAAATACCAGATCAAAAAGCCAATCAGAGCGATTAAAATGCACAAATACAGAATATAACACCATTTACCGAGCAAAACGTAAAAATAAGCCACATTATCGATTTATCGGAAACATTTGACACACTGCCCCTTATACCAGGAAAGAGACCGGCAAACGCCACGAATATATTGTGCGCACAAAATAATTATATTGCATTACATCAATAAAATATATATTTGTAACAAATATTGGCAGAGAAATTAAAAAAGAAAGATGATTCAGGCCCCGATGGCCGCAAGTGTGCCATCAGCATCAACACGGAGCCAGTAGCCCCAACCCGGAGACATGACCGCACCGTCAGCAGGGCGGGCCGCCAGTTCATAGGCCTGTTTGTCTGCATCATAACCCACCAGTGAAGACCAGTTGGTAAGACTGACAAGGGCATCCGTTGCCGGGGCGGAATCGATATCAGAGAAACCGATTGCATTCCAGCCGGCGGCAAGCGGTTTCATCGCCGGGATCTGTCGGGGATTGGAGTCATACGTCAGGTTGACGGATGCATCCGTATCGGAATAGACCCAGAGACCATCCAGAACCTGAATCCGGTCTGCTGAGTCAAGTGCCTTCCAGCCGTCTGCATCATAGATCAGGACAGAGTGGCCGGACGGGTCTGGCGAGGCAAAGACGGCCAGCGTGTCACTGCCGGAAGCAAGCCTCTTCGGGGTCGAGACAAAGTTCCAGCCGGACTTCAGGTCAAGCGTATCATCCTGAGGACCAGAGCCCCCACGCCTGATTACGGTCACAGACGTTACGAGGGAATTATTATCTTCATCCTCCTCACCCCCGCCGCTTACCACAGCAGTCAGTTCATACGTGCTCGCAGACGCAGGTTTCCAGACAAAGGTCACCTCCGTTGCAGCACCGGGTTCAAGACTCCCCACCTCCGTTACTCCGATCTCCGTTCCTTCCGCAGAGAGTGAGAGCGTAAAGGAACCGGACACCTCACTGCCCCGGTTGGCCACACTCAGACCTATCGTATTGTTCTCCCCTGCAAAGACCTGGGCAGGCAGAATAAATGCTTCAGGCACGAGATCAGGCGTACGCGATAGTTCCACAACCACACTCTCAAAGACCGAGCCTCTCGGATATATCGAAAGCACCTCCTTGTTGTCACCGGAAATTTCCGCAACAGGCATAAACTCCATCAATACCGATTCATTCTCTGCATCCAGATGCACCCTCGTATATCCAAGGGTATTCTCCAGACTGTTCTGGTAGCCGGTGGTCTTCTCCTCTGTCAGAGTGTACATCGGGCCTCCTCCGGTTGCTGCCACTACATACTGTATGCCATTGACCAGATACCGCTGGTATGAGTGGACATGCCCGTTGAAGACCGCATTCACACTGTTCTCCTCGAAAACAGGCCCCCACAGGTCGCGGAAATTTTCCCAGCCGCCGGGATGACGGGTGCCGGAACTGTATGGCGGGTGGTGGAAGGCCGCAAATTTCCAGGGGGCGGTGTTCGATGCAAGATCGTCTGTGAGCCATGCGGTCTGCTCGTCCATCTGTGAACCGGAAATACCACTTGAATCAAGCATGGCAAAGTGTGCATCACCACAGTCAAAGGAGTACCACTGAGGCATATCAAAGGCCTCATAGTAGGTGATTCCGTCATCAATCTCTTCATGATTACCGGTGATGGGGTAAATGGTTGTGTTCGCAAGCATCGCCCCTCCGGCTGCAAAGAACCGGTCCCATTCCTCAGGGTTTTTCGGGTCACCCACGGTGTCGCCCACATGGAGCACAAAAGAGACATCCGTCTCCTCCTCTGCAATCCTGTCGGCAACAAGTTTGTGCCTCTCAAGCTGGGTAAAGGTCGGCAGCTGCTCCTGTGAATCACCATAGACGATGAAATCAAAGGAACCCGACTCGGGGAAGGTTTTGAAGCTGTGATCCTCTGTCACATTCACCCCGGCCGTCACCTGGTAGTGGTAGGTCATCCCCGGCATAAGACCGGTCAGGCGCACATGATGGAGCAGGGACTCCTCATCGCTGGACACACTCCGGCCATAGCCACGGGAGAAATAATCCGCCTCAATGGCATAGTCCACCTGTCCGGCCGCCGGTATATCGGTCTTCCAGCTGATGGTCGCTTCTGTTCCCGTTGTTTTGGTGATGTACGGCCCATGCACGATCTGCTCCCGCTGAAGGATTTCGTATTCACTGAGACATGCGACCAGGGGGTAGTAGTCATGATCAGTTTCAGAGGCATTGTAGACCATCTCGCCGACCCCGTCGCCGTCGGCATCGGTCCCGGCATAGGAGTCAGAGTAGTAATTGCCAAGATAGCCGTAATGGAGGGTGCCATTGTAGATATAGTCAACCGGCCCCGGAGTGTTGGCGGTGTTGTTCGATGATTTATAGCTCGTCCAGCCTGCCTGATTTGCCGGAGCGTCCCCCAGGTGGTTCAGGTAGATGAAGTTATTGTCTGCCCGATCTGTCTGTAAACCACATGACGTGCACTGGAGGCAGGTATTGTTGACAACGGTGTTTTCTGTGCTGGACTGGATCTTTATACCAACACGACTCCGTGTCACCCTGTTGTCAGAAACAAGATTGCCATTGGAGGAATCGTACAGTAAAATACCCGAATCGCCTCCTGATATGGAATTCCCGGAGATAACAGAGTCTCTAAGGGTGAAAAAAAAGCTTTCACCGCTGATCGTGTTATTGGATATGGTGAAATTCACACCACCATGCGTAGATATAGCTTTTGAGTTAATTGTGATGGTGTTTCCCTCAATCCTTAAATCAGAAGAACTACTCGTTCGTATTCCACCATCCTCATTACCTGATATACTACTCTTCACTACCCGGGTCCCGCAAGAACTCAGAATATATATCCCATGCTTGCTGTTGGCAGTCATCTCAGACGCCCTGATCTCAGAGCCTGACGATTCCTTCACCAAAATGCCATAATGAGGGTTTTCCGACAGTATGCAATGCACAAGTGTCGTATCCTCTGCCCCGTTCAGCTCAATACCATTGAGTGAGTTCTCAGATAACAGACAGCCATCGACCAGCGAGTTCCTGGTGTTATTCACCAGTATGCCATTCAGGGAATTCGTATCCGCAGCACAGTCACTGAGAACAATATCCCCGGCAGCCTCCAGAGCAAGCCCGTTATAGTTGCGTGTGGATGTGATATTGCTAATCCTGCAGTGCTGCACACCATTCACCAGGAGACCGGAACATCCGGTACTGGTTGCGCCTGTCACAGTAAAACCGTCAATCGTGACATTCCCGACAGTCACCTCAATCGCACTCCTGCCCGAGTCTGCCGCGGCAACGGTCGCTCCTTCTTCTGACAGAAGAGAGAGACGCTTGTCAACCCTGACATTCTCGGTATAGGTTCCCTCACGAACCATGATGGTGTCACCGGGGTTGGCGGCAATGATTGCCTCCTGAATGGAAGTGAAATCACCCGCACCACCAACATCGACAGTGATGGTCTTTGGTTCGGGCAACGCCTCTCCCACCGTCACAGTCGCCTGTCCGGAAATCCCGCCTGAAGTTGCGGTAATTTCAGTCGTTCCCTCACTAAGCGCCGTGAAAATTCCTTTCACGTCCACGGTTCCGACAGATGTATTGGCACATGACCAGGTGACCGGAACACCCGTCATCAACTTCCCGTACTGATCCTTTGCAAGAGCAGTAAACTGCCGGGTCGTACCACTCACGAGGCTTGCCTCAGAGGGCAGAACCGTGATTGTAGTCAGGAGCGGCTGATTGGTCACGGCAATATAATTCTTTTTTGTCCAGGACACCGAACCTTCCGCGTTCGTCACCGTCAGGGTGACCGTGTATGTACCGGATTTAGTGTACTCGTGCACAGGATTTTGATCGGTTGAGATAGCATTGTCACCAAAGTCCCAGTGCCACGCGGTGGGAACGTCAGCGGATGTCTCCGGGGTAAAAGCGACGGTAAAAGGGGCACAGCCAGAGGTCTGGTCTGCATCAAAAAATACCCTGAAGAGGGGAGCCGGGTCCTGAGATTGAATAATCACCCGGTTGACATATTTTACCGCATATCCGGTCGTTGCTGGATATTCATCATCCCCTGACACATAATAGTGCCAGTACTGTTCATCCATGCACTCATGCATGTCCCAGTTTCCAAAGACGTGCCATCCCCAGGGGTTGGTTGAGTTGTCAGCAAAGAAGATCAGGCGCATACCTTCCTTGTAACCCGGAGTATAACCCAGATCCGGCCGCCACCACGTGACAACCATCGGGCCCTGCCGGGGTTCGGGAGTGTAGACATTCTGGTATCCAAAACGTTTGGACATCCCATCATTGGCCATAATTCTGACCGTATCCTCAGAACTCATCCCGCCGACCAGTTCACAGAGGTCTTTGACATCCGTGCCCTTCAGGGCACCATAGTCTTTCTCTTCGATATTTCCGGTCTCATTTTTATCCCATCTGACTATCCCTTCTTCATTACCCAGCGCAGGCCCTTCGTGGTAGTAATGCGTAATTCCATCACCCTGAATGGGCAGATTTTCTTCCATCCAGTGGTAGTCAACGGTTTTTGTCGCAATGAGACTTCCATCAGCAGCCAGTTTACTGACAGTGACCTCGTTTGTCGGTGACCCCGCGGCCACCGGCGCGACCACAACACAGAGCAGCAGCAACAGACAGAACAAAACACCTGTCCCCTTCATATCCAGTCACCTGACTCTGCAGAACATATCATTCTATTAATCGATTGTACAACATTCATCCCGTCTCATCCTGTATATGATATACTGAGGGAGTCTCTCAAAAACAGATATAAATTAGTTCTGATTTTTTTTGACATATTGTAAACAACTATAAATTAATCAGATCGATATCCGCAGGCATGTGTAAATTTGATATAGGCCATTAGAGAGCCCCTGTCGGGATAAGATGAGCAAAAAGGAACTATAATGCGAAAAGAACGGACAAAGATCCCCGAATATATAAAAAACGGATAATCATGCCAAAAATAGTAAAATGAACGGAATTAAATCAGATATCAATGATGCGCAGCCACATCGCCTCTGGTTCACCATAATCCCCATACCCCCGGAGTATCAGTCCTGCCGTAAAGAGAGGGAATTCATACAAAACCGGCAGCACCTGTCCGACCATAGGCAGCCGTGAAAATGAATCGCACAGAAATCCGGGAAAAGAGCACAGAGAAAGAAAAAAAGAATGATTTCCTCCGGCGGGCATCAGTCATCCAGTCCACGGATACATCCTCTTTCTGCGAACTGTCCGAACACACCCGGATTCATATCAAACTCCACATTCTACCTGCCCTTCCCCATATCCGTAAGACCAAGGGCATACTTTCGTGCAACCGGATAAACCGGCTCAAGTTGCCCGGAGAGATCTTTCCCGCCAAGCGTAAACGGAGAACTTCCCAGCCGGCGTATCGCAGGAACAGATTCATCATAAAACCGGAACTCAAACGAATCAAGATCAGACCCCACCTTCCAGAAATTCCGGAGATAATCTTCCGGTGAGAATACCGTCTGTGCACGAACAGCATCTTTGCCCTCATCTTCAGCAGGAACATCCGTACCTGCCGCCGCACCCCGCCTCTTTCTCAGTGCATCAAGCACCTCTTCACGCCCCATGCCGCGAAGACCGAACAGGAAGAACGGATTCTCATCAAACCATTCTGCAAGGATATAATAGACCGCCGCAATATGCTTGCAGGGATTCGCCCAGTCCGGACAGGAGCAGCTTGTGGCAATATCATCATCTGACTGGGGGAACAAAGACAGGCCCACCGATGTAAATACCTCTTCAAGCTCCTCCGGCATCTCACCGGACAACAGTCGGGCCGCAATGATTGCCTGCCCCGCCATCCCGTCTATCACCGACTCCCATTCATCTGAATCATAATCCCTGAACGTGATCGTCACAGTATATGGAGTTCGCATGGATCCCCTGACTTTCGCCTCCACCACACCGTCCTGGTACCGAATCGATGTGACCGATCCGTTCCGGGCATACCTCTTGCCACGGGAGAGGCGGGGAGAGTCACCGATCTCTTCCAGTGCCCGGACAAACCTCTGTGACCACCACATCTCACCAACCGCACCGCGCCTGCTCTTGAGAACCGGGGATCTTTTCAGGTAGACCCCGTTGCCGGAATCTGAAGTATTCTCCTTAGCTGCCATCAGGACTCTCCAAACGCATCTGCACTGAGCGAGACCAGTTCTCTCAGTTTATCAGTAGAGAGATTTGTAAACCAGTCCTCACCCGAACCGATAATCTCATCTGCAAGCTTTCGTTTCTCTTCAAGCATCGCATCAATCTGCTCCTCAAGCGTACCTGCGGATATCATCAGATGCACCTGCACATTCTTCGTCTGCCCAATCCGGTATGCCCGGTCGGTCGCCTGATCCTCAACCGCCGGATTCCACCACCGGTCCACATGAAACACATGATTGGCAGCCGTCAGGTTCAGCCCGACACCACCGGCCTTCAGTGAAATGACAAACAGCCGCGGGCCATTCTCTGACTGGAACGATTCCACCGCCTCGTCACGCTTTTTCCTTGATGTTTTGCCATGCAAAAGCAACACCTCCTCCGAAAATTTATCCCGCATCAACACCTGAAGCTGCTCTGCAAATGTGGCATACTGGGTAAACACAATCGCCTTATCGCCATTATCGATGACTTCGTCAAGCATCTCAAAGAGACGCACCAGTTTACCGGATCTCACAGAATTGATACAGCCGTCACCGGTGAACAGCACAGGATGGTTGCAGATCTGCTTTAGCCGGGTAATGGCAGACAATATGACACCCTTTCTCTGAATACCCTCGGATTCATCAGCCGCCCTGAGCATCCCGTCAACCGTTGCCTGATACAAAGTTGCCTGTTCCTTTGTCAGTGTGCAAAAGACCTTCTGTTCAATCTTATCCGGCAGATCCTGTATGATGGAACGATCGGTCTTTACCCTCCGCATAACAAACGGGCCGATCATCTTTCTCAGCAGAGCACCCGCATCACCGTCATGATACCGCTCAACGGGCACGGCAAACTCCTTATAATAACTGCCATATGAACCCAGATAGCCCCGGTTCAGGAAATCCATGATAGACCACAGTTCTGTCAGCCGGTTTTCAACAGGCGTGCCGGTCAGTGCTATTCTCCGGCCCGCCGGAATTGTCCTGACAGCACGGGACTGTTTGGTCAGGTGATTTTTGATGTTCTGGGCCTCATCCAGCACCAGACATGCCCACTGAACCAGATTGATTGTATCGATATCGCGGTTTGCCAGACTGTATGTCGTAATGACCACATCATATGCAGATACCGCCTCCGCAAACTCTTCTCCCGCAGCACGTCCTGTGCCATGATGAATATAGACAGAGAGACCAGGAGCAAACCGGGCAAACTCACGGTTCCAGTTACCGATAATTGACATCGGGCAGATGACAAGAACCGGCGTTGCAGGCAAATTGGAATATTTCATCTCAGAGAGCAGATACGCAATAAACTGCGGGGTTTTGCCCAGCCCCATGTCATCGGCAAGGCATGCCCCCAGCCCCTGCCGCGTGAGAAAAGAGAGCCAGGAGACACCTGTCAACTGGTATGGCCGGAGTTTGCCGTTAAAAGTGTCGGGAATCTCAATCACTTCCGGTTTGGTTACCCCCCTGATATTGTCCAGTATCTCCCCGACCTGTCCGCCGGGTGACGAAACTTCAACCTCAAATTCCTGTTCAAAGGCCCGTGTGGTTTCAAGTTTTAACAGATCACCCAGTTCAATACTGCCGTCAGCATATTTCCTCTCAAACGCACGCAGAGTCCGTTTGATCTCTTTGGAATCGAAGGCGACCCATTTCCCCCTCACACGAACAAGCGATTGCTTCATATCTGCAAGTTCCATAAACTCATCAACAGAGAACGTCTCACCGCCCAGTGCAATGGTGTAGTTGAAATCCAGCAGACTATTGAAGGAAAAAAACCCGGAACCCGTAGTCTTCTGTTTCTCCGGGGGTTTTGGATCAATATTCAGTACCGGCTTCTCCGGTTGCTCTTTCCACCAGGGCGGCAGGAGCACGGTAAAACCTGCCTGCTGAAGTAATGGTGACGTCTCGCTTAAAAACGAGTAGATATCAGCCGTGTCAATCGCAAGAGCTGTCGGGCATGCAGTCTTCAGACCAGCCGCAAGTCCGGGAAATATCCTGACCGCACGCCCAAGATCTGCCAGAAAATCCTCTTCAGGATGGCTGGTTCTGCTGAACAGATACGTATGCTCTGTGGTTCTCGGTTCCCATATTTCCTCTGCAGGAATGATCAGGGAAGGCTCATCACGTGCCTGAAGCTGAAATGTGATATTCCAGCGATTGTCCTCACCATCTTCATCCGGTTCTTCAAGGCGAAAACAGGTTTTGAATTCGTGGACTTTGCCTTCATCCGCCCCCCCGGAAAGCCAGGTATTTATCTCTGCAATAAACGCTTCAGAGAGAGCAACGGGATGATATTGATCTGCATGGCACCCGGTTAATTTCAGGAAACAGGACAGCGCCTCTTTTTCGGACGTCTGCATCTTTTTACTGATTTTAAACGGAACCGGCGTATCAGAGAGGGCATCGGTCACCACCTGAGAAACCATAGAGGTCACAAAACGGTCAAGTATGGTATCTGCATGATATCTGAAAACATATCCGGAATCCGCATCATATCCGTTTGCGCACGATTCACATACACAGGGCATTGCCCCTGCAAGCGAAACATATCTCTCTTCATCATCGCTGCCGATGACCGGTTTCCATACGGGCAGAGTAGTGGCCGTATCCAAAAATGCAGGAATAAAGCGTTGACGTGCGACAAGTTCTACGGAAAAACCGATGGCAAACAGCCAGTATCGCAATGAATCACCGACCATGACACCGGAAGAGAAGAGATCAAAAAGCCGGGTATATAGTCCGGCCAATGCAGAGAGGTCGCATGATACTGTAGCAAATTTCCAGGGCAACAGTTGCTGTGACGATTTCTTAACGGCAATGGCCGCCATCGAAGGCATATATGATGTGAGAGGTGCTGCAGCTTCAGACGGGAAGACCGCGGTCTGCTCCCCCTCATGCCACTGTATATCACTGCCGCCGGTGACCCCGGTCAGCAGACGCTGCAACTCTTCGGCTGATACGGTATTTGGATGTGGATGTACGCGGGGATGTTTTGGTTTTCTCCCGCGTCTTGTTGGTATCCCCCCGGAACGATTATCCGATTCACCAAAGAAACAGAACCGATCGGGTGTATTGGGATCATAAAAGCCATGGATTACAACAAGATTTGTCCCGCTGGTTTTGCCTTCCACGATAATCATTACAAAATAGGATTCTTCGGGTATTAACCAGTCTGTTCGCTGAAGACTCCGTGTGCATCATCAACATCCGCTGTTTTAATTGATGGGGAATCCGGGTCGCCAAAAACACTTTCACCGGTATTTGCCAACCGCTCACCCTTTTTTCTGGTCGTTATGATCTGATCATAACCCATAGATCCATGCATCGTTGATCACAGTCACTACTTCTAAATCGGGGCGACACCCCTCACAAAAAACCAAAAGAGAAAGAGAAGAAAATGAATTATTCCTTCAGACCGGCGATGGCCACATCAACGATGGCACCAATATCCTCAATCCCCCATACCTCGGAATTGATCACGAGGTCATAGGGCGTCAGATCATTGATATCAATATTATAGTATTTGTGGTATCTGCCGGCCTCACAGTCCTCACGTTCAATCGTGAGTTCAACTGCTGTCTGTGGATCAATTCCCTCACGGTCAGAGATGCGCACAGACCGGCATTCAACAGACGCTGCCACCCAGATGCGGATATCAGCGTTATCAATCATATGCCCCGCAAGACGCCCCTCAATGATGATATTATCGCGTGCCTCGCCAATCTCCTTCTGGCGGGCATCGATCATCCGGTCCACGGATTCATCCTCCTCTGCCAGCCGCCCGAACGCAGCAAGTTCCATATTGCGCTCAGCAGCGAGCCCGCGAAAGACTTCCCCTGCCGATATCAGATTGAAATCATGTCTCTTCACCAGATATTTGGCAAGTGACGTCGTACCGCTTCCCGGCGGGCCGCTCACCGTAATCCGCATCAGAGTCCTCCGATATTAAGCGCCTTTCTTATCACCTGCGAGAGGCAGATGGAACAGATCATATACCAGAGAATCCATGCCGGAAGGAAGAATGAGATCCCATTCAGCATAATCTCTCCCAGATACGGGAACGTAATGGTCGGCATTGCAACAATGGTGCCGGCATCAAACGCTGCCTGCATATTTGAAACCGTCCAGAGCATCCATATAAAAATGGGCACAGTCACAATCAGAATCCATCCCATCGGCTTAAACTGCTCCTGGGACATCTGCATCTGTTCCTCCATCATCCGTGTCCGCTTGTCATTGAGCTTTTTCAGTTGCTTCTCGTCACCTGCAAGCTGTGCTTCACGGTATATCTTCTGGAACTCCTTCATCTTTGCCTGAACGACCTGCATCTTCTCGTAATCAATGGTATACTTCTGGAGAAGAGATGAATAACAGCCGGTAATCGTTGCAAGAATGAGAATCAGAATTACCCAGAGCTGGGGATTGTCAGTAACGCCGATGATCGTTGCCATAGGTCCAAAGACAACATTGGCACCGGATCCGATGGCATCGCGAATGGGGGCGATTGAATAGGCTCCCATCGCAATCAGCATGACAATAAAAAAGGAGCCCATGCCACCCATGACCCCTTTTCCTGCCGACTTGCCGGATTTTGCGATATCTCTCACCTCAGAATATCTTTGAGTTCTTCGACTGCCCTGTCGAGCAGATCATCGGCATTGATGATGACTTTGACCGTGCATCCGGTTAGCATCGCATACGAGGCCGCCATCGCACGGTTGAACTCCTGGTGCTCACAGAGAGCACGGTAACCTTCAGCGTCACGCACCCGGGACTCATCTCCCATGCGCCGCATCAGGATCTGGTCCTCATCTGTCTCGACAAGCACAACGATATCAGGCATCAGTTCTTTGAGCACCCACTCGGGAAGACCTGCCAGGTATCCACCCGGAGTCTTCACCGTACAGTGGGTGTCAATGATGACATTGCCTTCGGTCTTCGCGATAAACTGTGCGGCACTGCGCTGCAGTTCGCGCTGCTTTGCCTGTTCGAGTTTGCGCATCTCGTCACGGCTCTCAACGATACCCTGACCGGATGCCACATCGAACATACATGATCCAAAATTAATATTCTGATACTCAACAGCCTCTGCTGCGAGTTCAGAAATGGTCTGATTAATGACGGTCGTCTTGCCGACTCCCGGCACACCGGTGATTACTACTTTTTTACCCATCCTACACTTCACTCCTTACCGAAGAACCCGCGCATGAACGGGTACATCTCCATAATCTGTTCACTTGCAACCTCCTCGTACAGCCGGTATACAATACTGACTGTCAGCAGGAGACCAGTTCCCCCGACCATGCCGATGACACCAAAGTAGTTGGCAATCACACTCAGGAAACCAACAAAGACACCACCGATGACCGTGACACGCGGAATATAGCGGTCCAGGTACTTTACAAGCACCTGTTCCGATCTCCGGTATCCGGGAATTGACATACCGCTCATCTGGATCTGGCGTGCCACATGGGACGAGTCCAGGCCTGCAGTCTTCACCCAGAAGAGTGCGAAGATTGCACCGCCGACCACCATCACGAACAGGTCAAGACCCATCCTGATGATAATCTCCCATATGGGGTGACCGACATCATAGGCCCACCACATCCAGTCAGACGGACCGTTGATGGGTGCCAGATAGTACATGATCCCGTTCAGCGGGGTGTTGCCCTGATACTCTCCCAGGAACGTTATACCAAGATTGTTCAGGAACAGACCAAACATCTGGATGTTTGCCTGCAGCACACGGACAAGAATCATCGGCAGCACACTGGCATATATGAGTTTCACCGGGAAACGCCCGCGGGCACCACGTACAGACGAGTGTGCAAGCGGGATCTCAATCCGTGTCGACTCTACATAAACGATCACAAGGAAGATTGCCACAGTCGTAATCAACGCAAGCATATCAGTGCCGAAGTACTCCAGGAACGGTGCACCATCCATGATGACCGCAAAGAGCCGCGGGAAGAATCCGACAGGGTATGCATCCTGTACAGCGCCCCAGTTCAGGAAACCGTTGACAAGACCCTGGGATACACCAGCAACGATAAAGAGACCGACACCAGAGCCGACCCCCCATTTTGTCACGACCTCATCCATAAAGAAGATCAGTACCCCACCGATACAAATCTGCAAAAAGACAAGGAACGTAACAGCACCGAGATTTCCGCCAAATAATGCATTTGCAACGACCGGGTCAGGGGCAAGGAATCCACCGATAACATTCGGGATTGCCTCAAGCACGATCATGACAAATATCAGGAGCTTCTGCAGGCCCATGTACATGACCTGTCCACGCATATCGCTGGTATCCAGATCCAGCAGATCAGCACCCTTGAGGAGCTGAAGCACAATGGATGCAGTGACAATCGGCCCGATACCCAGATGGGCAATTGAGCCACTCGCACCTGCTAAAAGGGCACGGTAGAATGCGAAAATATCCTGTGAACTCGGATCAAGCCCAAACACCGGAATATTAGTCAGTACAAAATACAAAATCAGAATAGCAGCCGTCCAAATCAGCTTATTTTTAAAATGGACATGCCCTTCCGGACTTTTCACTGCAGGCATTGCGGCCAGCAGCGGTTCTAATCGATCCAGCATCGCTCCCATAGTACTATTTTTCCCAGAAAAAAAAGAGAATCAGGCGTCCAGTGCCTGGCCGCCATTCCCTTCAATCTTTTGTCGGGCCCTGTCAGTAAATGACACAGCAGAGATGTTCATCTTCTTAGTAACCTGTCCGCCTCCAAGTATTTTATCAATACCGATTTGGCCTGCATCGATGACGATGGTATCCCCATCCATTTCTGCGTTCCCGGATGCCACAAGGGCATCTGCCATCTGATCAATGTCCCCGACATCAACGGCGTCAACAGCGGACGGGTTTTTGTTCACAAACCCATGCTTTCCGTTGTGGACATCACCTTTGAGGAGGTAATGGGAGAACCGGTGATCACGGTGACCGGCCCGGCCTCTGCCACCACGGTTTCCGGCACCACGGCGATTCTTGTGTGTTCCGCCACCGCAGGTTCGTGAACCGCGATATTTTGAGCGTTTGTTTACTGGCATCTGATTCACCGCATCCTGTAAAGAAGCGAATTGATCTCACTTCCGTAGTTTCCGAGTGCGCCGCCCTGCTGGTATGTCCGCTTAATGGACTTGTGTCCCTTACGCGGGGGGTGGAGCCGGAGTACCGGCTTAAGTTCCGGCACATCAGCAATGGATGCCTCGCCTGCACAGAGTGCGGCTGCAAACGCATTGATGTCCTCAAACTTTGAGTTCTCCTTCACATACTCTTCAGTCAGGCGTATGTTTCCGGTCAGCCTGCCACGGGTGGTCAGGACTGTTCCCAGAATTTCAGGGTCAGCCTCGCCGTATGCCACGTAATCCTTAACTTTCCGGATCATACCGAGGTATGCCGGGGTGTCAGGAATAAGGACACAGTGGTTAACGTGGTGAAGACGGAGCATCTTCAGGGTGTCTTTAATCTCCCTGTTGCAGTTAACAACACCACGCACCTGCACTACCACATACATTACTCAATCACTCCTGTCCGGATGAGATTTGAATTATTCAGTGCATCAAAGGTGGCCTTTGCAAAGTTGATGGTCGTCCGGGTCTGCCCGAACGATGAGGTCCAGATATCGGTGATACCTGCAAGTTCGAGGACCTTCTTTCCGATGTCACCTGTTACCAGGCCAATACCCTGGGGTGCCGGAATCAGTGTGATGGTCACACTGCCTGCCTTCCCCTGAACACGCATCGGAATGGAGTGCCCTTCACCACATCCGCATTCCCAGCTGCCACATCCGCGTTTTACAGATATGACATTGATCTTTGCGTTTGCAATTGCCTTCTTGATAGCATTGCCGACCTGTGCGTCCTTTGCCTGTCCGTATCCGATATAGCCGTCACGGTTTCCCACAACGACAACAGCACGGAACTTAACACGTCGGCCACTGTCAGTCATTCTCTGAACCATATTGATGTCGAGTACCTCATCATCAAGGTCAGGGAGGAAATAATCAACAATACCCGGTTCTTTAATAGGTCTGCCAATCTCAAGCACATCTTTAAGGCTTGTAAAATCACCGGCAGCAACCTGTCTTCCGAGACCCGTGATAGGAATCCATACTTCCCGTTCATAGGCCATATTACTTCAGCTCCTTCATGATTGCTTCTGCTGCCTGTTCTACATTGGCAACAAGATCTGCTGCACGCTCAGGTGCATATGCTGCAATGTGTGCGCCTTTTACCCTGTCCTCAGACGGGAGAATCGACTCACCGTGGGGGACTTCAAGACCTGCATCCACAGCGCCTTTCAGTGCACCAAACACCTTCCCTCCGGGGGTTGAACGGGTCAGGCCGATATCAAGAATACCTTCTTCATAGCCTGAATTCCGTGCACGCACCGCAAAGAGCATGCCGGTGAGATATGCTGCGGGGGTATTTCCCATAGCACCGGTAAAGCCGTATCCTTCCAGTTCATGTGAGTATGCCGCAACAAGTGTCCGGTCACCCTCAAGGGTCGCCTCTACCAGCTGGATGATGATCTGCCGGTTGGTCTTGCGTACGACCATACGTGGTTTCTCGGAGAGGAGAAGCCGCATCCTGGAGTAATAATCCGTTTTGCCCTCGTGTCTCCTTCTGAACGGGACAAAATATCGTGGTCCGGATGCCATTAGTTCATCCTCCCCTGAATCTGCTCAAGCTGTGCTTTCATATGTGCCACACTGCGGTACTGACCGCCTGCTGCCTTCCGGTATACTCTGCGGTACAGGGTAGCATCAATGCTGCCGTTGTCACGCAGTATCCGGAGTTCACGCCGGATTGCACGGATCCTTTTGATCCATACCCGCTTGGACGGGGTACGTGCATTGGCGGCTCCCTTCCTGCGTCCATGACCCTTACAGTGGCCATAGGAACGCTTTGCAGTGAGAAGACGTGCACGGCCGCGGCTGACGCCTTTAACCGGCTTTGCACGGATTGCGCCCTCTTCAATAAGGCCACGCATATCCTCACGTGAGATCGCGTTTTCAATATCATCCTCACGCTCGCTGTTCATCCAGACACGGTGTACACCGCACTTCAGAACAGCTGCTGCGATACGGCGCTGATTTTTGAGATCACTCATCAGAAGCCACCTCTTCCTCAACGTCTTCTTCCACGACCTCAGGCTCCTCTGCAGCAGCCTGTCCGGATGCATCTTTCAGGTTGAATACCTTAAGCCCAAGCTCAAGTGCCTTGTCCTGAATGACTTCACGTTTCCTGTTACCGACAGTTGCTGCAACACGGACTGCATGTGTCTCAGGGTTGAGCCCTTCTAGATCTGCAGGTGTGAATACAAGCACTTCCTCATATCCACTGGGGTGGAATCCACGTACAGCGGCAGGGCCCCCAAACCCAGGTTTGGGGAGACGACCCTTTGCCCATTTCTGCATGCGCTGTTTACTCTGAATACCACGTGGACGCCTCCATACGTCATCCAGTTTCTTCTTCTGATGAAGGCACTGGCGCTTAAAGGTTGCCCGCTTTCCATTGCGTGCACGGATAAGTCTCATCTTTTCGTCAGCCATATCAGATCACGCCTTCTCAATGATGTATATTCCATCCTGGAACACACGGGGATCACGATTGCGCACATGCGTAGCCCGTTCAATACGAGCGGCTGTGGTGCCCACGAGTTCTTTGTCGATGCCTGATACAGTGATCTCATCGTTTCCGGTTGAAACGGTCACTCCCTCTGAAATCCGTGCCACCCGGGCCTTCTTCTCGCCAAGGAAATTGACAATCTCAAGAGCTGTGTCAGTCTTCTTGAGCTGGATAGGGAAGTGACTGTAGACCACTTTCATCTTGTATTCATAGCCTTCTGTAACCCCGCCGCACATGTTGCGTGCATGGGCTGCATAGGTCCCGACCATTGCAGAAATCTTCTTCCGCGTTGATGCAGTTTTAATGGTAAAGACAACACCATCACAGGAGACATCAAGACCCGGGTAGCGCATATCACGTGTAAGTGTTCCTTTGGGTCCCTTAACAACGAGGCGTGTGCCTTCCATTGTTGCAGTGATACCCTCAGGAATCTCAACACTACGTTCACTCAGCATTTAATACACCTCAGTACACATACCCGAGCAGCTCTCCGCCGACGCCTGCTTCTCTTGCCTGATCATGTGATATCACGCCTTTAGACGTGGAGATGATCAGCAGACCAAAATTCTTCGCCGGAAGATACTGTGTCTCCCATTCTTCAAGCTCTGCAACCTTCACGGAATACCGCGGTGAAATAACACCGCATTTATTGATGTTTCCGTTCAGCTTCACATTGAACTGACCGCCACGGCCATCTTCAATGAGTTCAAATTCTGCAATATAGCCCTTCTCTTTCATGATGCCGAGCATTGAACCAAGAAGCCTGCTTGCCGGTTCAACGATACAGCTCGTCTTGCCGACATCGGAGGCGTTCTTGATGGTGCTCATTGCATCCGCAATCGGATTTAATCGTGCCATAACTCTTTGCCACCTAGTTCATCTTTTTAAAGCCGATTTTAGCGGCATTTTCCCGGAAGCACTGACGGCAGAGCATAATATTGTGCCGGCGGACAAGCCCCTGCTTTCTTCCGCACATCTGGCACACATTTGCACCACGACCGAATTTCTTCGGTGATGCATCCGATTTCTTTCCCTGTTCTGCCATTAGATTACCTCTACATTGAATGCTTCACTCATGTACGCCACAGCGTCCTCTTTGGTGACACGCTGCTTTGTCGGGAGTTTTCTCTTCTGGATTGACCTGCGCGCAATGCGGATACCCTTGCGCTCAAGAACGACATTGACATCCATGCCATAGATACCGATCATCGGGTCATAACTCTGGGTTGGGAAGTCAGTGTGTTCTTCAATACCGAATGAGAAATTGCCGGTTGCATCGAACTGGGATGCTGCAAGAGTATTTTCCTGGATTTCAAGTGCAGTGCGGACGAAGTTCTCTGCACGGGCACCACGAAGGGTGACACGGCATCCGATTGGCTGTCCCTTCCGGACACCAAAAGCAGGCTGGGTCATCTTCGCAAAGGCACGAATCGTGGACTGTCCGGTAATCTCTTTGACGATGTTTTCAGCCTTGACAAGCTTGTCACCGGATTCGCCGACACCCATGTGCACGACGACCTTATCGACATAGAGTCCCTGCATTGGGTTCACTGTTCAATCCCCCATTCGCTGATTGCAGACTCCTCGCGTCCTACCATAAAGACATAATTATCAATCGTCTCGAAAGTCTCACCGGTGCCGTCCTCTGCAAGAATGACACGGTTCGGGATACTTCCGGGGATGACATCAATCGTTGTGATTCTGCCTATTTTACCGGAGTGGCGTCCACCAATGACCATTGCTGTGTTGCCCTCTGCGAAGGCAAAGTGGCCGGTGACTTCAAATTTGTTATCCGGCATCAGGGACAGGACAACAGAGTCCTTTGGTTTGTATGCCTGTGTGTCGACAATGATGTTTGCACCGTAGCGCAGGTTCAGCTGAACCTTACCGCCCTTCACAATTGTCTTGTCTGCAATCTTGCAAAGACGGCTCTCTGCTGCCTCTGCTGTAATCGGGACGGAGACAATATCGCCGCGCTTGGCACGGAGAATGCGGAAGTACTTGTCCACAGACGGGAGAGCGATGATGTCAAACACACCGACGCCCATCTTTGGGTCAGTGCAGACAGCACCGTTCACCAGCACTGCACGGCTCTTGAGGATACGCTTAACCTCTTTTACCGTAAGTGCAATTCCCATGTGGTCACGCAGCCACACTGCCACAGGCATTGCGCTTGCATTGTGCGGACCTGCGGCGGTCTTGGTCACAAATGTGTTCGTCTTCTTGGCAATACGCCATGAACCCGGGCTGTTGAGCCTCTTTAAGTGGTTCGACATTACTTCTTCGCCTCCAGCTTCTCCTCACGACGTTTGTCTTTCAGATTCAGTTTCACAATGCAGACATTGGATGGATCAACCGGACGGGGAACTTCAGTTCCGTCTGCACGGGTTGATACAACACCGTGGACAATGATCCGGGAATAATCGAGATTAACCCCGTCAACAATGCCTTCATCGCCTGCAAAGTCTCCGCGAATGACACGGACTGTGTCACCGGTAACTATACGCACGCTACGGCGGCTGTACTGGTTCCGGAGTTCTGATGACAGCGGAGCATTCAGGAAACGACCCCTGGCATGAAGGGGTGCATTGTAGCGGAATTTGCGCTGTTTGCGCGGTTGTGTGCTTGCAATACGTACCATATTTCCTTCTCCTCAGATGATGATCGTCGCCATTGAACCAATCTTAGGGAAACGCTCTGCCACTTCACGTGCGACAGGGCCTTTAATTTCCGTTCCCTTAGGTTCTCCGCGTTCATTTACTACTACCATTGCATTGTCCTCAAACGAGAGACGAAGACCGGAAACTCTCCGGATCTCTTTCTTCTGCCTGATGACGACTGCCTTCACGAGCGTCTTTCGCATGTCGGGAGTGCCTTTTTTGACCGTGACCGTTGCCACATCTCCCAGACCCAGTTTGGGCTGGCGGCGGCGTACGCCATGGTAACGGTCTACAGAAACAATCTCCACCTGCCGTGCACCGGTATTATCGGCGCAGAGAAGGCGGCTGCCGGTTGCAAGTGCACGGGGTGTACGCGATTGTTTCGCTTTCATTCCGTAATCACCTCAACAACGACAAATTTCTTGGTCTTTGAGAGCGGGCGACACTCGGCAATCTTTACCATGTCGCCTACTTTT
>NZ_JAAAWJ010000060.1 GCF_009914725.1 Methanogenium sp. MK-MG
AATGGATCATTGAACCGGTAGCAGGCGGCATGGCAAAAGTCGGGTTCACCCCGAACGCCTGTTCGGTGATTGCCCTGCTGGCGGCGGTTGCCGGAGGGGCGGCGTTCTATTACGAAGCAGCCATGGCAGGGGTCATCTTTGTCCTCCTCAATGCCTTCTTTGACGGGGTGGACGGGGCGATTGCCCGTGTCACCGGCAGCGCGGGGATGAAGGGGGACTTCCTCGATCATGTCATCGACCGGTATGCCGACATATTCATCATCACCGGCATATTTGCAGGCCCCCTCGCCTCACCTTTTATCGGTGTCTTTGCCCTCACCGGTGTCCTGATGTCCTCCTACCTCGGGACACAGTCACAGGCGGTGGGCGTGGGCAGGGTCTACGGCGGCATCCTCGGAAGGGCCGACCGTCTGCTCCTCCTGATCATCTTCGGCATCATTGCCGCATTCATTCCGGGAGCGGTGTATGCGGGCATCACGGTGATGGACGTGATGCTCATCATCTTCGGTGTTCTGGGTCATATCACCGCCCTGCAGCGTTTCCACGGAACATGGAAACAGCTCTGATATTTTTTTTCTTTTGTGGTACGGCCTGAACCCGGCATTACCATTCTGACTCAGGTCACCATACCGGTCATTGATTCGAAGAGGATGAGGACGTTCCCCCTCCCCTGTGAATAATCGTCTCTGTCAAACGGTAACGGTATATCATGTATCCGAAACCCTTTTCCGTCTTGTGAAAGACTGAGCACTGTTGTATGGGGGGGTGCATAAAAATAATGAAAATGTATAAACTCGGTTTCCTGTTGCTTGCGATACTGGGGATAGCCATAATCACATCGGTATATCTTTTCGGCGGAATACCCGGAAGTGAGGATTTAGGATCACCGGTAACCGTCTCCACCGGTTCAGGCACCATATATATTCTCTCAGCAGAGATGCCGACCGTGAATGAGACGTATCCGGTGTATAAAACAGTCACACCAGTCGTAACAGAGGACTACGTCAGAGAAATTGCAGAAATATTCAGTCTTGAGGGTGATATTTCAACCATGGGTTCCGGGATTCTCCAGATAAAAAATACATCAAAAGAGCCGGACGAGCGGATTGAGGTCTTCATAAATTCCGGGGGATTCCGGTATACGATTCCGGATAAAATGTTCCCAACCGTTGATCATCAACCGGATTTACCCTCAGATGATGAAGCAAAGGTGATTGCCGAAACATATTGTGCGGACAGAGGCCTGCTCCCTGAAGGGGACTGTTTCAATCAGGTATCAGTCTATTTCAGTCAGGGTGCATGGGATGCCGGGAAAGAGATCAGTTCCTATAACGTCACCCTTGCGGCTCAGTGCAGGCAGACCATCAATGATCTTCCGACAATAGGAGGGGCAACAACGGTCTACATCGGCGAAGGTGGTGAAGTGGTGGGGGTGACAAAAAAATCCCGGGAACTGGAAGAAAAACCTGTCAGATATTCCAACATCATCAGTCCAGAGCAGGCAACGAAAGAATTAGCAGCGGGAAATGATGTCATTACACCACTGGAAGGGAATTATGATAAAGTGACGATTACCGACATCTCACTTGCGTACTGGATTGAACCTCTGGTCTCTTCCCAGGAATATGTGTATCCGGTGTATGTCTTTTCGGGAACGGCAGAAGGTAATGGGGAAAGCTATCCGGTCTACCGATACATATGGGCAATTCCCTCTGCGGAGAGATAGCAATTTCTCTATTTTTTATCTGCCAGTCAATAAAGGAAGGAAAACATGGAAATCAGGAACGGGGGCTACCACCCATCCCTGTTTTTTGTCACCCTTTATCCACCCTCTTTGACCCCCTGTGCTGGAGAATTGGGGGGTGAAATGGGCGTATTTTTTGTTCTTTTTTTCCGGCGGGAAAATACGGTTGTAATGCCTTTTATTTGCTAAAAATACGGATTATCGCGGACTAATGAGGGGTCGTCATTAGTGAATATTTTAGGAGGATGTATTGGATGTCTCGACTGGGAACTGCCCACTCCGGGCTTCTGTGTGGACGCATTTTTCCGGGGCAAAAATCCGCAGGATATGGCATTTAAACGCTATTTGACTGCCGATGGCAAAACATAAAATTATCCATTCCCGGCGCACATCATCAGAACCGTCTTTTTATCAGATAGCCTGCGAAAAAGAGTGCCACAGCCGCAATACCCACCTCAAACCCCGGTGATGCCGACGCCGTCTGATCTTCAAGTGGAATAAGATATAGATCATCGCCATCACTCATGACAATCGTTTTTCCGTCAGGCGACCACTGTTGCATAAAGTATCTCATGTTTCCAGGAGTAAGGGCTGTGAGATCGGAACCATCGCTCTTCATCACCCAGAGTCCCGTCTGGTTTCCGGACTCCGACCTGAACGCGAGCCTGCTGCCGTCCGGCGACCAGACCGGGGACTGATCCCAGTTCCCGGAGGTCAACTGCTTTGAACCTGACCCATCAACCGTTGTCACCCATATAGAGAATTCAGGGAATTTATCAGGGGGAGCAGCGACGACATACGCGAATGCGCCCCCATCGGGTGACCACATATATTCTGACACATTCCCTTCGCTGCACGTCACCTGCATCTTTCCTGTTCCGTCGTCACTCATGATCCAGATCTCCCTGTTCCCGGAGGTATCCGAGAGATATGCAATATTATTCCCGTGGGGCTGCCACTGGGAAAAACGAGCATCCCCACCGGTCGTCAGTTGTCGCTTGTTGCTGCCGTCTGTATCCATGGCCCAGAGATCTGCTTCTTTGCGTATGGCCGAATAATTCACCGCAGGTGATCCTTTTGCAACAGTATCAACGAAGGACTTCCAGATAGCCGCATTATCAAAGAGACAGGATGTATAGACGATCTGCTTCCCGTCAGCGCTCCAGTCCGCCCCGTATCCGGAGAGCGTCAGACCGGGGATGATGCGGCCTCCTTCGGTCAGGCGCACCCTCCCGGTCCCGTCCGGGCTCATCGTCCAGAGATCAAACTCCCCTGCAGAAACGGATAGGAAGAGAAGAGTCTTTCCGTCAGGTGACCAGGGATCAAACGGGGCGAACTCCCACGAACGGTTGTCCGTCACCTGCCTCAGGTTCTGTCCGTCATGCTCCATCACCCGGATGCCGGCATGGCTGCCATCAAACGAAGTGAAGGCGATCTCTTTTCCATCCGGCGACCAGAACGGATACGAATCGAGTGCCGAATCGTTCGTCAGCTGGATGATAGATGCTGCCGCTACCGGAGGGGCAC
Source organism: Methanogenium sp. MK-MG (assembly GCF_009914725.1). Taxonomy (GTDB): domain Archaea; phylum Halobacteriota; class Methanomicrobia; order Methanomicrobiales; family Methanomicrobiaceae; genus Methanogenium. The sequence continues at coordinate 3,272 of NZ_JAAAWJ010000060.1, forward strand.
ATGCGATCAGCAATAGAACAACACATACTGATTTTCGGTTCATACCGGATTTTTTCATATTCACAATCCTGCATACTGTTTGGATACTATTACCAGTTTCCACAGAAGCCATACGATCTTTACAAATATTGCCAGCCCTACGGGAACGAAAACGGTCACCCTCGCCTGACGAGAGGATAGGTTTCGTGCATGATGCATACCTGCGGTCCAGAGGAACCCGCACCAGAGGAGAACAGAGATCGTAACCCCTGCATCAATCAGTGATGTGATAGTTGCATGTGCTGCCACATGGGAGGGAATGAAATAATCCTGAACCGGCATGGAGATGAGCTGGAAGAGAATCAGGAGAAGGAGACTGCCGATGACCAAGGGGACGCACCCGTACCCCACAGAGGCAAGAGTTCCGGAGAACGTACCCCGACCCACATAAAGGTATGAAATCCCATAGAACACTGCCGAATAATACAGCCACACTAAAAATGGCTGGAGGATTATTACAAACAGGCCCAGGTATATGGTTGGGTACATGGACGGGTCACCGATTTCCAACGAACGAATGAGGCCAGTGACATCATCATAATTTCCGGCAGTTTCGACCAGAAACAGACCAAAGACAATAAGGAACGGAATTTTCAGATCAACAGGTCTGGCCGACTGCCCCGTGAAAAATTGATCGGGTGAGAAGAGCAACAGTCTCAGCTGTCGGAAAAATGAAGCTGTCCGGATGGGAAGGTTTTGTTGTAAAACAACACATACCGTCTTTAGATCCATACTGACACCCTCACCCGACATTCAACTTATCCAGCCCCATCTTCCCGGCATGATTCCGGAAATGCCGTTTCGGAATCAACAGTTCCCGCGGAATGGACTCAAAGTATTTGTCCGTCATGCCCGCGATATAGTCCCGCACCAGTTCCGCGGGCGATGCCGCCGCGATATATGCCGGGGAGACATACTCCGCTCTGATAAGGTCTTTGTAGATGAGCGAGTCCGTGTGCTCCTTTTCGATGTCGGTGAGGAACCGTTCAAACTCAAAGGCATAGAGTGCCCGGATCGTGTCGTCCTGTGCGTGCAGGACTTCATTCTCATAGATCATATCATAGTTGTATTTTTTGAGTGCCTGCACACAGGCCGATACCTCCGGTGAGAAACGGACCTCCCCGCAGCCGAAACTGCAGGCGATGACATCCCGGCAGACCGTGTCGATGATGGACGCGTTAAACCGGCGATAGTCTCCTGTCAGGGCGAATACCCTTCGGCAGTCATCAGGGAGACCAGGAAGGGAGGAGGTGAGAAAACCAACTTCAATCGCGTCCTGCAGGTCCCGCCCGAGATAAGCGATGGTGTCTGCAACCCGCACCACACAGCCTTCAAGGGTGCCGGGTGCCGGGTCGCCGCCATGCAGCAGCTGCTCCTTTTTCCGGGAGAGTCCGGCAAAGCTGGTGATTAGGTCAGGGGTAAGCCGGGTATTGTGCACCTCACCGTTATGGCAGAGTATGCCGTCCAGGACCTGCAGGGTGAGGTTCGTGTCCTCTATCGTGTCAAGAAACTGTACGCTCTGCACGTCATGGCGGAAGGAACCGATATGGTGTGTTTTACAGAGAGCAGAGAGGCACTCCTCCCCGAAGTGCCCGTAAGGGGGGTGGCCGATGTCATGGCCGAGGGCAATCGCCTCAATCAGGTCCTCATTTAAGGAGAGGGCACGGCCGATGGTTCGCCCGATCTTTGCCACCAGCTGGATATGAATCGCACGATGGGTGATATGCTCGTTATCCAGCAGATAAAAGACCTGGGTCTTGTCAATATACCGGGAGAATGCCCGGGAGTGGATGACCCGGTCAACATCCCGGAAAAAGGCGGGCCGGATGATCCGGTCTTCTGCAAGCCCGCCGTCACGGCGAATGGCCGCATCGTCACGGCAGGCATGGGGAGATAACAGAGATGCCTTCTCCTCCTGCCACCGGGTGATCTCCTCTAACTGTGCACCGGTGATCTGCATTGTATGTGCATTGCCTGCCACACCTCATTAAACCGATTCCTCCGGGACATCCACCTGCCGGATGAGCTTTTTGGTATAGACTCGTGCCCAGACAAATCCAACGCCGGCACCGAGGGTATTCCCGATGACAAGGCCCCACCAGATGCCCATGATGCCCCAGCCAAAGGTGACTGCAAGAAGATAACACGAGACAACTATCAAGAAGATAGTGCGAATAAGGGTGATCACGAGTGAGTCCAGACCACGGCCGAATCCCTGTAGAAGTGAGGCGGAGAAGATCCCGAAACTCATCGCAGGGAAGAATAAGCAGACCGTCTGCAGGAAGGTGACGAGGCCGGGGTAGAGGTGGGCCGCATCCTCACTATAGGTGAAGACATGAGCAACATACGGGGCAGAGATGTAGACTGCAACAGTGACAACGAGGCTGATTGCGACTCCCAGCCGGATGGCATAGAAATACCCCTCCTCTGCCTTGCGGATGAGGCCCGCCCCGTAGGCCGCCCCACATACTGAGACGACCGCAGTGGTGATGGCAATAAGAGGCGTGATGCCAATCGTAATCACCCGCCAGCCGGTGACATAGATGGCGACCTCGTCTGTGGTTGCCACCAGAAGAATGAGGAGGTTGAGAGCGAACGTCGTCAGTGCCATTGAGACATGCTGAACAGATGCGGGAATGCCAACCTTCAGAATTTCCCATGTGATCGGCCGGGAGAACGAAAAACCGGCAAAGGAGATCTGCACATGGGTATCCCGTTTCACAAAAAGCCACCAGAATATCGGGATACAGGCAGAGATGAATGCGACAAGCGTTGCCCATGCCGCACCTTCGACACCAAGCCCCAGCCCGTATATGAAGATCGGGTCAAGAATAATATTGACAAGAGAACTGACGAGCATCACATACATCGTCCGTTTTGCATCCCCCTCACCGCGGAGTAGCGCGCTGCCGATGGCAAGAAAGAGAATGAAAAATGTGCCCATGAAGATGATGTCAGCATAGCCTGCGGCCATCGCAGCGACTGAAGTCTCCCCGAGAATCATCCCAAAACTGTCGGTGACTGAGAGCCCGGCGATGGTGATAATAACAGAGAATACGAGGACCAGCACTGCCGTGTGGCGGGCGACACTGTTCGTGCCTTCCGTGTCACGCATGCCGATATGACGGGAAACAGCCGCCCCCACACCGACACCCATACCGTTTGCAAAGCCGAATACCGCAAAGAAGAAGGGAAAGAAGAACCCGACCGCCGCAAGCGCGTCTGCACCAAGGCCTGCCACCCAGAATGCATCGGTCAGGTTATAGACCGTCTGGAGCAGCATACCGACCATCACCGGCCAGGCAAGGCTGCGGATGGCCGGTTTCGGATCTCCGAGAAGGGTCTCAACACCCGCCTTCATCTGACCTGTCATGCAGCGCCATCCGGGCCACAGAGGACCGCATTATGCACACAGGTGATGCCGTCAGGGGTGCGGGCCCGGTTCATACAATCATCTACCAGATACATTAACCGCAGAAATAATAATCCTGCGCCGGAGATTCCGGTACAGGAGATGGAGAGAAGACGGGAATATCTGAATGTCAATTTACGCAAGGGTCTTCCAGAAGAAAAGCCTGCATCGCACCCGCAAGGGCACGGATGTCCTGCGGGTTGTGGGCATCGGCGCAGGAAGGGATTATCACCGTCATCTCATCACGATAGGTGGAGACATAGGCACCGATACCCGGAGGGTAGGCCTCCCTGGTGGTGAGGTAGGCCGCGGTGACCTGCAGGGGCGTGTCACCTTCTCCATGCCGGAACGCTGCCGCAGGTGAAGGAATATTACCCACATTGCTCACAAAGGGATTCTTCCTCCCGGTGAGGCGGTAGTCCTCTGCCATGCCTTTCATAAAGACCTGCACCGCACCGGCACCGCCTGCATAGAGGCGTTCGTAAAGCACCATCGACCCCAGGCCAAAGTTCCCCTGCTTCATCTCCTGCATCGCCTCTGCAACAGCGGGCAGGGCCGTAGCCATTCCCCCGCAGCAGGCGGGAGAGAGGGAGAGTTCATAGGCAACCGAGAGGTTGCAGATACTGCGGGATGGCGCAACAGGGAGATACCTGCGCAGGTCCATTGCACCGAGAATGCCCAGAGAGTGAGCCTCTGCATACGCATCCCCGCAGACCTGCATGAGGGCACAGAAATAAGCCGCCATAATCCGGTCATTGAGGGTCACACCGGCAGCCTTCCCGGAGGTTCGCATGGTGGTGACCTGATCCGCTCCAATGGTAAATGAGTCCCAGACAACCTCCCCGCACGGACCATCACGGCAGGGAAACGACCAGTCGTCTGCAGACGCAGATTCATGTTCACACACGGCATCAAGTTCTTCGGCTGAGAACTGAACACTGACGGCATCTGTGCCGCGGGGTTCCCATGACGGGCCCTGGAAGAGAGGCGGCCTCCCCTCACAGACCCGCCGGTAGGCATCGGCGCAGAGGGACGCTGCCTGGAAGAGACCGTTTGCATCCATGGCCCCGTGGTGACCGGAGATGATGAGAATATCCCCCTCCTCTCCGGCACTCCTGCAAAGCCGCACTGCCAGCTGGGGACCGGTGAACGGGTCTATTGACGCAAGCGGGAGATGATTCAGGTCCATCGTCCCGGTGGTCTCATGGACGGAGAAGGCGGGTTTTTCACCCATGCCGGACTGCCAGTATCCCCGGTCCGCTTCCTCAACATAGTGTGATGCAAGGATGGGTGCCATCATGCCCGCTGCCTCCACCGCAGTCTCCAGGGCAGAGAGATCAAAGGCACCGTCTGCCTGCATGACAAGATGGAGCGTCGGATCATAGACCGCTGAAAAATGGACATTTGCAACATCAAATGCCGAAGCAGGGTGCATTCCGGCAGGGCGGGCCCGGGGATTTCTCATACTCACTCACCGAATCCGGGTTACGGGATAATATGCCTTTGTATCAGACCATAAAAAAAGGTGTATGCAGCCTCAGGCAAGGGCAAGACAAAGGAGGCAGACAACCGGGGGTATCACCAGGTTGTCTTCAATGGGTGAGACCAGTTCTGCGATGCCTGCAACAACTGCCGCCACAACCGCAGTGAGAGGTGGCAGGAGAAATGCAAGAGGGATGAATGCCGCAATGATACCACCTGTCGTGCCCTCCCATGATTTACCGTTGAAGACCCGGTGCCGGCCGAAATGCATTCCTGCCATTGTGCTGACAGAATCAAGGACCGCAAGGGTGAGCACCCCTGCCACGGCATAGTCCACGGGGAAGAAGATCAGGCAGAAGAGTGCAGAGAGCACAAAACAGACCGCGCCGTATCCCGGCATCCTTCCGGTGCGCTCAAGATTCTTCACCATCGCTGATGCAACAGGCACACGGTAGCCGCGGTCCACCAGGTCAATGAGCACAAACCCGCCGAAGAGGCCCAGGGCAAGCCCCATGATGGCATACTCTCTGCCAAGGACAAAAATCGCAAGGGCAATGAGGACACCAAACCCCAGGTGCACCAGCTGACGGCAGTCTTCATTCATTACCCGGTATTTGCGATACCAGCGGATAAATGCGCCGGAATTACCCCACAAACGGTGGCACGGGAAGAATATCACAGAAGAATCAAAAAAATACCAGACCAAAACCCTGAATAAATCTGATAAAAAATACTAACAGAGGAAGATGGACGGATGGGTCGGATAAAAGCGCGCATATTTGAGATTGTATCCTCGGCCAAAGAGGGTGACCGGACCAGCTTCTGGTTTGACATGGTCATCATCTGCCTCATCCTCATCAGCGTTGGAGAGTTAATTCTTGCAAGCGTCCCCGGTATGCTGTTTCGCTACTTTTGGATATTTGCCATCATTGAAATTGTCACGGCAGTGGCATTCGCCATTGAATATATACTCAGAATGTGGTCATGCACCGCAGATGAACAATACCAAAAACCCATTGCCGGACGAATCCGGTACGCCCTGACCCCGCTTGTCCTCATTGACCTCATATCCATACTGCCGTACTATCTCCCCTTCCTTATCCCGGGCGCCAATGTCACCTTCCTGCGGACACTCAGGGTATTTCGCTTCTTTAAACTGGGCAGGTATTCCCGTTCATTCCGGCTCATGATCAAGGTACTGGAGCGAAACAGGGAGTCACTGTTAGGTACGGTCTTCATCATCATGGTGGTGCTTGTCATTGCCGCCTCCCTCATGTACCAGATCGAAACTGCTGCCCAGCCGGAGATCTTCTCCAGTATTCCGGAGGCGATGTGGTGGGGCATTGTCACCATTGCAACCATCGGATACGGCGACATGGTGCCGATAACCCCGATGGGCAAGGCACTGGGCTTTGTCATCTCCCTCGTCGGCATCGGCCTTTTTGCCCTCCCTGCCGGTATACTCGCGTCGGGATTCTCCGAGGTCATTAAGGAAGAAGAGGAGGTAAAAAAGAAGCTGAATCAGGAAAAATATACCAACAGCACGAGTGAATATGACATCTGCCCCCACTGCGGACGGGAAATCCGCCAGGAAGACAGACAAAAATAATATTCAGAAATTTAGCATTCTTTTTTTTCTGCGTTTATCGCAGACTCGATGAGCCAGAGGACACCTTCACTACCTATCAGCGGGCGGTGGCAGAGCATTGAACTTTTGCGGATGGGAGTGGTTGTCTGCACAAAGGGCACATTCGGTGCAAGAGTCTCTTCATACCGGGACCCGATGAGAAGGTCAGGGTCACCTGCCGCAATCATCTCTTTCACGGCCCCCAGGTCCGGGGCCCAGATGCATACCGAGCCCTCAGGCGGCTGGTTGCGGGCACCCGCACAGCATATCTCCGCATCCAGGAAGGTGGTGAAGAGGTCTGCAGCCATATCAACGTAACCGGCCATCCCGAAGAGCGCCACCCGCGGCGGGTCGCTGACACGGAGGTAGCGGTCACATGCCTTGACCACCAGTTCTTCGGTCTCCTCACATATATCCATGACCGGGGCGCAGTCTGCATCCGGAAACAGATCCGACAGGGCAGAAAAGGTCATCTCAATGGCATCCAGTCCACAGAGTGACCCAACGGACTGCCCGATGCCTGAGGCCACATCGGGAAGCGCGGTCACCGTCATCTCCGCCGGTCTGAGGGCGGAGGCCAGCGTATCGGCGCAGTACCGGGCTGCAACCGGTATGCCCGCACGGGCGAGCAGGCGTTCGGCTTCCATCCGGTTGCCGGCGGCAAAGGGATCGGTCGACATGAGCCCGTCGATGTTCACCCCTTCACGTGACGGGTCAGTCTCTGCCGGGAATGCTGCCAGCGCAAGCCTGTAGCCATCCGTCATGTCGCCACAATAGCCAGGGGCATCGATGATCAGGGGGTCGCACCCGGCACAGTAGGGGCCGAGGTCCTCGCCGATGGTCGCAGGCACACAGGTGTTAATGACCACAATCTTCTCGCTGAATGGCACAAGGGCCTCTGCCACCTCATGCAGACGGTCACCGGTGCCGAAGATTACCTCATCCTCAACAAGACAGGTGCAGTTCACCGGGTCAGGGATGAGAGAGTCTGCAAAGAAGTAGCAGCCTGACGCCCCGTGTATGATAACGCCTGTCCCGTCCAGCCCGGCCATCGCCGCGGCGGCACCGACCATCGCACAGGGCCAGAGGGGAGTAATGCATGGTTTAGCCATCGATAAACCTCCGCCACTGCCGGAGCATCCGCCGCAGGCCGAGCGTGCCCACCGGCATACAGAAGGGAATGGGAATAACCGTGCCTTCCGTTGAGACCCTGATACCCACGGCCTCTGCCACCTCGGCAAACATTTCCATCTCTGCTGACTGGAACCCGAATGAGTCAAAGGTCACATACTCACCTGCCAGATCTGAGAATTCATCCGCAAGTCCGGTCTGCCGCTCTTCTTCGGCACGGACCGCATCCGTTGTGTCCCGGCCGGTGAGACGGCCCGCATCCCCGATGAACTGCAGTGTTGCAGAGAGTCCGACCGGAAACTCAGGGAGGGAGGGGATGCCGGTGCAGGCATTGAAATGCCGCCCCAGTATGCCATCTTTGTCCTCCCGGAAGAGGTTCAGCCCCGCATCCCCGAACCTCCCGATATCCTCCACCGTGATGTCACGCACATACCGGATGTTCACGTCAAGGTCCAGCATACCGAGGATGCGGGATACCTCCCGGAAATTGTCCTCTGCCTCGAACTCCAGGTTCTTCTCACCCACAATATTCACTTTGTCCGGGTCCTGTTCACCGGGGGAAATAAAAGAAGAGAGGGCGGTGAGTGTACTGTTATAGCCATCTGTGAAGGTACCGCCGAGAAACCCTGAACTGGGCACATAGACGACCGGGCAGTCCCACGACTGGCTGCAGATACCTGCCACATCATCCCCGATGGTCTCTGAGACACAGGTGCTTGCGACCACCACCGCAGCCGGGTCATCTGCACAGACAGTGTTCAGTGCATCATGGAGTGCATCCTCGCCGCCGAATATTATCTCATTCTCACCAAGTCCCGTAGATACAATCTCCGGGATGCGGAAGACGTCGTGTTCGGCAAGGGTGGTGTGCAGGAGTGATGCATTGATGTGGGTGCACCCGTCCGGGCCATGGATCAGGGTCACTGCATCGGTCAGAAAGGCACTGACCGAGAGGACGCCCATGACCGTACAACCCTCATACCTTGAGGTGCGACCGGGCAAGTTCTTCGAGTTCATGCATCTCAAGGGGGGTGGGGATGGTGAGTGTCGTGTTTTCCATAATCGTACGGGCCAGTTGCCGGTAGACCTCTGCCTGATCTGACTCCGGTGCGTACTCGATGACCGTGCGCTGGTTCACCTCTGCAACCTGGACGATGTTAGCACGGGGAATATAGGCAATCATAC
>NZ_JAAAWJ010000061.1 GCF_009914725.1 Methanogenium sp. MK-MG
CCTGCCATGACCCGTGAGACGGTCTCACGGCCCGAACTTCTGCCGCCGCCCCGGTGATCCCGGCACCCGTACTTCTGGTGATAGGCAAGGTCGGCATGGCCCGGCCGGGCCGTGTCACGGAGGGTGTCATACGCACTGCTCTGTGCGTCCCGGTTCCGTGTGATCATCGCCACCGGCATACCGGTCGTCTCCCCTTCAAAAATCCCCGAGAGGACTTCCACCTCATCCGGCTCCTTGCGGGGCGAGGAGAGGGGACTTTTGCCCGGCCGCCGCCGGTCCATGAGGGGTTTCAGGTGTGCTGTGCCAAAGGGTATCTGCGGGGGGCAGCCGTCAACGACCACACCCAGCGCCGGCCCGTGGCTCTCGCCAAACATCGTACAGCGGAAATATCGTCCAAAGGTATTCATCCCAGTATCTCCCGAATCAGTGCAGCGTCTGCGGCAATACCGGTAAAGAGCCGCATCTGTTCCTGTGCCTGATATACAAACATCTCTGTACCCCGGATACACCGGCAGCCTGCAGCCCGTGCATTCCGGAGCAGCTCTGTCTCCGGCGGGGTATAGACGAGGTCAAAGACTGTCTGGTGCGCCCGGAGATCGCCTCTCTCAAGGAGGCTGCCGCCACGCCCTTCCATGCCCACCGGGGTTGCGTTCACAATCACATCCGTCTTTTCCGGATCATATGCTGCAGGCGTGCCGTATTCACACCCAAAGTGGCGGGCCATGTGACGGGCCCGGTCCGGCGTCCGGTTCAAAACAGTGACCTCCATCCCGAGGTCCTGCAGGGCATACACCGCCGCACGGGCAGCGCCCCCGGCCCCGAAGACCACCGCATGACCGGGCGGGGTGCCTGCCAGCGGCTGGCGGATACCCGTCCAGTCGGTATTTGCGCCGACAAAACGGTCACCGCACCGTATCACCGTATTCACCGCACCGATCGCCTGTGCGTCTGCTGTTATTTCATCACAGTATTGCATCACATCCGACTTGAACGGAATGGTCACCGAAAGCCCCTTCACCCCGGCTGACCGGACCATGGCCATAATGGCACCGAGGTCAGGCCACTCGATACGGGTATAGACACCGTCCATTCCACATGCTGCAAAGAGGGCGGTGAAGAGTTCGGGACTCCTGCTGTGCAGGCAGGGGTTTCCGATGACGGCAAAGATACCGTGCAAAGGCATGCCTCCCGCTCCGCAGAGGCGCTCTCTGGTCACCTCCCATTCGCTCCTCTCCATCCGGGTCTGCTGCAGAAATGCAACAAATTCCCTGCATACCGCAGCTGACCCGCGCCCCCCTAACAATGCCTGTATGCGGACAATGGCATCGGCAGGAGAGAGCATGCCGGTATCAATGCAGAGGTCGGCTGCTCCCCGGTAAAGAGGCAGCCGAACCTTCCGGACGGCGGCCATCTCTTGTGCATGGGACAGACCCGTTAACGGCGGGCGGGTGCTGCCTGCTGTCCGCGCCGCAAGGACAGCTGCAGCTGCATCGAGAAATACTGCGAGGCTGCCGGTGCGGAGTGCCTGCACATTGCCACTCAGCAGGATAGCACCGCCGCCCGTTGCCACCACCGCCTTCTCCGGCGGCAGTGCACGGATGGCTGCGGTTTCTGCGGCCCGGAATGCAGGTTCACCACGTTCAGCAAAGATGGCAGGGATTGACATGCCTTCTGCCTTCTCCACCATCACATCGGTGTCGAAGAACCGGTAGCCCAGAGCCTCTGCGAGAAGGGCTCCAATGGTTGTCTTCCCGCTGCCCCGGGGCCCGATGAGAACAATTCTCACAGAATTCCCCCTTCCCTGAGTGCGTCCCAGAATCCGGGATAGGATTTCTGCACGCATCCCGGGTGCAGGATGCCCACATCACCCCGCCCCAGGGCGACCACCGCCGCACTCATCACGGTCCGGTGGTCGTCCTCCGGGTCGATGGTGCCGCCGCCCGAAAGCCTGCCGGGGGTAATGGTGATAGTATCGTCTGAGACCTCTGCCACCGCCCCGCCGAGGGCTGCAATCCGGACCACTGCAGAGAGCCGGTCACTCTCCTTGACCCGCAGGTTACGGATGCCGGTGATCGTGGTCGGCCCGTCTGCAAAGGGCGCCACTGCTGCAAGAGTCAACACAACGTCAGGCGTGTTTCCCATGGCGGCAGTAATGCCTTTGAGCCTGCCGTCTGCAGTGACCGTGACAGCATGTGTGCCTTCTGTGACCCGGCAGCCCATCTCTGCAAGCAGACTGAGGAACACCCGGTCACCCTGGCAGGACTTGGGATTCAGGCGCGTCACCTCGACTGTCCCGGTGCAGACAGCGGCCATGGCAAAGAAGTAGGAGGCAGAGGAGTAGTCCCCCTCCACCGTATACGCTGCCGGGGTATACCCGCCGGGAGATACAGAGAAGCGGCGGTAGCCGTCCCTTGTCACCGGCGCCCCGAAGGTGGCCATCACATCAGCCGTGATATCCAGATATTCCCGCGACGCCGGCTCACAGGGAGTGGTGATCACCGTCTCCTCTGCAGCGCACGGAGCCGCCATCAGTGCAGACGAGAGGAACTGGCTGCTTGCGGAGGCATCAATATCCATATGCCCGCCCCGGAATTTCCCGTCCACACATACCGGCGGAAAGCCGGATTCCTTCAGGTAGTGAATCTTCCCGCCGGCGGTGTTCAGCGCATCCACCAGGGGTGCCACCGGCCGCTTCTGCATTCTTGGACTTCCGGTCAGGCAGACCGGCACATCTGCAAGAAGAGAGAGGGAGAGGAGCATCCGCATGGACGTCCCGGAACTGTGGCAGTCGATGGTGCATCCCGGTGATGCAGTAAATTTCCCCCCTGTGCCCTCCACCACGAGGTCACCGGTGCCGGTTATATCTGCGCCGAGCTGCCGGAGGGCAGTGACGGTCACCCCCGTATCCTCTGAGTGCAACGGATCGCGGACAACCGACCTGCCGTCTGCACACGCGGCCGCGATGAGCGCCCGGTGGGTGTAGCTCTTTGAGGGCGGTGCTGCGATACGGCCCTCAATACCGGAGACTTTCGGCAGGCGCAGGCTCATTTCCTGCCCCCCAGTTTGTCCGTACCAGCCGAGATCTTTGACAGACGCCAGTCTCCCGACTGCCTCCAGTGCCTTTGTGAGACCGGGGCCAATCTCCACATCAATGAAGAATATGTAGTTCCCCATACCCCGTTTGGACGGCCGTGACTCGATGCGGGTGAGGTTCAGGTGGTGGTGGTCAAACACCCCCAGCAGTTCATACAGCAGACCCGGCCGGTCTGCATGGGGGTCGATTATAAGAGAACACTTGCCGGTCGCGGGCCGGGTTTTGGGGCGGTCTGCCGATATGCGCAGAAACCGCGTGGTATTGTCTGCCGTGTTCTGGACACTGCGCTGCCGGAGGGGCAGCCCGGCCATACGGGCGGCAGTCTCTGTGGTGATAGCACCAGTACCAGGATGGGAGGCGGCCTGTGCGGCACTTGCACTGTTGCTCTCGGTATGGATAACCGGCACACCAAGCATGTCAATGAATTTCAGACACTGGTCATGCGCCTGGGGATGGGCATAGAGGGCGGTTATTTCTCCTGCAGGCACAACCGCGGCAAAGTGGTGGGCAACCGCGAGATATGCCTCCCCGGTGATCACCACGGTGGCACGGGAGAGACAGTCCATCACCGGGCCGACCGCACCGGCGTCACTGTTCTCCACCGGCACGATACCGTCGCACTTCCCTTCCGTTACCGCCAAAAAGACATCGGTTACGGTCGGAAAGAGCAGACAATCGTCATCCGTGAGGGCAGATGCCATCTCATGGCTGAACGTGCCTTCCGGCCCCAGACAACAGAGAGTCATTTCTCCACCAGACCCTGTATGAGCCGGTTTGTTGTCTTCATGGACGCAGGGATGACCGGTGCAAAGAATGCAGCATTCTCCTCGAAAAATGTGGCAAACCCGTCAGTATCATGGGTGCAGACAATCTCCTGCAGGCGTGCTGCGGCAGCAGAGAACGCTGTTACCACCTCACGCACCTCGGGATTGTCCTGGAGAATAGGCCCGTAGAGTCCCGCATCCTGTCCGAGGATGCGTCCTATAATCCCGGTCTCGATCTGGTATATCGGGCTCTGGTAGCGGAGCAGCACATCCGGTGCGGCACCAATTTCACGCATTGTCTCTGCGACAACAAGCGTAGAGAAATGCATCAGACCCTGAATAACTGCCATCATCCGGTCGTGCTCTGCTGCCGTTGCAACCGTCACCCGTGCCCCCTGCCGGGAGAGCATACCCATTAATTCATCCCCTGCGGCAGGCATGCACCGAGCGGGCACCGCAACCACCGTCTGACCCTCCAGTGACGAGACCCCCGGCCCGAACATCGGGTGCAGGCCTATTACCTGTGCGGGGGTGGCAAGCATCGCCTCCATCGCCCCCTGCTTTATTGAGGTGAGGTCGCAGAGAATCTGGCCGCCGGAGAGAAAGGGTGCAATATCATTGATGACAGCCACGGTATCCCGGATGGGGACCGAGACCACCACAATGCGTGCCTGCTGTGCAAGGTCGCGGGAACTGAGCGTTGTCGTGCGCCCGGAGACGATCACCCGGTAACCTTCTCTCTCAAAGACATCCCGGAAGAACCGCCCCATCTCCCCCCGGCCACCGATGATGCCCACCGTATTGGCGTCAGGTTTCACGAATCGTCTCCAGAACTGCCACCCCAAAATGACGGCCCCCCTGCTGCCGGTGCCCAAGGACAGTGTCACCCGGTTTCAGGGCGACAACCGATATGGCCATGCCTTCGGCACCCACAAGACGGACGGTCTCTGCATTCTGGAGCACAAGAGATGATTTCATCCCGGCCTGCTCCACTTCGACAAGGACCATGGGCCGTCGTTCGGTCTTCACCCTGCCGACCATCGCCATAGAAGTGGAACCATCCTCACGGGCCACCAGCACGCGGTCGCCTGCCACCACCTCAGAGAGATATTTGGTCTTCCCGTCAGCCATCAGCACGTAGGCATGCACCGCCCCCGCGTTCACCCGGAACGGCCGGGGTGCAACATACGGGTTCTCCAGTGTCTCGGCCTGCACCAGCAGGAAGGCAGATGAGGTATTGCCGATGAGCATCCCCTCCCCTTCCTGCATCAGGGAACAGGTATCGACACAGACCCGGTCGCCCATGATGCCCGGTGATATGGCAGTCACCGTGAAGGGCACAAGGTCATAATGCGGGGTGCTGGCACGGACACGGGCGGCAGTCGTGATTATTTCTGCCGGGTCGTCTGTCACGAGGCAGATGCCTGCCGTGCCGCGTTCGAGTACGGTCAGGGCTGTCTCTGCCTCTGCTGCGGTGTGCACCAGGGCAATGATACGGTCGGACTGTGATACGAGATTCTCCAGCGGGATTACCGACCAGTCAGTGGTTGTCACGATCACCGGTGCTGACTCTGCCAGGCGCAGTGCCTCTGCCTCGTCTTCCTTCCCGTCGATACAGACTTCATGCACATCGGTGCCCGGGATCAGGTCGCCGTCCGGTGCGATGACTGTCACCCTCCCGAGTGCCTGCAGCGGGGCCGCCTCTGTGGCCACCAGGGCATCTGCCCCCTGCTCTATTGCGGTCGTCGCACACTCCTTGCCACAGGAGCGGACATCCACCCAGAACGTCTTCATGCACCGCTCCCCAGCGCATCTTCCGGGGATACATCCTGGTGAACCACGCGGGTGATGGCGCGGATGAACCGGACCGGGTCGTCACGCTGGAAAGCATTTCTTCCCATCGCAACGCCCGCCGCACCGGCACCCACGGCCTCTTGGATCATCATAAGCGTCTCAAGGTCGCCGCCTTTCTCACCGCCTGCAACTAAGACCGGTACCGCACAGGCACGGGTAATGGCTGCAAAGCTCTCCGGGTCACCGGTGTAACTGGTCTTGATGATATCAGCGCCCAGTTCTTCTGCCACACGCACACAGAGGCCGATTGCCGCCGGGTCTGTGGAATTGACACCCTCACCACGGGGGTAGATCATGACGAGAAGCGGCATGCCCCAGCGGGTGCACTGCCGGGAGATGACGCCTGCCTCCTCGATCATCTTTGACTCGTTCGGGGCCCCCAGGTTGATGTGAATGGAGACACAGTCGGCACCGAGGGCGATGGCCTCTTCCACCGAACAGACCGAGACCTTGTCATTCGGGTCCGGGTTGAGTGACGTACTCGCCGAGAGATGAACGATGAGGCCGATGTCAGGCCCCGCCTTCCGGTGGCCGTGGCGCACCATGCCCTTATGGAGGACAATCGCGTTCGCACCGCCCTCACTCACCGCGGATATGACCTTCGGCATGTCATGAAGCCCGTAAATCTGCCCGACTGAGAAGCCATGGTCCATCGGTATGATGACCGACCGACCGGTATTCCGATTCATGATCCGTTCCAGGCGAATGGCCTTTCCGATCATACGCGGCCACCTGTTCTGAGGGTCTCTGCTGCCTCCTCTGCACTGCGGTGTTCGTGAACCACCTGCACCATTGCACGGACAAATAAGTCCGGGTGCGGGTGCTGGAAGGCATTCCTGCCGATGGATATACCCGCAGCGCCGCCTGCCATCGCCCCTTCGATCATCTGCAGGGTCGCGAGGTCATCTCCCCGTGCGCCGCCTGCGACCACCACCGGGACATGGCATCCAGCGGTGACCTCACGGAACGAGTCAGGATCGCCGGTGTATGGAGTCTTCACGATATCAGCACCCAGTTCTGAGGCCACCCGTGCCGCATGTTTAACCTCGCCTACCCCATTCTCATTGAGCACATTCGGGCCACGCGGGTACATCATCGCGAGAAGCGGCATACCCCACTCCATACACTCGACTGCGATACGGCCGAGGTCTTCGAGCATCCGTGCCTCAGAGTCGGCACCGATATTGCAGTGCACCGAGACACCGTCCGCCCCCATCTTCAGGGCATTGGTGACCGTATTTACCAGCACCTTGTTATTCGGGTCAGGCCCCATGTCAGTGCTTGCCGAGAGATGGAGAATCAGACCGATGTCAGGCCCGCCTTTCCGGTGGCCGTGCATGGCAAGCCCGATATGACCGATGACCGCATTAGCCCCGCCCTGTGCCACCAGGTTCACACTCTCATCCAGGTCGATGACACCTGCAATCGGTCCGCTCGACACCCCGTGGTCCATGGGAACGATCACTGTTGCGCCCGTGTCACGGTTCATTATTCTTTCCAGTCGGATTTGTTTTCCTCTCATGGTAGTATCTCCCGGCAGCAGCTGCCGAACAGAATAAAATGCACCTACCTTCAGAGAGTAAACGCAAACCGGTTAAAGATTGCGCTCACTTCACAGTAGGGCCAAAAAAACTGATAATAACGATATGTGTAGCGTGGAAAGCCTGTGCTAGGGCTGGAAGCCATCACGGGCAATACGCGTTCACCACACATTGGTCTGAGTATTAGGAATATCTCAGATATAAATATTTGCGATGACGGGAGGATACTGAAAAACTATATCAGTTACACCAACGTCCCGGCAAAGAAGATAAAAACAATTAAAACCTATTTTTTAATCACAAATGCGCAGGATTGGATTACTGGGGTGCGGTAATGTCGGCGAGATCATTGCACGCAAACAGGAGGGATTTATCATTGTTGCCCTCTATGACACGGCCTATGCCAGGGCACAGGCCGTAGAGGAGATGTGCGGGGCACAGGCATACGAGTCATTTGATGAGTTCCTTGCACAGGATCTGGATATTGTTGTGGAGGCTGCATCCGTTTCTGCGGTGCAGACCCACGCAGAAGCAATCCTTCTCGCGGGAAAGGACATGGTGATCCTCAGCGTGGGGGCCCTCACAGATGAACCATTCAGGGACCACCTGAAGGCGTGTGCGGAAAAGAACGGCAAACGGATATACATCCCGAGCGGTGCCATCACCGGCCTTGACAACCTGAAGGTCTGCCAGATTGCAGAGGTCAGCAAAGTGATGCTGCGAACCACCAAAAATCCCCGCTCACTGGGCATTGAGGCAGACAAACCAATGCTCCTCTTCAAAGGAACCGCACGTGACTGTATCCGCCGCTACCCGAAGAATATCAATGTCGCCGTTGCAATTGAACTGGCCTCAGGCCATGAGGTAGAGGTTGAACTCTGGGCAGACCCCGGCACTGACCGCAATACCCATGAACTGATTGTTGAAGGTGAATTCGGGGATATTACCATCAGGGTAAGCAACCGCCCCAGCCCTGAAAACCCGGCAACCAGTTATCTTGCCGCCCTCTCCATCCTGACATTGTTACGTAATCTCGACAACCCCATCCAGATAGGGACCTAAAACCATGAACACCAACCAGTTAAAACGAATTGATCAACTCAAAAAGGAAAAAAACGCGATCATTCTTGCCCATAACTACGAGCCTCCGGAGATCCAGGACGCAGCAGACATCATCGGGGACAGCCTTGAACTTGCCGTGAAGGCCCGTAGTGTCACAGAGGACACCATCATCCTCTGCGGGGTCCGGTTCATGGCAGAGACTGCAAAGGTGCTCAATCCAACGAAGACCATTATCCTCCCTGCACCGGATGCAGGATGCCCCCTTGCAGACTATCTCACGCCTGACATGGTGCGGGAGGCACGCAAGGCCCACCCGGGTGCGGCGGTTGTTCTCTACGTGAACAGTGACACTGCGGCAAAGGCAGAGGCGGATATCGTCTGCACATCAGCAAACGCGGTTGAGGTGGTGCGCTCACTCGAAGAGACCACAATTCTCTTCGGCCCGGACTCAAACCTCGCAGACTATGTCGCATCCCGGGTGCCGGAGAAACAGATCATTCCCCTGCCAAAAGGCGGACACTGTTATGTTCATGCAGTATTCACCTGCGATGATGTCATCACAGCGGCAGAGGATGGTTTTACAACGATTTGCCACCCGGAATGTCCCCGTGAAGTAAGAAAAGGCGCGGACGTGGTGGCGTCGACCGGCGGCATGGTAAGGATGGCAAAGAATGCCGATTCCTGGATGATTCTCACCGAAAAGGGCATTGCATACCGGCTTGAAAAACTCTTCCCGGACAAGGAATTCCGGGTCAGGGAGGATGCTGTCTGCGTGGATATGAAGAAGATAACCCTCGACATGCTGGAACACTCACTCATCACCGGAGAGTATGCAGTAGAACTCCCTGCAGACCTTATGGACCGGGCACGCGGACCCATCGAAAGGATGATGGCACTCAAACGGGAATAACAGGACCATGACACTCCGGGAAGACCTCCTCTGCTACCTGAATGAAGACATCCCGTTCGGTGACGTCACATCGCGGGCAGTGATCCCTGACCGCAGGTGTACGGCCCGCATCACCGGGAAAGAGCATGCGATCATATCCGGCCTTGCCGAGGCAGAGGCGCTCTGCACCCACTGCAACATCACCTTCACACGGAGAGTATCTGAAGGTGCAGAGATTCAGCCGGGTACCGTGATTGCAGAACTCGAAGGCACTGCAGCAACAGTCCTGATAGTAGAGCGCACCATGCTCAACCTGATGAGCAGGATGAGCGGCATTGCGACTGCAACCCGCCGGGTGGCAGAGGCAGCAGCAGCGGCAAACCCGAAGGTCCGTATTGCAGGCACCCGCAAGACCGCACCCGGACTGCGCCTCTGTGACAAGCAGGCACTGGTAACAGGCGGCGCTGACCCGCACCGCATGAGCCTCTCTGACATGATCCTCATCAAGGATAACCACCTGGCACTTGTGCCCCTCGAAGAGGCAGTCAGAAAGGCGCGGGCATACAGCCGGTATGTCAACGTGGAGGTGGAAGTGGAGACGGCAAAGGATGCACTCACTGCTGCCTGTTCCGGGGCAGACATTATTCTTCTCGACAATATGCTCCCACGGGACGTGCAGGGAACACTCGACCTCCTCACCGAACAGGGTGTCAGGGAACAGGTCGTAATCGAAGTATCAGGCAACATCACGCCGGAGACTATCGAGTCCTATGCGGTGCTGGGAATAGATACAATAAGCATGGGCAGCCTCACACATACAGTGAAGAATATCGACATTTCGCTTGACATCAGGGGTGCGGTGAACACGGTCAGAATTTTCTGAAGAGTATGTCCCACTGGAATTCTATTTTTTTGACTCAATACGCGGGAAAAAACCGGGTTTAGAACAGCACACTCCAAAGAGAGACACTAACACCCAAAGAAAGTAACCCGTTCTCTTAGATATCTGTTTTACAGAGATGTTGCCATGCTGTCTCTCAGGACGGCAGATACCGATAAAATATCAAAAAAAAGTATGGGGATTAGATCAGCTTGAAGAACGGGTGGTCTTCTGTTGCGACATCGACGCCCAGCTCTTTTGCTGCTTCTGCAAGGACAATATCGGTGAATGCGATTGCAGTAGATGCTGCTTCACAGTTCTCGATAGGTCCGTACATGATAAGGTCTGCACCAAGGGTTGCTGCCATGATGTTACATCCAATATCAGGAGCTGACCATGCGGCCTGCCTGATACCGTCCATACCACCAAAGTGGTGATGTCCCATCTGCTCAAGGAGAAGTTCCTTGCCCTCGTACTGCTTTGCAAGCACTGAAGGATTCTTTTTGGTTCCTCTCCAGCGTTTGAGCCATGTCCAGGAGACGGTCATGTTGTGGTATGCACCACCGGTTGGGAGACCATGGATTGCTTTGCATGCAAGAATCTCACGGAATGAACCACCTGACCCGAGACCGAGCGGTGTTGCTGCGGTATCAAGGATAGGGCGGGTAATGCCACACTCTTCTGCAATTGCAAGCATGGACTTCTCCTGACCAGCGACGCCACCCTCTGCGAGTACTGCCTCACGGCCCTTTACGGTTGGGTCGCCGGGGTTGAATGCCAGCACAATAGCTGCGTTAACGTCACTGTTCTTGAGTGCCTCAATGCTCTCAGGGAGGATTGAACCATTGATGGAGTTGTAGATAGCACGGTCTGCCAGTCCGACCTCAGTCACATACTTACATGCGTG
The DNA here is from genome assembly GCF_009914725.1 of Methanogenium sp. MK-MG. Classification (GTDB taxonomy): domain Archaea; phylum Halobacteriota; class Methanomicrobia; order Methanomicrobiales; family Methanomicrobiaceae; genus Methanogenium. The sequence goes on from NZ_JAAAWJ010000061.1 coordinate 10,992, forward strand.
AGCAAGTGCCTTAGGTTCAGACGAGTCCATCAGGAATGCCGTCTTGCTGTCAATGGAGTCAAACCATGAGAAGTAGTTCTCAAATGCCTCTCCTGATTCAGAGATGATCTGGATGAAGTGCTTCACACCGGTCTGGTCTGAAAGTTCCTGACACCTGTTCCAGAGCGCCTCTGCGCGATCCTTGTCAATTATGCCTTTCTCATCATCAATAACAGTCTCGTGTTTGTTATAGAAGATGGATGCACCGAGAACCCGGGGATATTCTCCAGGCTGCCCGCCAATCTTGGTACCGTTAAAATCGTGTACCGTCTGTTCTTTCTCGAATTTGAACATTTATTTATCCCTCCTCAGATAAATCCGCCTAACTTGGGGAGTAATACCAATAACATCATGAATACAATCAGACCAGCGACAAGGCCATAGAGAATACCTATGTCACGGCCGACCTTACGGCCATAGCGCTGAGCAAGTTCTGCATCAGCAAACTCCAGTTTTACCTCAATAGCATTGAGTTTTGCCTCAATCTCAAGGAACTGGGGGTTTGCTGTGGCAGAGACTGCACCGCCGGCACCGCCTTCATCATCGCTGACCTCGATTACCATCGGGTCTGCGTCGAATGCACCGGGGTCTTTCCCTGCACATTCGTTGATTTTTGCGGTGATCGCACCCATGTCTTCGCTTT
>NZ_JAAAWJ010000062.1 GCF_009914725.1 Methanogenium sp. MK-MG
CGGGCAAGGTCAATGATATCGCCCGCCATCAGCCGCACCTCACTGTTCGCCTCACACGGTTTGTCATTCAGGTAGGTGCCACCGGTGCTTCCCCGGTCGGTAATATACCAGCCGTCAGTCTTTCTTCGTATTTCGGCGTGCGGCCGGGATATGCGGGTGACAAGGTCGAAATCACGGGAGACAACAATACTGGCATCGCCGGTGAGCGTTCCCGGCGGAACATACTGAATGGCAGATGGAGTATTCTCTGTCGTCAGGAGTCCCAGGCGTTTCTCCTCCCGGCCGATACGGGTTGTATCTTCAGAGAGCGGCAGGGTCTGTCCGTCCGCAGGCCCGCCGAGGACGAAGAGAACCGGGGTTTCCCCTGCATATTCACGGGAGACCATCCGCCGGGCTTCCTCCACCTTTGCTGCCAGCTCGCTTCCCCTGATATCGATATCCAGATTGGAGAATAACCCGAGGTTGCGGATGATCTCCTCGATGCCACCGGGCCGGGTGGTGTATTTCCAGACGGGAAGCGACCCGCGGGAGGTGGCCCGGCCGAACCCCGCCTCCTTGGTGATGATACCTGCGGTGAGCATCTTTTCGAGATGTTTTTTGGTATTCACATAGGAGGTGCCGATTCCGGTGGCAATCTCGCTGGCCTCCTTCGGGGTGTGCTCGATTATCTTGAGTATATGCAGGCGTACGGGATTTGAGAGTACATTGAGGTATTTGGAGAGGTCTTCATAGTAGTCCTGATCCTCGGTCATCATCAGCGTCTTTGCATTGGCATAATCTTCTGAATATGTCATGTCACTCACTTATCTTCCCGGAGTATCGCTTCGCCATGCACCATGACGACAATCAGGGTGATATTGTCAGTCGACGTTTTGGCAGCCTCATCCATGAGGAGTCGGGCCGCGTCTTCTGTATTTTGCGCCTCTCCTGCCGCAATCATCATCTCCCGTGATACATAGTCGTGCAGGCCGTCTGATGAGATGACCAGTGTGTCACCGGTGCAGAGGGGGTGGGCGGTGCAGTCGGCGATGAAATCACCCCCCAGCGAGTGGGTGATGATATTTTTCATCGGGTGGGAGGCAGCCTCTTCCTGTGTGATTAAACCCCTGTCCACCAAATCCTGTACAAAGGAGTGATCCTTTGTCAGCGGCAGAACCGTTCCCGTGCGTATGAGCGTGCAGCGGGAATCCCCCGTATTGCACAGAGTGACTGTCCCGTCCCCGAAACAGGCGGAGACAAGCGTCGTGCCCATGCCTGCACATCTTCCTGTGGCCTGTTTCAGGATGGCCTCGTGGGCGAGGGTATGGCCTCTTCTGAGTAACTCTGCTGTCGTTTCATGATCGCCTGCGATGATCTCCCCCTCCCGGACGGTCTCTTCGAATATGCGAATCGCAAGGCCGGATGCTACGTCACCTGCTTCATGGCCGCCTATCCCGTCGGCAACGGCACAGATTAGGCCCTCATCCATTGGGGCGGCGCACCAGGCATCCTCGTTAACCAGCCGCAGACCGGCAATGGAGCGGGTGCTGTATTCAAATCGTTCGTGAATTCCTGTGTCTGATCTCATCTGTCGACTCGTATTGACATGAGTATGGTCTTCACGGCATATAAATGTGGGAAATGGTATTGGTTGTATACTGGTCATATCCGGTAGATGATATTCGTGGATGGGGGGAACATGTTAGCTCATGCATCCGTGTCAGTATACAAAAATATATAGTTCATGTGTTTGTTTAACCGAAAAATAACGATAGATATGGGGTCGATTCGTTTTTCCTGCACAGAAAATTTGCAATTGCGGGATGAAATGGATAAAACGCCCCTAAATTGAATTATTTTGCCAAAATACGACCTAATCCTGAATATTCCGACAACCTGTTCTTCAATACGGCATTCAACGACACACACGGAAATAGGTCCAAATTGGAGTCATTTTTGCTATTTAGGCTCAAATCAGTGGATTCCTCCGCAACACATATATGGGGTTAACAAGAGAAGTACAGGTCCACCAAAATGTATCCTGGTTTTTCATCGTATGACAATCTATTCATCCAATCAGCAGCAGATCGCTGCAAAAATTGATCCCACCTCACAGGCCTCCCAATGGAAAGACTGGAACTGGCAGATTCGCCATGCTGTTAAAGACATCTCTACCGTTGAACATCTGTTGGGCATCCGGTTTTTGCCGGAAAAACGGGCACAGCTTGAGGAGACCGTTGCAACCTTCCCGCTCTGCATCACACCCTATTACCTCTCCCTTATCGAGGCAGACGATTATGAAAACGATCCCGTCTTCATGCAGGCCTTCCCGTCTGAGTCCGAACTCATCATCGAAGACTGTGACATGTCTGATCCCCTTGCTGAAGATACGGACAGCCCCGCTGCCTGCATCACCCACCGGTATCCCGACCGGGTGCTGTTCCTGGTGAGCAATCTCTGTGCCATGTACTGCCGCCATTGCACCCGAAAACGGAAGGTAGGAGATATCGACTCCATCCCCAACAAGGCGGCCATCCGCGAGGGTCTGGACTATATCGCCGGGCATCCTGCCGTAAGAGATGTCCTCCTCTCGGGAGGCGACCCTTTCATGCTGCCTGACGCGTATCTTGACTGGATTCTTACTGAACTGCGGGCCATTCCCCATGTTGAGGTGATCAGAATAGGCAGCCGTGTCCCGGTGGTTCTTCCCTACCGCATCACCGACGAGCTTGTCGGGATGCTCAAAAAACACCACCCCATCTACCTCAATACGCACTTCAATCACCCGCGGGAAATAACAGCTTCATCGAAAGAGGCACTCAGGAAACTCGCCGATGCGGGTATCCCCCTCGGCAACCAGACGGTGCTGCTTGCCGGTGTCAATGACTGCCCACGGATTATGAAGAGTCTTATGCATAAGCTCGTCCGGGAGAGGGTTCGCCCCTACTACCTCTACCAGTGCGACCTTTCTGAAGGGCTCGCTCACTTCCGCACTCCCGTTGGCAAAGGCATCGAAATAATCGAGAGCCTCATCGGCCATACGAGCGGGTTTGCTGTCCCGACCTATGTCATCGACGCCCCCGGCGGAGGCGGCAAGATTCCGGTGATGCCCAATTACATCATATCGTGGTCAACGAACAAGGTGGTGCTGCGGAACTATGAAGGGGTCATCTCCACCTATCGTGAACCGGATAACTATCAGCAGATCTACTGCGACCGAAACTGTGAGGCGTGCACGCTGCAGCTGAAACTGGATGACGCTAACGAGTCGAAAGGAATTGGAATCGAAAGACTGCTCTCCGACTACGATAAGACCTACATGTTGATTCCTCAGGATAACGAGCGGGTAGAAAGGCGCAATGAAGAGTGATACTGTCACCCGTCTGGGATCATCTGTTATACAGCACGGCCCCAGCAATGACCGTGTCTACCTGATGAAGCTCGTTTCCGAAGATACCGAGACCATCATACCGGCAATAGAGGCACTTGCAGAACAGTATCACTACTCTAAACTCTTTGCCAAAGTCCCGGCCTCTGCAAAAGACCGTTTTCTTGCAGCTGGCTACCGGGTTGAAGCCCATGTGCCCGGTATGTATGAAGGAATGGAGGATGGCTGGTTTCTTGCACGATACCCCGAACTCTTACGGGCAGACCCTGGCGAGGTGACGCCTCTTACCGATGATCTGCTCAGGGCCGCCATGTCACAGTCTGATGGCTGCCAAAATGGTGGTATTTCATCAGATTTTGTGATTGCAGAAGCAAAACAAGAGGATCTGCATGCGTTAGCCGCGCTGTATAAGGAAGTGTTTGAGACCTATCCGTTCCCCATCCACGACCCTGCCTATCTCCGGGAGACGATGGACGACAATATCCACTATTTTATCGTTCGGGCAGGGGGCAGGGTGGTGGCGGCCTCTTCAGCGGAGGTAGATTTGACTGGCAAAAATGTGGAGATGACGGACTTTGCGACGCATCCTGCATGCCGGGGAATGGGACTTTGCCCGGCCCTGCTGACAGCAATGGAGGAGGAGATGAGACGCTGCGGTATACGCACCTCTTTTACTATCGCGAGAGCGACCTTCTATCCAATCAACATCACCTTTGCCCGTGCCGGATACCGGTTCGGCGGAACACTGGTCAATAACACGAATATCTGCGGTGCCTTTGAGAGCATGAACGTGTGGTACCGGTCTCTTGACGGGGAAGTAACCCATCACAGGGACAGCTGAGAAGGGGATATCCGGGGAATACCATAGATACTGCCCTGGCCCCCGCATGATAGCCGGATACCAGTGATTCTCTTTTTTATTGTTTCTGTCTGCTGGTATTGCTATTTCCGGGATGGGTTACACGGTTGAATTCTGTGTATCCATCCCGTCATTCGAACACGCAAAGAAGTATGGAAACCATCGACATGGTTTGAAAAAAGTGGGGTCGGGTATTTCCCCGACCTTCAGGCAGGAATCGGTTTTAGTATTGGAGCGATGCCTTCAGACCAGATGTCGTACCGGGCAACCGGAACCCACCGGGATGCATCGCCATCTGCCTTTACCGACCAGAAACAGTAATGTGCGGTAGACCTATCCCCGGCAGCATCCAGATCCACCACTGAGCAGAAGGGGCCGCTTATTTTCGCTGTCATCTCTGTTAAAGCTCTTTTCAGCTCTGACACATCCGTCGAATCAGTCTGTGTCCGGGTCAGGGCTACAATCCAGAGTGCATCGTAGGATGCCAGACAGAAACCGTCGGGCTGTCGACCCAACCGATCCTGCATCTCCCGATAGGTGGTCTCATCGCTGGAAGTAAAGGTGGCGTCACAGAATGCCGGGCCGGTGAAATCTGTCTGCACCGCAAAACGGGCGGCATCACCGGGCATCGTCAATGAGCTGAGGAGGGTGTTGCTGTCACACCCATACCACCGAACCTGTGTGAGGTTCTTTGTCTCTGCTGCTGCTGTCATGATCGCTGCCGCCTCGCTGAAGGTGACCGCGTAGACGCCGACCCTCTCCTTTCCCTGTGCTGCGATGGCCCGACCGACCTTACGATCGAGCTCTGCAACCACATTGGTATAATCCTGCGAATTCGGTGTATACCTGACTCCGTCGAGGAAGGTGCCGCTACGTTTCCCGAACGCCGCTGCCGTCAGGTTCCGGAGTTCATCGCCCCAGATATCTCCACGCCAGACTGGCACGACTGCCGTCATCCCGTCCTCTTCCAGGTAATTTGCCATTGCATCTGCCTGGAAGGTGTCCGGCGACACGAACCGGAAGGCATTGTCGCCCTCGATTGCCAGCGACGGTGCCGTACTCAGGGTGCTGACGATGATGATCCCATGTTCATCGGCATACGTCCGGATCGCCTCCAGTTCAGCGCTGGAACCCGGCCCGATGACGACTTTGATCCCCTGCTTGTCAAACGCCTGAAACTTCTCAAGCGCGACGGCAGGGTCGGTCTGCGTGTCCTCAACGACCAGTCGTATCCGGTAGTCCGAGCCAATTGAAGCAAAGTAGTCGTTGATATCCACGGCAGCCTCCTCAAGGGCGACCCGGCTTGCCTCTGCAAAGTCTCTGGAAAGAGGCAGGAGTATTCCAACGGTGTTCTCCTGCACTCCGTCCTGTGCAACGGCAGTGGCCTCTGTTCCGGTACACCCGCAGCAGAAGACGACTGCTGCAAGAATGATGAGCATGATTGCTGATATCTTCCTTCTCATACGTTTTTTTCCCGGTTGAGGTAATATTCGTTATGTTTTTATATCAGAGTGCGCGGTGATCTGGTCGGACATGCTCTAAAATCCATTCGGAATCAATCGATTATTTATGGGGAAGATCCCGGATGAAACAATATTCGCCTTAATAAGGGTTGGTTTCCATCAATTTTCGGATTATGCGTGTATCGGACAAGACGAGTCCCTGAAAGATGACACCAGGCAGGCCATCTTAACTTACCTTCACGATGCAGGGATACGCCCTGTAAGGTTGCCCTATGGCAATCTGCCCGGTCATGAAAAATGGTATCATTTATACACCTTTTTCTCATCTTTAACAATTGCAGAGAGTATCAGCGGGAGCACTGAAATGATGAGGCCGACAAAAATCGTAACGTGGAAACCGGAAAGGAAGGTTGCGGAATCGAGATCAGCAAACGCCACCACACCGTCTGAGGCGGTTGCGAAGGTGAAGATCATTGCATAAAGTGCGGTTCCGATTACCCCGCCGAGGTAAATGGCGGTGATCATAAGTGAGGAACCGGTTCCTTCCTCACCTTTTGGAGCAGTTTCAATAATTCTGCTTGGGGCCGGGCCGGAAGCAATCCCAAAGACAGTCCCCATTAATATGAGCGCAATAATCAGAGGAATAGTCCCTGCTTCAGGCAGAATCACAGCATATATGGCATTAAAAGCGATTAAAAGCAGGCAGGCGGCGATAACAAACCACCTGCGGCCGTACATATCCGATAATCTGCCAAACGGGATGCTGATGATGCAGGTAATCAACGGGGGAATTAAGAGATACATACCACTCGTTGCCATGTCAAAATTCATTGCTGCAGAAAGATAGAACGGCAGAAGGTACATTACTCCCATGAATACGATGTTGATAAGCAGAAATGCCACTGTGACAGCAGAAAACTGCCATTTGCTGAAAATGCGTATATTGATGAATGGCGATGGTGTTGTCAGTTCCCTGATGACAAAGAGTGACAAACATATCACACAGAGTGTTGTGCTGACGAGAATCAGCGGATCCGTCATGCTGAGAACCGCAATTTCCTTGATTGCAAAGATGCCAAAGACCATTGCTCCAAACAGCGTGACCGCTCCGGTGTAGTCAAATGGGACTTTTTCTCCTGCCGGGGGGTCTTTTGGAATGACCTTGTGGACAAAGGGTATTCCGATGATTCCTATCGGGATGTTGATTAAGAAGATCCAGTGCCATGATAGATATTGGGTGAGGATTCCACCAATAGGGGGGCCTGCTGCAAAGCCAATTGAACTTGAGGCAGCGATGACTGCAAGGGCAACCCCGAGCATGTGTGGGGGGAGGTACCGAACACAGATAAGCGGCGCTACAGCAGCGATCATGGCTGCGCCGAGTCCCTGGATAACCCGGCCGGCAAGGAGGGTGTTCAAATCAGGGGAGATACCGCAGATGAAAGATGACAGGGTGAATATGATAAATCCACTGATGAAGATCTTTTTCATGAGGCCACGATCTGCGATCTTTCCAAAGACGAGGAGGAAACCTGCCAACATAAGGAGATAGGCAATGATGACCCAGGCAATTGTTCCGGCGTCTGTGTTGAAATCTGTGGCGATTTGGGGGAGGACAATGTTCACAATCGAGCCATCGAGTCCGTCCATAATTACCCCAAGAGAGACTGCCCCTAAGAGGAGTTTTTGGCGGTGGGGATCTGTTATTATCTGACTTATTTTGGAATCTGTCATACCATAACTGCCCTGGGATCTGTTGTTCCAGCCTGTTCCTGATGAAAATTGCACCGGGGATTTTTGGGTGTCCTGCGATCATCGGACGCAAAAGACTTCCAATTTTTACCGGGAATCTGAGGAAAATGTGTGGGGGTGTATATCGATGCTGAAGCCATATCTCACTCAACTTTTACTATTAGTTAAAAGTTTAAAAAGATATAAACCTGCTGAACCTGACCTGCATGTGCTATGGAAAAAAAGTAAAACGAAGACTACTTATCCCGCATTCTGGCGATCATGTCTCTCCATTCCTGAATTATTTTATCAAGTGTCTGCATATCATGGAGGTATATCCGGAGAATTTCGATCTTTTCCTTTTCCTCATCGCTCATATCATGAGATTTAAGATGGCTGATGATTGTCGGAATCTCGGCTTTTGCTGCTGTTGCTTCAACAGATCCCACTCTCTCCATTATCCGAAGAATGCTTGTCATCATGTCTTTTTCTGTATAATAGAAGACCTTTTTTGAACCGGCTTTTCTGACTCTGGTGATCCAGTTGTTCATTTCAAGCATTTTTGCCTTGTTGCTGACGGATGAAAGTGAGTATCTCGTCTCTTTTGCCAGATCTTCAAGGGAAATTTCCGTCGGGCTTACGAAAAGAAGAGCAAAGATCTTTACAGAGAGATCATCCATGCCATATGCCCTGCCGATTTTCTGATAGTACGAAACAAATGCATGGTCGCAGTCATCCATGTGTATCTGTTTGGCATGGGATTCATTTAGTAATTATGATAAATCCTGAAAAGAGGATCTCTGTTTACGATTCGAACTGAAAAACGCTTAATTTTGTCCGTATTCCTGTTCCTGACGGGATATGCAGTGAGGCACATTCTCTCTCGTGCCGGCACACCCAACGGGTGAATAAGACTACATCGTCTGACAGTGATACAACGCTCTGGAAGGCAGCTGGAGCCTTTATGCCGACGATCCTCACCCCTCTTGTCACCCCCCCCCATCTATGTGGGGGAAGCGACGATCACGGTCTCTGTACTCTACGGCCGGAAGGCGATTGCAGGTGGTTTTTAGTTGATGCCATTGGTGTCTTTGCCATAGTTTGTCTGGTGATCATTGCCTGCAATCTCGCCTCAGATGTCATCATGCGGGTTATGGGGACGCAGGGACTTGAGATTGTTGTCCTGGTGGAATAATCCTCCTCGGCATCGCAGTACAGATATTTGCAGAAGGGGCCGGGGATATGGTGGCCACATTTGTTCATTCCAATATGTCTGTGGGGATGTAACCCTGGATCCGGGATGTCTGTGGGAAAGACCATGTTCAGGCGGCAGAGACAGGTGAGTGATTATCAAATTAAGAGATATGGTCCGGTTTGGAGAGAACGGATCTGCAGAAGGGAAATGCAGGGTATTAGGTACTGTCACGTTGTGGTTTTTGAGGGGGATTTGTGGGCCGGAAAAATGCATAGTATCTGCCGGAAATTAGGCATCCCGGCAGCTTATTTCTGGCAGCAAAAGATATGTGTTGCAAATGACCGGTGACTGGTATCCGCTCACAACCGAAAAACAAAATATCTGATTTGAAATAAGAGAACGAGAGAATATCAGCAATCTGAATTCTCTACCACACTCTCGCCATACTGTCCCAGGCTGTAGTTTAAATCGTTATATTGCAGGGTCATCTTATTTCGCATAAACCGGTACGGTGTGCAGTTATCTGCTGATTGAGAGTCCGTAATGTCACCATCCGAGTCTCCGTAATAGACAGATACATGCTCTGCATTGATGAAAAGTGTCTTTGACGTGCCGTTGGTGAAGATTACTTTCGGATTCTCAATGCCGAATATTACCCCGATATAATCAGATATCCTCTCCTCCGGAGAACTGTGCTTCTTTGTGATGAATATTGCCGTGTCGCCCCGTTCCCTGTGCATCCGAACGACATCTATGGCTGCATTTTTTGGCATATAATAGCCCACGAACTCATTATTTATTGCGCTTATGAACTCTGGGTTCTGTTTGGGGGAATCCCCAAATACGTTCGTGCCATTCGGCCCATCAATATTTGTCATTCCGTAGTAATAGACCGAGTCAGTGTAGAATGTCGTACTGTCCAGATCCAGACCTGCGGTAATGGGGCCTTTATCCGCCAGACTCTCTGCAATCTCACCTACACTAACCGTAGTATATGACGTATCTGATGTTGCATTCGCTTTGCCATCATCAGCAGCAGTGCACCCGGCACTAAAAATCAACAGAACTGCCACTCCCAGGAGGATAGCTGCCCTCAGGGCAGTATTTTTGTACATATATATGCCTGGTGTGGTATACTGATTATATTTTTGATACCACTCTTCTGAAACGTGAATGCCACGGGCCCGTATGGACAAAAAAGAATTGCTTCTGTGTGTATACTCCCTCCTTCGTAATCACAACGCAGACACTCTGCCATTGATGAACCGTGACCGGAGAGGGAGGGGCCGGATTCAAACACCCCGCAGTCTCTGCGTGCCCCCGGAGTGTTTTCCAAACCTTCATTACGCTGTCAGGTTTATGTTCCACATGGATCAGGTCTCCTTCTTTGTTGCCTTCTTTGCGGCGCTTTTTGCCATTGCAAATCCCATCGGCAACATACCGTTCTTCATCATGTACACCGCCAATGCGACCAGCACACGCATACGCCAGGCCATCGCCATCCTGCTCGGCCCGATCATCTTTGCAACGATTCTGCTCTGCATGTTCTTCGGCTCTTCGGTGCTCTCCTTTTTTGGAATATCGCTTCCCGCCTTCCAGATTGCAGGCGCCATCATCCTGTTCACCATCGCCATGTCGATGATCAGCGGGACACATACCGAACGGGTGAATAAAGCCACATCATCTGACAGTGGTAAAACTCCCTGGCAGGCAGCCGAGGCCTTTATACCGACGATCCTCGTCCCCCTTGTCATCCCTATATATGTGGGGGCAGCGACGATCACAGTCTCCGTCCTTTACGGCCAGAAGGCGATTGCGGGTGGTTTTCTGATCGATGCCGTCGGCGTTGTTGCCATCATCTGCCTGATGATCATCGTCTGCAATCTTGCATCAGGCGTCATCATGCGGGTCCTGGGGCCACAGGGGCTTGAGATTGTGGTCCGGGTGTTCGGGATCATCCTTCTCGGCATCGCGGTCCAGATGTTTGCAGAAGGTGCCGGTGATATGGTGGCAAACTATATCCATTCCAATCTTTCCGTGAATTCGTAGTCGGCTTTGGTATGTCTGTGGTTGCGGCATCTTCGGGGTGAACGGTTACGCCTTTTTTTGTAAAGATGCTCTCCCGGACATTCCAGAAATATTTTCCCGTTTTCAGATTTCATCGCAAAAGCAGTGGATGAGAACAGTGTTCCGGACTGCAACATACTTTATGATGTGTGGTATCGGATAATTTACCATATGTCCAATAACGATACCAATACGATACCGTCAGAACTTCTGCTGCGCATCGAAGAGAAGCTGGCACTGCTCCATTCGATGCCGCCTCTTCCGGCGGATGTGATACGGAAACGGAATGAAGAGATGAAGCTGCTGCATACGTATCATTCCAATGCGATAGCCGGAAATACCCTCAGTCTCTCCGAGACAGAATTAATTGTAACCAAAGGCCTGACAATCGAAGGAAGATCACTTCAGGAGTATCTTGAAGCGACCAATACCGCAAAGGCCTTTGAACTGATGGAGAGACTGGCAACAGAGGAGGCACCAATAAGCCATGTGACCATCCGGAGTATTCATGAGGTTGTTACCACAGCAAATCCTGAAGATTCCGGGAAATACCGGAGGACAAATATCAGGGTCGTCGGCGCCGGAAAGGCCCACCCCAACTGGACGGAGGTGATGAAGCTGATGAATCAGCTGATCTCTAATGTGCAGAAGAGCAGACTGCATCCGATAGAGACTGCAGCCTTTTTCTATCACCGTTTTGTTGACATTCATCCGTTCACTGAGGGGAATGGCAGAGTTGCCCGCCTCCTTACCTGTCTGTATTTAATCGAACGAAATTATCCTGCA
>NZ_JAAAWJ010000063.1 GCF_009914725.1 Methanogenium sp. MK-MG
GTTTGCAAACCGTGTGCCGCTGCTCTACCAGCAGGGTGCCTGTGCAATCACAACTGCGGTCACGGGAATTAACTGGCGGTCGTACAACCTCTCCCAGCAGTCCCTTCCGCTTGGCCCCGTTCTCCTGCTCGTCCATGTGGCCTCGACAAATGTGCCTTTCACGTCTGAATCAAAGGATGCAATCGCGGCCATCCCTGAGATTGAAAAGGAGATTACACTCGCCCTACAGGACCTGGGGAGAGAACTGAAGACCTTCATCAACAAACGGGACCGGAATAAACTCGCAGAAGACCGTGCTCGTGCAGTCTGCTCCATCATCCCGGATATTGCAGAGAAGGTCGCAGAGATCGTTGAACTCCCTCCCCCGGATATCTCACCGATTGAAGGCCAGATCATGCGCCGGGTGGTGGCAAAGAAGAAGACTGAGGCAGGGATGGTCGGAATCTCTGTTGTGAACTACACCAGAAAACCGATTGAAGTGATGGTCTACAGTCTATCTGAAGACAATCCGGAAGGTGCTGTGCCAAAACCGGATTTCATCGATACCATCGGCAGTGAATTCAATGCAGTCTGGCGGATAGCAATTGAGCCGGAGTCCGCATGGAAGGCCACGTATCCCGGAAGAGGCAGAGGGTCAATTGATATCCGTGGTGTGGATGAAAAGATGAAAGTGGTGGTGGACCTCGATGGCGAATGCTGAACAGGACAAAATAACTCAGGAGCGGCTGGTATCAATCGCTGCAGACTGGTACGGGCAGATGGCAGAGGGGCATGTTCCCTCAATCACACTTCCCACACGGACGAAGGCAAACATTGAGTACGATGCAAAGACCGAGGTCTGGAAATACGGCAGCAAAGGAACAACACGGTCGGCAAATTCTGCAAAGAGCGCACTGCATATCCTGAAGATGGCATATGTGGTCGGGTTTTTAAAGCAACAGCTCACCGAATCCCGCTCATCAACCCTCAGGGAGATGTATTACATATCAGAGAGCTGGAAACGGGCGAAGTTTGCCGCACAGGACGAGAGTAATATGCTGATAGAGGATCTGGAGATTGTCACCGAACTCTCCAGAGAGGCATTCCATCTGCGCCCTGAGGAGGATGGTGCGTCCATCTACGGACCGCTGCGCCTCCGTGAACAGACCAAGCGTGGTAACCGTGATATTCACTGCCAGGAGGATGTGGGGGAAGCAGGATACCCCATTCCCTCAAATGTTGAGAATATCAAATTCCTCGACCATGACGCATCCTTTATCATAGCGATGGAGACCGGCGGTATGTATGCCCGTTTAATGGAGAACGGGTTTGACGAGGAGCATAACGCCATCCTTCTCCATCTCAAGGGACAGCCGGCACGATCCACCCGCCGCATGCTCAAACGAATTAACAGTGAACTGGGCATTCCGGTTGTGATCTTCACTGATGGTGACCCCTGGTCATACCGCATCTTTGCAAGCATCGCCTATGGGTCCATCAAGGCAGCCCACATGTCAGATATACTTGCCACACCGGGAGCACGGTTCATCGGTGTCCAGCCGAGTGATATCAGTGATTATAACCTGCCGTCAGATAAGCTCACGGAGGGCGATACTGCTGCCCTGAAAGCAATACTCACCGACCCCCGGTTTGATACTGAATACTGGAGAACACAGATCCGGCTTCAGCTTGATATGAACCTGAAATCAGAACAGCAGGCCTTTGCAAGCAGAGGACTGGACTTTGTCACCAAGGAGTATCTCCCGGCCCGTCTGAGTGAGATGGGAATACTCTGATATCTTTTTTATCACCTCCCCTTCACCCCGGTTCTACCCCCTGACCAGCCGGGCATACACCCTTCACGGATAGATACTCTCACCCACTGCTCATCACATAGATTACAGCGCCACAGGGAGACTGTGGACCCCCTAAACTCGCGATGATCCAAGGCGCCCAAGGGAGTTGAAATGTGCTTTCCGTCTTCTTTGTGTGCACAACCCCCCCTCCATGCACCATCCGTGCACCCGGGGATGCACATTTGTAACGGGCAATTTTCATCTGGATGTTGAATTTGGTTGCACAATGTTGATATTTCAGACATCTGGGCACTTGCACCGGGATCAGACATACAGACACTATCACCACCACAGGAATCAGGGGTGCTGAATGATACCTGAATTTGGTGCACACTTCCTATATTATCTATAAATCTATTTTTATTACTATCTCCTTTAGGGAAATGAACATCCGTATGCCCGTTTTTTATTGTTGCACTTTTGTCAGGATTTGGGTGCACTGTTGGTGCAATCCTGCACATTCCCTCTCCACTGTCATCTCCTGGACGAGGGAGAAGGGACCCCGGGATTCTCCAGCACCATTCACCAGGGTGGGCCGCCGGATGGTTTCCCCGCAGCCCACTGCCATGTGAATGAAAGAAGCTTCCTGTACGCCGCAAGAATCAGTAAGAGACAATGGTTGAACAGTGAAAAATATTCGGGATTATTATATCAGTGAAGTGCGGGACATTATTTCCCCTCAATCTCACGTATCGCATCAATCGTCTTCTGCAGAAGTTTCTCTTTCCCTTCAATCCGTGCTACATCACGTATCGTCTCAAGGGTGTGTACACTATCTTCCAGAAAACTCAGAATATCGGTGGGGTAAATCTCCACACCATAATCATCCACCAGAATTTCACTGATCTGCCGGTGGTCAAGTCCAAGGCGGCGGAGTTCAAGAATTTTCAGGGCAAACTTTCTCTCCGGGCATCCGCACTGGGGCGACTCTTTGCATCCGCATTCAAGAAAATCCTTGTAAAATTGAATGATCTGTGACCGCATGGTGCGGTCAAGGGAATCATAATCCAGAGATGAGACCAGGATATCCATGAATGCCCCGTTGAAGGCAAAATCAGGTACACGGTATCCTGCTATCCTCTGGAGTTTTTTTGCGTATCTGAATCTGGCCTTTGCGGCGATCAAATTCCTTCTCCAAACTGCTCTTCAAAGTTCCTGAGTGATTTGAGTCCATTCCCGATATCATCAACCTCAATCAGCCAGTCATCAAAGAGCGTCGGATCATCCATCTCTCCGCGGAGATATTTACCACAACACGACTCGCCCTGGATGACAAGGGCACAAACAGTCGCAGCAGTTTTAAGGGCTTCTTCTGCCTGGTCATCACCAAGAGTTCTGCCGTATTTAATGAGATCTTTTACCTCACCGGTGGCAGTGCCGTCGATGACTGCCTTGCACCCGGCAAAGAGCACTAAAAAGCGCATCTGGACACCAGATATGATATCTGCAATGTCACTTTCAGGCAGAGGCCCCATAATGATCTCCTCAACTTCTTCAATCTTCTTTCTGGCTGCCTCACCGCTATAATTTCCAAGAAGGAAGAGTTTGATGATTTTCAGGACAGATACGTTGATATCTTCGGTAAAATTATTGAGTGACTGCAGTCCTTCCGGCATCTCCTCAGAATCTTCGTCATACTCAAAACTCATCTCCTCAAGCGTCTTAATCCAGTTATCCCACCGTTCCTGTGTATAAAAATAATACAGAACTGACTGTGGTTCTACTTTCTCCTTCTTTTTCGCCATAGTTATTACTCAATTGTATATCTGCGCTATTAGTGTTTTCGCGTTGTCCTTTTTTCGACCCTTCCAAGAGGGTAACAATCTATTTTGTCCGTTGGTGCCAATGTATCTCCGGTTATTGCCGGCCTGCGGACAGCCGGAAGAGATGAAAAAATAATGGAAGAAAATATGGAGACAAACGAAGCTGTGATGATACGGTATGGTGAGCTTTTTTTGAAGAGCGAATCTGTCATGAAATACTATATCAATATCCTGACAAATAACCTGGCCGCCGCGATTAAAGCAGAAGGACTGGATTGTTCAATTAAACAGTTCAGGGAGAGAATCATCATAACCGGAGACGAAACGGACAGGATTGCACAGGCTGCATCACGGGTCTTTGGCATTGTCGGAGTCAGCAGGTGCATCATGACACCGCCGGACCGGGATATCATCGAAGAGACTGCGGCCCGGCTTGCAGCAGAAAAACTCACTCCCGGCATGTCATTTGCGGTCCGTGCAAAACGGTCAGGTATGAAAGGATTTACCAGCCGGGAACTGGGGGCCTCAACGGGCGCACGAATCATCGACCGCTGTCCCGGCATCCACGTCAACCTGACCGCACCAGACTATGAGGTCTTTGCGGAGGCCCGGGTATTTGGGGGAATCGTCTATGACACCCAGATACCCGGACCGGGAGGCCTTCCTCTTGGCACGCAGGGCAAGTTCCTCTCCCTCCTCTCTGCAGGGATTGACTCTCCGGTTGCCACATGGATGATGATGCGCCGCGGATGTGTCCCTGTATTTCTCCACTGTGACGGTGGGCGGCATGCCGGAGCAGATGTCCGCAATACCGTAGATAAGAATCTGGCGGCCATCTCTGCCTGGTGCCCGGGAAAAACAGTCCGGATGACGGTCATTCCTCTTGAACCATTCTACGATGCACTTCTTGCTGCAGGCATTCTCAGGACCCGCTGTATCCTCTGTAAACGCTTCATGCTCCGTGTGGCCGCAGAGTTTGCACGGCAGGAAAATATTGCCGCCATCGTGATGGGAGACAACATCGGCCAGGTGGCAACACAGACTCTCGCAAACCTCGGGGTGGTACAGGAAGTAACAACTCAGGCAATACCCATCCTCCGTCCGCTGCTGACCTATGACAAGGAAGAGATCATCATGCGTGCACGGATGATCGGAACCTTCCGTGACAATGCCGGAGACCTCGGGTGCACCATCGTTCCAAAGCACCCATCCATTGCGGCAGATTCTGAAGCGATACGCGCCGATGAAGCACAGCTTGCACTCGATGATATGCTAAAAGATGCCCTGGCGCATGCTACAATTGTTGAGGCACGGAACGGGAAAATAATTGAATACCCGTCTCAGTAGAAATCAAAGTCAGGAATGCTGACTCCTGAAAAAGAGGACACCATCCGGACTAATTCCCTCCTGAAGGGACAGGATGGGGAACAAACCCATCCTGAAAAAGGAATCCTGCAACGCAAAAAATCAGGAGACCGTAAGGCCGTTTTCCCTAGCAATTTCCTGAAACACCCGGCAAAGATGAGCAATCTGGGCGTCGGTCAGCCCGTAGGTATTAAATTTCCATACACGGGTTGATCCGGGTATCACCCCAATCACGCCCTTCTTCTTGAGCGCATTTGACAGGAAGTAACCCCGTTTTTTATGGATTTCAGCCACTTTGTCAAAGGAATCCAGAGTATTGATTCTCGTAAGCGTGTGCTCACGCGGCATGTCACTCTCCACCCGGGTGCCATCGATGGCACAGAGCGCATCCACCACCAGGTTGCTGTTCTTCACTTCACGATCCCAGTGAAGCACCCGCTCTTTTACAGCAGGGAATGATGCCATGAGGCCGACAACCGTCACACCCATCAGCGTGCATCCCATCATCTCCACTTCCTTGATGCCGAATGTGCGTCCGGTGATATCCCCTTTTGCCTGTGTCGTCCGGAAGACAATGTCAGCATACTCATCTGTTGTCGCAACAAGCCCTGAGGGAGCAGGGGCGGCCATGCTCTTATGGCCCGAACCGATGACAAAGTCCACGCCCAGTGCCTTGCCATCCACCGGCATGATACCAACGCTGTATGCACCGTTTAACAGCACCGGGATGTCATACTGGTGGGCCACCTTTGCTATTCCCGCAATCTCATGGATATTGCCGTACTGGTAATCCACGTGTTCCACAAAGAGAATGGACGGTGTCTTCCCGGTCTTGCGGGTGACATCCTCAATCCGTGCCGCAGCGTTATCAGCGGTGATATGATGGTGTTCATCCATTGGGATCTCGTGAATGTCAGCACCCGCCTGCTCCAGGGAGACAAATTCAGTGTAATGGGAAAGGGCTGTCAAAAGGACGGGATCCCCTTTCTCAACCATTGAACTTGCCACTGCCTGAAACCCGCGCCGGGCTCCGGGGACCAGCCGGACCGCATCCATGTTCAGCCACTCCGCACAGTCACGGTGAAACTCTGCTATCGGGGGTTTATTGATATAATCCAGACGGAATGGTTTCCGACAGTTATCGCAGACAGAATATCCGTCTGAATAAGCAAGTGCCGCCTTCTGGGCATCAACGGTCAAACGGCCGCCTGCCTGGATGGGGTCGATATTAATGTAGAGCTCCTCCACATCACGTGTATCGATATCAGCGGTGCATTTCATCAGCTCAGTTCCTCCTCAAGAATTGTCACCTGTTTTTTTAGTTTTTCAATCGCCGTTCCAGCACGAACCTTCTGTTCATCATCGAGTTCGTGGACAGGTGCTGTCTCCCGCAGAATAAAACGGATATCTGTGAGAAGATACAGCGCCTGAAACAGAGCATCTACCGCACGTCTTGACATCTGCCAACCTGTTTATTCTTCTTTTTTTAATGCATAATAAACCAGACAGAAAGAATGAACCCATCTCCCGGCAGTGGACACCATGCAAACTGCATACACCGGAGAAGGAATGCATACCCTTAAGGAATATTTACAGGAAACTATCCCGACAGGAGAAATATTCCGATGCGCACAGTTCAGATCCCTTCGATGCTCAAAGATCTCGTATCTTCAGCGATTCAGTCAGCTGACGGCATCACCTTTACCCGTCTTGATGCCTGTCCATACTGCGGGGGACCGGTGAAGGGGCATGACATGCGCCGCAAACGGTTTGCCACTCTCAGAAACAAAAACGGGAAACAGGCGATCCATGTATTTGTGAAGAGATATCACTGCGAACAATGCGGAAAACTCTGTTATGCAGAGTCACCGTTTTACCCGGATACCAGATTGGGGATACCCATCGTTGACCTCTGCAACGCCCTGATTGAAAAGCACTCCTATCATCATGCTGCCCGTATTCTTGCAGCTCTCGAAATTGTGGTAGACAGAGGAACACTCAGAAACTATGCACAGCGCACATTCCCCCCGCCCAATGTGATTGAGATGTATGGAGTGCCAATTCCGATTTCCATCCTCAACATGAATGAACTGTCATTCAGAGGAAACGAGAACAGCTCCATCCCAGGGGCAGAACTCTTCGGCGCCAGTGGTCTCCCACCCGCAGCACGGGCATTTCTTTATTCGATGCGGGGAAGCGGCAAAAGGAATCAGCGGAATAAATAGGAGAAAGAAGAAGAACGGGAACCCTGCCATATAGCATACCACGGTAACCACAAGAGATCCTGCAAGCAGAAGGAGGCTCAGAATTCTGCGTTTCGTTTCGCCACCTCACGGACTGCAAACGCGGGAAACGCATCTGTCATTGTCCCATATATGTCTGAAAGGTCTCTGCCGCCAAATGTCTCTGCAAGAAGTGCGGACCCGATTCCGGCACAGATCAGGTCAGGCATTGTTTCACTGCCCGAGGCCCGCAGGATCTCCTCTTCAATGACTGACCGCTGCTCATCCCAGAATGCAGCAGCCACCGCACGCGCATTCTCTTCTCCAATCTCTGAAAGGTCAGAACAGACCATCCGTGCAAGCCGCTGCAGGGATTCGGTTATCATGACACCTGCGCAATCCGGTGTAGGCACGGCGTATTCAGCCTTGCCAATATGGCCCATCACAAGATGGACATCAGCACTGATGGCAAATAGTTCGTTTGCAACCAGAGTTCTTACAACACCGCAGTTCAGGTAGACTTCCCGTAACAGTGAGGCGACAGGTGCACGCAGAAGGCCGGTATAAACCAGCATTCCCCGCTGCAGTCTGTCAAGGTCACGCAGGGAGAGCAGGCGTTCAAACGAAGAGAGGGGTATAATGTCTGTGGTGGTGCTTCCCATGTCAACAAAGACAGATTCCGGGAATTTCGCGCGCAGATAATCCGCTGAGGCCAGCCAGTTGGCCGCCGCAAGAGAGATGCAGGGAGTTGTATGAAATTCCCCGTCCGTCCCATAAAACCGGGCATCAGGAATGACCGACCTGACAGCATTGACGATAAATGCAATGCCTTCTTCCTTGGAGGCAAAGCCGTCTGCAAGCTCTCCGCTCATCACCACCGCGGCCTTTCGCCCGGCATATGGCTTCAGGTATTTTGCTATGGGTGATTCCTGCCAGAGGGGACAGTAATGAATGATGATGTCATCACCGTCCACAATCTTCAGGTTTGCACCACCGACGTCAATTCCTATCACAGCAGGGTCACCGTCCCATCCTTATCATAACGTGCCTGTCCCCTGAGATGGACGGATTCAGGTACAACCCCTTTCGATGCAGCAACAAGAATCTCAGCAATTTCCTCCTCCATCACCGCAGCAATACCGGTCAGACTTGAGGTGGGGCGCGGATTGACATCCACGACATAAACGTCATCGCCGACAATCACATCAACCCCTGCATACCCCTGACAGCCAAGGACGGTGGCCGCTTTGATGGCAGTTGCAACAATCTCATCCCTGCGCGGATGGGGCACGCCAACCTCACCACCCTCAAATGTCACCAGACCATCATCAAAACGAATGAACTGACGATTCAGGGAAAGCACCAGGGGCGGACGCCCGCTGTAATATGTGCAGGCATTTCCTACATACCGGCCGATGACAAGGCTTACGCTCATATGCTCGCCTTCGATGAACTCCTGTCCAAACTCACCAGGCCCGGGTTCTTCATCTGCAATACGCATATTCAGAGCACCTGCTCCCTGCTTTTCCTTTATTACACGGACACCTTCTGAGACATCCTTCGGGACAGCAATGCCCTGTGCGGCAAGAATTGCTCCTGCATGCGGTTTTTTTGAACAGAGAGCACAATTGAGACTTCCACACCCGATATTATGGCAGTTGTCTTCAAGAATCTTTGAATATTTTCCGAGCAGATGATCCGGTGCAATAACAAGCCCCACATCGGCGAGAGGGGAGAGGCGCCTGAGCTCTGCTTCAAAATCCCCGGACTCCGGGGTGATTACGTCATATCCTGACCGGAGGAAACTCTCTTTCAGCACAGAGAGCATTGCATTTCCTTCCGGCGCAAGTGCAGGATTGTGGAATACGGTATATTCTGCGAGAAGTGCCAGCATTGAATACTATATGCACCTCCGGAAATTATGAGAGTGCCGATCGAACTTTTTTTGTAGCCACAAACCTCATTTTCATCCAGACAAATGAGACCTAAAATACTCCTCACAAATGATGACGGCGTCACGTCAGAAGGGCTGTGGGCAGCCTATGATGCACTCACCCCTTTTGCTGATGTGACCGTTGTCGCTCCCTCAGCACAGCAGAGTGCAGTCGGGCGTTCCATATCAATCTTTGAACCAATCAGGGTCACCAGAATCCCGATGCACACCACAGAGGCCTACTCCGTCGGCGGAAAACCGACAGATGCTGTGATCATCGGCATCTACTCACTTAACCTGAAACCTGACCTTGTGGTAAGCGGCATCAATATCGGAGAAAACCTCTCCTATGAATCCATCATGACATCAGGGACGGTCGGGGCCGCACTGGAGGCGTCCAACCAGGGGGTGCCATCCATTGCTTTCTCACTCGAAGTGGAGGAACAGGGTAAGAAATTTGACGACCCACGGTATTCTGATGAAAATTTTGCAGCGGCAAAAACTGTCATTACAGACGTCTGCCAGCGGTTGTTAAAAGACGGATTCCCCCTGGGCACAGATGTTGTCAACGTCAATATCCCGACAGAGGTGACCGGCGGGTATGAGATCACCCATCTTGCGGAGAAACTCTTCCTCACTGGTGTGGAAGAACGCTTTGACCCCCGTGGCCGCCCCTATTACTGGATCAACGGACCCTTCTGTTCGGATGCGGAGGAAGGCACTGATGTCCATGCAGTCCGTGAAGGACGCATTTCAATCACCCCCATAACCTTGGACTGCACCGCGTATTCCGGAAAGACCGGGCTTGAAAATATGTTTCACGATGAATTGTCCTGAGATTCCTCAGGTTCACCCTCATCTGTTTCACCGGCACCCGGAAAGAGGATGCCTGACCATACCAGCCAGCCTGCCACTACGAGCACCGGGACACCCACTGGTATGGCGAACCCTCCGCTCGATGAAAACGACGGCCCGTACTGGGCGATGAGAGCAAAGAGGTAGAGCAGTCCTGCACCCATGATGCAGATACCACTCCTGCGGGGAGAGTAGAGTACGTGTATCCGGGGCGGGACAGCAACAGAGACAAGTCCTGCAATACCGGACATAACTCCTGCTGTCCAGAAGACAGGCATCAGTGCGCTTCTGCCGGTGATAGTGCCTTCCAGCACGTACTGGAGGTCATGGAAGATTGTGATCACATTCGCACCCATATAGGTCTCCTGATACCGGAAGAGTGGAAACTGCACCCCGGCACCCAGCATCGAGCCAACGACATAGACCGAGACAGGCACACAGAGGATGAGGGCGGCAAGGCCCGCAAGGATCCAGCCACGGCTTTCAGGTATATCCGGATTCATGCAATCCTCTATCTGTCCCCGCCAAGGCGGAGCAGGGCCCCTGACATCATAACACGGGTCTTTTCATATTTTTCCCGCTGCAGGGCGCCCTCAATGAGCGGTGCATATGTCGCAAGATTCATTTGTCCGAGGGCACGGGCCGCTGATCCACGCACAAACTCATTCTCATCGTTTAGAAGGGAGGCCACCGCACCGGCAGCTTCAGTACATGATGAGATTCCCAGCCCTTTTGCTGCCATGTATCTCACGTGGTCCCTGCTGTCCTGCAGAACAGGGACAAGCAGGGCACATGCCGCACTACCCCCGATGATGCCAAGGGCCTCTGCAGCACGATACCGGACTGTCCATTCTTCACTCTTAAGCAGCGCTGCAAGAGAAGGGACAGCATCACTGCCTATGCAGCAGAATAGTTCCATCCCGCGGTTTCGGATGTGTTTATCGGGTGAACGCAGAAGAGCTGAAATTTCTGGAAGCACTGTTTCGGCAGAAAAATCCTTCAGAGAGGATTCGGCCGTCTGCCTGAGTATATCAGATTCAGAGAGCAGATCTGCTATGAGATCTTCAACTGGCATTTCCGGCATCATATACAGATACCATTTGAACGATTATGGACAAAAACACCTTGGTTTCATTAGGCAGAAACATAATCCATTTATATTTATCTCCACCAATAATATACTGAATCACCTCAGTGATAATTTATAACGGAATGGTGCGAATGAAACGGCAGAGAATAAAACAGATAGTCCTGATATTTGCAGTGATT
>NZ_JAAAWJ010000064.1 GCF_009914725.1 Methanogenium sp. MK-MG
GGATCTCCCGGGCATCACAGTTGCCGGGAACAGCAAAACACGGGACGTCAATCTGTTTAAATACCTCATTTGCTTCCTGTGGATCTCCACAGTCGGTGATATCCCCGGCAATGATGACCATATCCGGAGCAAGTTCCATGAAACCGGGAATCGTATCATACTGGCCGTGGATATCTGTCAGCAGAAGTATTTTCATCATGATAACTGGTCTTCATTATCCTTAAAAAACCTTGCCTCAGCATCGATCCATGAACCGGTTGCCTTTCCACTTTGTGCCAGCCTTCCCAGTTCCCGCTGCACGTCAGGAAGAATGGTGCGTGCCGACGTCCCGGCAAGGGGGGTTCCCGGAAGCGGGGTGAAATGATGGACGTGCACAATACCATGGCGGGTAATCTCTTTCATCTGTGTGACAGAAAGCCGCTGTTCGTCATCTGATTCATACGGAAGGCCCACAATATAATCGACAACCGGGGTCATGCCATGGTCTCTGCAAAGGTCATATGCCTTCATCACATCCTCTGCCGTGTGGCCGCGCCTGAGCATCTGTAGTACATGATTACTGCCGGACTGCGCACCAAAATGAACCTTCCTGTTCGCACAATAGCTCTCAATCAGGTGCAGTGATGCGTCAGATATACACTCGGGCCTCACTTCACTGGGAAAGGTTCCGAAAAAAATTCTCCTTCCGGTTAACGATTTGAGCAGTTTTTCAACTTTGTCAAGGCGTATATGAATGCCATCAGATCCATAGCCAAGAGCATTCGGCGTGACAAACCGTACGTCACGGAACACGCGGGTGGCACGCTCAATATCATCGATTCTGCGGTGACGCATATGCCTGCCGAACAGTCGCGGCGTCTGGCAGTATCCGCATCCAAACGGACAGCCACGGCTAATCTCAGTATACCCCTTTACCGAAGTAAACGGTGGATAGGAGGGGAGAAGCACACAATGGTTCGGCATCACCACCTGCTTTTTTGACGCCACTCCGGCCGGCAGGGTCTGACTGCCGGACTCAATCATTCTGAGAAGGGCAGGCAGAGTATATTCCCCCTCACCAATCACCACATAATCTGCATACTGGCGTACTTCTTCCCAGCAGGCGGTGGGATGCGGCCCCCCGGCAATGGTAATGCACTCAGCATCAGATATTTCATCCCTGAAATGAGGTTCATTTACAGAGTTAAGACTGTAACAGGTGATGTCATCTTCCGGAGCATCCACTTCATTCAGAGTGATGCCGGAAAGTTCACATGCCGCGTTCAGAGCAGCAAACGAATTTTTTGCCCACGGTATGGAACGCCAGTTAATCTTCATCAGGCATATACCCTCTGGGAATTATTTTTTTCACACATTTTAACAGGATATAACAATACACGCCGATACCCGGAATTAATCGTTATTAAGTGTAATCTCACCCAAACTGCCATCAACGGATGCAGATAATCCGCCTTTCAGCTCTTCGATTGGTGTATCAGGGCGGTCGACCATCGGGATTTCTGCGAGTATTGCCCCGACAGCGATAATGGGTTCGGCTTCGGTATTGATTATGGCAGACGGTGCCATATTGTTCCGTCTGAGTGCATAGATGACATACGAACCGACAGTAGAGCCTTTTCCATACGGGAAGGCAAGCACTTTTCCCGCTATTGACTGCCCTTCCAGAGGGTGACCGGATTCAATCACAACACCAGTCTCCGGATCGACTCCTGACAGAAAGGAGATCGGTTCACTGCTGACAAGAACAGCACCGGTTCCGATGCCAGCTGAAATGCCGCGTGCCTGAATTGTAATGGACATACTACATAAATGTGGTGAGAACAAAGATAAATATGACATGGATGAGACCATCATCAGCAATACCAATACCGAACGAAATCCGACCAGCCTGACCGAACAGGAATATGAGGAAATAATTGACGATCTGCAGGAAACAGTTGAAATCCAGACAAAAGAACTTTCCAGTGCTAAAAAGGAGAATGAACAGCTGAAAAAGGAGAACAATCAGCTGAAACGGACGCCGCTCTTTGTAGCGTCAGTCATTGACATTCTGGATTCAGGAGAGGTGTATCTTCGTCAGCAGGGGAACAACCAGGAATATATTACCGGAATCACAGATGATCTGAGAACTGAACTGAAACCCGGCATGAAGGTTGCTGTTAACAACGCTCTTTCCATCGTACGTATCGTTGCCAATTCTGTTGATTCGCGCGTGCGGGTTATGGAACTGATAGAATCTCCTGATACCACCTTTGAAAAAATCGGGGGACTCAGAGAGGAGATCGAAGAGGTCAGGGAAGCGGTTGAATATCCGTTGACAAAGCCTGAGATATTCCGCAGAATCGGTGTTGAACCACCCAAAGGCATTCTGCTCTACGGACCGCCGGGTACCGGAAAAACACTGATAGCAAAAGCAGTTGCCCATCAGGCAAACGCCACCTTCATTCGTATGTCCGGCAGTGAACTGGTCCATAAATTTATCGGAGAAGGTGCCCAGATGGTGCGGGAGCTCTTTACCATGGCACGGGAACGGGCCCCGTCCATCGTCTTCATCGATGAAATTGATGCAATCGGAACCATGCGGATGCATGACGGCACATCCGGAAGCGCAGAAGTGCAGCGGACCCTGATGCAGCTCCTGGCAGAGATGGACGGATTTGACAACAGGGGTGACGTCAGAATCATGGGAGCGACAAACCGGGTGGATATGCTGGACCCCGCACTTTTGCGGCCGGGACGGTTTGACAGGGTCGTGATGGTTCCGCTTCCGGACACCGCTGCCCGCCACCAGATACTGAAGATTCATTCTGCAAAGATGCAGCTTGTGGGGGTTCCTCTTGACAAACTGGCAGCGGAAGCTGAGAATACCACCGGTGCAGAACTTGAAGCAATCTGCCGTGAGGCCGGAATGATGGCTGTCAGGCGGGATGCAGATGCAGTCACATGGTCCGATTTTGAAGAAGCCATGCGTAAGGTCAGGGATAAAACCCAGAAGCCGGACATCATGTTCCTTTAGATTATGAAGGTACTGCTCATACAGAAGGAAGGAACTGACCTCCATTCCACTCTTTTGGCATCCGAGACAAGCCGTGAACTGCTCCGTTTTTACCACCCGAAAAAAACCGACTGGGGAGTCTGCATTGAAGTGTCAACCCTGGGAAGTGCGCTCTCGGTCATATCTGAGATAAAGTGGTACATCCAGCGGTATGTATCCCAACCGCTCTGTCTGCTCTCAAATGGAATTATCTGTACTCCCCCGTATGCAGGCATCATCTATGGACGTGAAGAGTCTGTTCATGACAGCTGGGACCGGGAGATCGTCTATGGCATTAAATATCATACTGTTCTGGACCGGATGGCGGTAACTCCCGAATCAGCAATAAATGATGTCACTGAATTTGCATCGGGAATGGACACAACATTCCGTGCACGCTGTTCTGAAGAAGAGCTTAAAAAAATATAAAATATTTTTCAGGCAAACATCGCACTGTCGTACGGGCTGCACTTCGGATGATGGGTAAGGTCAAAGGTAACTTTGTCAATCGCCTTGATAAAGTCAGACTGATACACCTTTGTTCGCTCAGCACGAATGGCAAACATTCCTGCCTCTGTACAGATTGCACGGAGTTCTGAACCATTCTTTCCGTCTGTTAACTCGGCAACTTCATGGAGATCAACTGCGACATCCAGAGCCATATTTTCAGAATGTATCTCCATAATTGACCGTCGCCCATCAGAATTGGGCAGGGGTATTTCAATGATACGGTCAAAACGGCCCGGTCGCAGCAGTGCGTGATCAAGAATATCTATTCTGTTTGTGGCAGCGACTATTTTTACATCGCCCCGGGACTCAAACCCGTCCATATCAGCAAGGAGCTGCATCAGGGTCCGCTGCACCTCCCGGTCCCCGGACGTGGTGCTTTCACTGCGCATCGCGCCAATCGCATCAATTTCATCAATGAAAATAATTGACGGGGCGTTTTTCTTCGCCAGTTCAAACAGTTCCCGTACGAGACGCGCTCCCTCACCGATGTACTTCTGCACCAGTTCTGACCCCACGACCCGGAGAAAATGTGCATGGGTTTCATGGGCCACCGCACGGGCGAGAAGGGTCTTTCCCGTTCCCGGGGGCCCGTAGAGGAGTACTCCTTTCGGGGGAACGATTCCAACAGATGCGAACAATTCCGGGCGTGTTAACGGCAGTTCAACTGCTTCTTTCAGCTCGCGAATCTGTTCTTCCAGACCGCCGATCTCATCATATGTCTCATCAGGAGAATCGACTACTTCCATGCCATAGATCTGGCTGTCGAATGCTTCCGGCAACACCTCAACAACCGTGAGTGACTGTTGATTCATCGTGCATCTCAGTCCGGGTTTCAGGTCTTCAGGCTTCACAAAATTTGATACCCTCACCATAAAACGCGGACCGGCACTGCTCTGCACTATTACGCGCTGTTTATCAATAATATCTGAAACAGTGCCGATAACAAGCGGGGGGCTTCTGAGTTTTTCAACTTCACTCTTCAGCTTTCTGATTTCACGTTCGTAACGGGTTTTCTGGTTTTCTACATTCTTTTTTTCAATATCGAGCTGCCGTACCTGCTCTTTGAACTGTATATTTTTTGATTCGAGTGCTGCAATCCGGTTCAGAAGATACTCATTCAGGTCTTCATCGCCGATCTCGGGATTTGGCACAGAGTAGTCCCCCATTTGAAACCTCAATTAGGTATATCTGTTCATATGACTATAAATTTGTTTACGATTTGAAATGTCCGAATGTGAAGTTTGCGGCGCATCAATCAATGGCGAGCCAGTTCTTGTTCAGATTGGCGGAGCTAAGATGTGGGTGTGCCCGAAATGTGTGAAACTTGGTACAGAGATCAAAAAACCGCCAGGTGCCAGAGTTCCGGGAGCAAAACCAAAGGTTGGCTCCAGAAAACCACAGAAAAGCAGACCCCGTGATGTTTTTGATATGATGGGAGGAGATATTGTCGATGATTTCAATGTCAAAATCCGTGAAGCCAGAATGGCAAAAGGGTGGACGCAGAAAGATCTCGCACAGGAAATAAAGGAAAAGGAAAATCTCATCAAAAAAATTGAAACCGGATTCGTCCCGGAAGACCGGGTACTAAAGAAGATCGGGAAAATCCTGGAGATTGAACTGATTGAATCGGTTGATGATAGTATGAAAACATCCGGCGGATCTGCAATGACAACAACACTTGGAGATATGATCCGGATAAAAAAACAGGGAAGATAATACTAACAGAAGGTTACACAATATGGCTGCTCCATTCATTCTCATAAACCTGAAATCCTATACTGAGGGATTTGGACATAACGCACAGAGAATTGCTCAGAGTGCAGAACGAATCGCACATGAGAATGACGTCAGAATCGGTCTGGCTCCTGGATATATGGACATACATCCATTAAATGTTCATTATTCCCTGCCCGTTTTTGCCCAGCACGTTGACGGAGTTGCTCCGGGGGCACAGACCGGGCATATTGTTGCAGGGGCCCTGAAGGCAGCAGGTGCCACAGGGACGCTGATAAACCATGCTGAACGCAGGCTGACGCTCGCGGATATTGAAGCAGCAAACCGTCTGGCCCGTGCTGCAGGTCTTGAAACGGTCATCTGCACAAATAATGTTGCCACAAGTGGTGCCGCAGCGTTTTTCAGTCCGGATTATATTGCCATAGAACCCCCGGAACTGATTGGCAGCGGAGTATCTGTTTCAAAAGCAGATCCCGGAATAATTGAACAATCTGTCGAGGCAGTGCATTCCGTGAATGCGACGGTAAAAGTGCTGACCGGTGCCGGAATCAGCACAGGTGAATGTGTCAGAACAGCACTGGACCTTGGCACCGATGGTGTCCTTCTTGCATCAGGTGTGGTGAAAGCAAAGGATCCTGAAGCGGTTCTTCGCGATCTCGTATCACTGATCTAGGACAGGTGTCGTATGCAGTCGTGTTTGGTGATGACACCAACCACCTTTCCCTTATTCATGACAAGGACGGCATGATGGTTCCGGAGACTGTGAACGATTGCATCTATCTTTTCTGAAGGCGCGACTGTGGGAAACCCTTCTTCCATGATGTCCGTGACAGTATTTTTCATCGACCGCTGAATCGTTCCGTTTTCCATGGCCGCGATGATGGCTGATTCCGATACACATCCGATAGGGACACCGTGTGTTATCACAGGAACCTGTGATATGCCATACTGTTCCATCACATCCACAGTATGTTCAATGGTCTCCTCAGGAGCGATGCTGATGACAGGGGTGGTCATAATATCCCCGGCAGATGTACGGGATGTCCCTGATTCATTCAGTATTTTAACAATCCGGCGGAGTGTGCTTGCCCGTGGATCAACAGTCCCGGTCTCTATCCGTGCAATCATGGACTGTGAAAAGCCTGCCCGTTCTGCCACATCTGATTGTGTCAGGCCTGCCTTGATACGTTGTTCCCGGATCTCATCGGGTGTTGGAATCTGCATGTTGTTATTATTAGAGGTGATAATCCCTCAAAATAATATGCCCTTAGAAGATAATTGCCCACAACAATTTTGTCATGCCACCTCTTCCCGGTACAGCCCAAGGCGCTGAATGAGATAATCATAGAGATGCTCCTCCATTGCCTGCTCGTCCATCGGTGATGAACAGACAGCCACACCGTATAACAGCATCAGGGCGGTATCGAGCATGTATGCATCCCGGATATCTGTTTTTTCTTCCGGCAGTAGCACCGCCAGCCATCTGAAGCTGTCTTCATCGAATGCATACTCCGTGTCATCACCGGAGATTATTCGTGTGTCATCATGCGAGGGGTCGTGTCCTTCCCAGTCAAAACTTGATTTAATGGTCACCTGTTCGGGTATCTTTTGCAGTGCATCATTCTTTACAATCAGGACTGCACGTATGAGATACTCAGGAATATTTTCTGTCTCTTTGAAAAGGCCCAACGCCTTATCCGCCTGCGCAACGGCCCGGTCATATAATCCCATCCTGTAGCCGGTGAGCATTGACGCAATCGCGTGTCCGGCTGATTCATCAGGAAGAGGGCATTCTGTTTTCAGTTGTTGGATATACGCAGAAAAGAAATCAGTGTCATTCATCGTTTATGCTCCGGTAGTGATACCTTACGGTAAGCTGGTATATAGCTTTTTCAAAATTGAAGAATGAGTGGGAGTAGTAAGCCCCATTCTGTTTCTATGTGGCATTCAGCTACGCGCCATACCCGGGCAGGCCCGGACCCGGCCTTATTGCCCTGTTCTGGCTTGCACCCGTAGGGTTTCACCGTTCCATCGAATCCTGCCGCTGTGCATCAGCGAGTTAACTCAGCACCTGGTGCCTTCTCGCCATCAGCTATACACTGACGGCTCGGTCGCATCATCGCTAACGGCAGGCCGTGTCGTTTCTGTGTCAGAGCCGTGACTCTCGCCACCCGCACTTGCATGCGGCTACGCGTCCGGTTGGTGTGGGGACTTTCCTCAGCAGCATTTTCTGCCACCGTCAGCCACACACTCCCTCTCCTATTAATATTGTATCTCGCAATATTTATGGGCATGGACGGGATCAGCAGTGAAGATGGTGCAACGGCGGTGAAACTCGCACGCAGGGTTCTTCAGGAGAACATCGGCAAAGATAAACTTCCGGCGGTAGCAGTGCCGGATTCATTCAGTGAAAAGCGGGGCGTATTTGTCACACTGAACCGAAACGGCGAACTCAGAGGCTGTATTGGATTTCCAACACCGGTGCTTTCGTTATCAGTTGCAATTCCCGACGCTGCACTCTCCGCCGCATTACACGATCCGCGTTTTCCACCCGTACGCGCCGAAGAACTTCCCGAAATTTCAATAGAGGTCACTGTACTGACACCCCCCGTTCTTGTTTCAGCCCCTCCGGCCAGGCGTCAGGAGGCAGTCACCGTTGGAAAACACGGGCTGATTATTGCAGGCTACGGAAGAACCGGCCTTCTTCTCCCGCAGGTGCCGGTTGAATACCACTGGGATGCCGGGACATTTTTAGATCAGGTCTGCATAAAAGCAGGTCTTCCTCCCGGAACATGGAGAAATGATGACACTGAACTATACACATTTGAAGGACAGATATTTTATGAGGAGGAACACACGTGATCACCTTTGAGAGCCAGCATAAAGACATATGGGCGAGAACAGGAAAACTCAGGGTTGGAGATAAAACTGCAAAAACACCCCTGCTCCTTCCGGTAATTAATCCGCATATCCAGTTGATACCTCCTGAAGAAATGGAGAAGATGGGTGTTGAAGCACTGATCACCAATGCATATATCTTCAGTAAAAGCGAGGAGTTTCGTGAACGGGCAATGAATGAGGGCCTGCATGCAGTGCTTGGATTTCAGGGCATTATCATGACTGACTCAGGTGCATTTCAGCAGTCGGTGTATGGGGACGTAGCATTTTCAAATGCTGATACGGTCTGTTTTCAGCGCCAGATAGGGAGTGAAATCATTGTCCCCATGGATCTCGCCACACCACCCGACCGGGATCATGACGGGGCGGCAGAGGAGCTTTCTGTGACCATGCAGCGGATTCGCGAAGCGATGGAAATCATTGATGACGGCCACCTCGCAGCCCCGGTGCAGGGAGGCCTCCATCCCGATCTCCGGAAGAGGGCAGGAGAAGAGGTGCGTGAGACAGGAGCGGTATTCTGCCCTATTGGTGCCGTGGTGCCGCTTATGGAATCATACCGTTATCGTGATCTCGTCACCGTTGTGATGGCAGCAAAACAGGCACTCTCTCCGGGCTCATGCATTCACCTCTTTGGGGCAGGGCATCCATCGATGTTTGCCCTTGCAGCAGCCATGGGATGTGATGTATTTGATTCTGCGGCCTATGCACTCTACGCCCGCGAAGGACGATACATGACCGTATCCGGAAGCTATAAACTGGCTGAACTCAGCGAACTTCCCTGTGCCTGTGAAGTCTGCCGTTCGCATACGGCACGCGAATTACAGGCATCACCGGATAAAGAGAAACTGCTTGCCAAACATAACCTTCTGGTCAGTCTTGCAGAGATTGCACGTATCAGACAGAGTATTCAGGACGGCACCCTCTGGGAACTCGTTGACGAACGCTGCAGAAATCATCCCCGCCTGCTTGACGGCTACCGGGAACTCCTGAAGTATACCGATGTACTTCTGACCCGTGATGCGGTCTCAAAACGCAGATTCTTCTACCGGGGCAGTGAATCCTGCAAAAGGACAGAAGTGATCCGCTACCATGAAATGATCCCGCGTTTTTCTGTCACAGATGCCATCCACATCAGCCTGAATGACGAGGCAGGCCCCGTTGGCGCAACAACGTTCCTGTTTAAACCGCCATTCGGCCCGTACCCCCACGGACTAAAGGAGACATTCCCTATCGGCCAGAGTGAAATTCCCGAATGGGATGAAGTGATGGTCCAAAGTGGGTGCAAAGGCATCATACAACTGATCAATGCAAATCCGGGCATTCCTGTCACCATCCATGCCGGTGAGAGATGGAGACCGGTGATGACGGATGCACTACAGAGTGTGGAGGAATTATATGAGTTTATTTGAACGCATCATTCGCGACGGCCCCGGACGGACGGGGAGATACACTTCCGGAAAATATGTGGTGGCAACACCGGGAATCATCGACCCAAGAGAGATGTTTCCCGATTTATTCAATCATCCGTTCGCCAATACGCCACCTGAATTTCCTGAAAAAATCAGATGGCCAGCGCCCATACAGTATACCGGAATCCTGAATGCATTTGTCGGAGAGAAACCGGATGGTTCAGAGGAGTCTGCGGTCATTGTTCCGGGGTGTCATACACTCTTTGACAATCCCAGGCGGTTTACTGAACTTCTGATTGCACTCAGGGAACGCTTTCCCATGGACACGGCATGGTATGCACCGGCCAGTGCGCTCCCGTCAAATGCGGCCATTCTCATCTACTGCGGATTTGACCTCTTTGATTACCGTGCTGTGGACCTGATGACGGTACGCAATATGTTCTGCACACCGGACGGCGAGTTTCCCTATGATGAGGTGCGTGATTCCGGGCTGTGCAGCTGTGAAGGCTGCAGAAATAATGATCTGGGACTCCATAACAGGAACACGCTGGACACAGAGATTGCAACCGCACGCTGGTTCATTCGCTCGCGTGTGTTCCGTGAATTCATTGAAAAACGTACACGGAATAATGCCTGGCAGGTGGCTGTTATGCGCCTCCTTGACGCTGCACCTGCCTACTGCGAACCGATGATACCGATTGTGCGGAGCACACCATTCTCAGCCAATACTGCTGATTCCCTGAAAAGAACCGAGGTCACACGGTTTGTGGACCGGGTGATTGACCGGTTTATACCGACCCGTACCGATACGCTGGTGCTTCTGCCCTGCTCTGCAC
>NZ_JAAAWJ010000065.1 GCF_009914725.1 Methanogenium sp. MK-MG
CGCTCCCTGAATTGCTGCTCCTATGGCGACACATTCCATCGGGTCAATCCCGCGTTCCGCTTTTCTCCCGATATGGTCCTCAATAAATTTCAGCACAACCGGCATTCTCGTCGGTCCGCCGACAAGGATGACCTTCTGGATGTCGTCCTTTGTCAGTTTGGCATCCTTCAGAGCCTGTTCAAATGGTCCGATGCAGCGTTTGATGG
The DNA here is from genome assembly GCF_009914725.1 of Methanogenium sp. MK-MG. GTDB lineage: Archaea > Halobacteriota > Methanomicrobia > Methanomicrobiales > Methanomicrobiaceae > Methanogenium. The sequence goes on from NZ_JAAAWJ010000065.1 coordinate 207, forward strand.
TCGGTTCGACCAGCTGTTCGAGTTTTGACCGGGTCAGTTTCATCGAGAGGTGTTTGGGGCCTTCCGGGGTTGCGGAGACATAGGGGAGGTTAATCTCGGTTTCAAGGACGGTTGAAAGTTCAATTTTTGCCTTTTCAGCCGCTTCTTTGACCCGGTTGACGGCCATTTTGTCATTTCTGATATCGACCGCCTCAAGTTTTTTGAACTCTGTGGCAATCCATTCGTAGACGGCATTGTCCATATCGGTGCCGCCGAGATGTGTGTCGCCGGAGGTGGCGAGCACCGTGAATGTTCCGCCCCCAAACTCCATGATTGTCACATCAAGCGTGCCGCCGCCCAGATCAAAGACCAGAATCTTATACTCCCCGGCCCGGTCCAGCCCGTATGCCATCGAAGCTGCTGTGGGCTCGTTAACAAGCCTGACCACATCAAGACCTGCAATTTTTCCGGCATCCTTTGTTGCGGTTCTCTGATTGTCGTTAAAATAGGCAGGTACCGTGATCACTGCCTTTGTCACGGTATCTCCCAGAAATGCTTCTGCGTCTCTTTTGATCTTTTTTAACAGGAACCCGGAGATCTGCTGGGGGGTGTAGTCCTTGTTGTGAATATGGTAGACATGGTCTGTGCCTATCTTCAGCTTGGCTGCCGTGACCGTACCATCAGGGTTACTCACCGTCTGCCTGCGTGCGGGTTCCCCGACAAGCAGCTGGCCGTCCGCAGTGAATGCGACATATGAGGGGAACATCTTTCCGGCGACTGTCGCTCCCTCTGCTGAGGGGATGATGGTGGGTTTGCCGCCCAGCATCACTGCCGCTTCACTGTTGGATGTTCCAAGGTCTATTCCGATAATTTTCTCTTTACCCATTTTTTTCACCTTTTTTTCCGGAAACGTTCTCAGCAACCATGACCTTTGATGGCCGGATCACCTTCGATTTCAGGGAATATCCTTTTCCGATCTCTTCTACAATGGTGTCAGCATCTTCTGAGCATTGTTTTCTGCAGAGAACCTCATGGAACTGTGGATCAAATTTCTCCCCCATGCATGTGATGGGCTCCAACCCGTAGCGGGCCAGGATGTTGATCATTTTTTGGTATACCATACCCACTCCCTCCCTGTTTTTTTCATTCTCAAGTGATGGCAGCGACTGTTCAAAATCATCAAGGATGACAAGGAGGTCTTTTATCAGGTTCTCGTTTGCGAGGGTAATGACCGACCCTTTCTCTTTTTCAGACCATTTCCGGTAATTGTCAAATTCAGCCCGGAGATATTTCAGCTGGGATAATCGCTCGTCTGCGAGATGTGTCATCTCCGCGAGTTCTTTTTCCAGCCGTTCTGTTTCTCTGGTCAGGTGTTCTTTTTCCAGCTCCCCATGATCTGCCGCCATTAAGGAGGTGCTTTCATCCTCTACGGATATTTAAGGTTTGCCTTGCACTGGCTGTTTTTGCTGCACGGTCAGGGGAGTTGTCCGTAGTCTGATGATCCCTGAATCTGTTATGAAGCCGGGATCTGCTTCCGGGTGACGATGGCATATAATACAGAATCTACTGAATGAAACAGACCGAATCAAAGGAATGTGTGAGAGACGCAGAGGAAATATATGCAGGCCCGCCATGTGACCATCCCCCTCATAAATGAAAGTATGCCACAGCTTTTCCGAAAAGGATTCCTATGGATATTAATGAAAGATGGTTGACTCCGTCTGCAGGAAATGAAGAAAATATGCCTGCTGTATAATGGATTTACCAAAAAACGATACGAGAAAAAAAGGCCCTGCTATGCAGAAACAGCATGTGGCACTGTGGTATGTCACTCTCCCATCAGGGGGACGTCACATTTGGGGCATTTCAGGCTCCGGCAGGTAACACCGGGAGTCTTTTCGGCTGTATAGCCACATTGGGGGCAGACGCATTTTGTCGGTGGGTTGCCACGCCGTTGCCGGCCCCCACCAAAGGGAATGTCAGTCATTGATATCGCTGGTCTATCTTCCCTGAATCACCTTAAGTATTTGTGCTGATTTTTTTGTGATGCTGATGAGATTGATTGCAATATCTACTGAGAATTTCTATGATCCCCCATATTTCCCCGTCAGGGGCATGTCACATCTGGGGCACTTCATGCTCCAGCAGGGAACAGCGGGAGTCCTCTCGGTTTCATACCCGCACAGGGGGCACGTGCATTTTGTCGGCGGGTTGTCGCGACGCTGCTGCCCTCTGTCAAAAGGAATGTCAGTCATTAGTACCGGGGATATCTCCCATGAATCCCCTTAAGTATTTGTGCCGATTCTGCCTCATGGTTCCATTGTACGCTCTTTTCCACATTATTCGCGACCGGGAACCTGAGTTTTTCCCGACCTCATTGTCTGTTGGGGAACGCTGCCGGACACCGGTCTCCCAACCCTTTTTCTACTTTAACCACAACTTCTCTCCAGAGTGATCCCATGAACCGCCCAAGGCTTATTATTGCTGTCCTCGCCATCCTGGCCATTGTACTGGTTATGTTCGGTCTCCTTGGCGACTGGTACTGGTTTGTCGCCGTCGGGTATGAGGATGTATTTCTCTCAATTCTCGTCATCCGGATTGTGCTTTTTGTCATTGCGTCTGCTGTCTTCTTTGGATTTGCCTATGTGAATATCCGGTATGCGGCAGGAAACGCTGCCCGCATGCAGGGAGAGTCCTCGGACGTGTTTCCGATTGCAGTCTTCTTTGCTGGATTATTAGCGTTCTTTACCGGGCTCAGTTTATCCGGAGCGTGGGAGACCGTATTTAAATATATCAATCAGGCCCCGTTTGGAGTATCAGACCCGATATTCGGGCTTGACGTCGGATTTTATGTGTTTTCGCTCCCTTTCTACAACCTCATTCTCAATATCTGTATTTTCCTCTTCATCCTGACCATTATTCTCAGTTCCCTCCCGTATCTTGCTGGTCTTCCCGGAAATATCATCAGATCCCTGATTTTTTACCGGCCTGAGGGCGGAGGCGAGGACGGAATGGAATATGAGGGAGATGTCTCCCTCACCCGGACGATACGGGCGTTTCTGCCACAGTTAAACGCCCTGCTCTTCCTCACCTTCGCTGCCCTCGCCCTCCGCCTCTGGCTTGCCCGTTTTGATCTGCTCTTCTCTGAGACCGGTGCTGTGGTCGGGGCCGGGTATACCGCGGTTCATGTCACCCTTCCGGTGCTCACCATCCTTGCCGGTGTGGCCTTTGTCATCGGCATCGGTTTTCTGGTCAATGAGAAGTTCGAACGCATTGAGGTTATCACCTATGGCATTGCCGCCTTCGTGGCGATTGCGTTTATTGGCATTGTGGCCGGTATGGTTGTGCAGGGGCTTATCGTTGAGCCCGATGAGCTGAATCTAGAGGAGGAATATCTCAACTATAACATCCGCTTCACCCTTGCCAGCTACAACCTTGATACGGCCGATGAGGGAATCTTCCCGGTTGCGTATAATCTTACGGCAGCAGACATACAGGAGAATAGTGCCACCATCAAAAACATCCGCCTCTGGGACTGGCGGCCGCTCAAGACCACCTATGAACAGCTTCAGCTCTTCCGGACATACTACGACTTCAATGATATTGATGTGGACCGCTACCATTTTGACGGCACCTACAAAGAGGTTCTCGTCTCAGCACGGGAGATGAACATTGATGGCCTCCCGCCACAGGCGCAGACGTGGGTAAACACCCATCTGATCTACACCCATGGCTACGGGGCAGTGATGAATCCGGTTGATGAAGTGACAGACGACGGTCTGCCGGTCTTCTATCTTAAGGATATTCCACCCTCCTCGCCATATCTCACGCTTGATGAGCCGCGGATTTACTATGGCGAGGACACGGGCAACTATGTTGTGACCGATACCACCACCGACGAGTTTGACTATCCGGCAGGAGACCAGAACGCCTACCATAAATATGACGGTACAGGTGGTGTCGGGCTGGATGGTCTCGTAAAACGGCTCATCTATGCACTTAAATTTGGTTCTGTTGAACTTCTGGTGTCAGGTTCACTCACGGATGAAAGCAAAATTCTCTTCCACCGGATCATCACCGACCGTGCACAGACCATTGCTCCGTTCCTCTCCTATGACTCTGATCCCTATGTAGTGGTGGCCGATGGCCGTCTCTACTGGATCATTGACGCCTACACCACCGCAAACCGTTTCCCGTATTCGGAGCCGTATTATGTCTCCACGGTCGGAGGCCAGCGGCTCAACTACATCAGAAACAGTGTGAAGGTGGTTGTTGATGCCTATAACGGGGATGTCACCTACTATGTCGTCGACCCTGAAGATCCGCTCATCAGGACGTATGACAATATCTTCCCCGGCTTCTTCAAAGAGTTTGCAGAGATGCCCGACTCCCTTAAGAGTCATGTCCGCTACCCACAGGGTCTCTTTCAGGTGCAGGCAGCGCTCTATGCCACCTATCATATGAAGGACCCGCGTGTCTTCTACAACAGGGAGGACGCATGGGTCATCCCTGACGAAATTTACCGCGGTTCACGTCAGCAGATGCAGCCCTACTATGTCATCATGAAACTCCCTGGGGAGGAGTCAGAGGAGTTCATCCTGATGCTTCCCTTCACCCCGAGAAACAAGGAGAATATGATCGGGTGGATGGCGGCCCGTTCGGACGGGGCTGCCTATGGATCTCTTGTTGTCTACCAGTTCTCCAAGCAGGAGCTCACCTACGGGCCTATGCAGATTGAGGCCCGGATTGATCAGGATACCGAGATCTCTCAGGACATCACTCTCTGGTCGCAGTCAGGTTCGTCGGTGCTCCGGGGCAATACGCTGGTGATACCAATCGAGGATTCCATCATATATGTCGAACCGCTCTACCTGGAGGCAACGGAGAAAGGGACGCTCCCGCAGCTCAAACGTGTGATTGTTGCCTATGGTGACCGGCTGACGATGCAGGATACTCTGGGGGAGGCTCTTGCTGTCATCTTCGGTGGTGAGACCGGAGATATCAGTCCGGGTGAACTGCCTCCTGTGAGCGAGGACGACATGGAAAAGCTTGCCCGGATTGCTGAACTCTATGATCTGGCCAGCCAGGCCCTCGATGATGGTGATCTTGGCCTCTACCAGAAATATTTTGACGAAATCGGGAGGGTTGCGGCATCCTGATCCCGCTGTCGCAAACCGCATCCTTTCTCTCTTTCGAAATCCAACTATTTTTTCAGGAGCATATGAGATGAATACTGAGCACGAACGAATCGCGTTAGATGAGGCCGTCCGCACATGCACCCTCTGCCCCCTCGCGGAGACGCGGACCAACGCCGTACCGGGCGATGGCCCCGTTCCCGCCCGCATACTTTTCATTGGTGAGGCGCCCGGAAGGAACGAAGATACAAAGGGGGTCCCCTTTGTGGGCCGGGCAGGGAGCATCCTCAATGGCCTCCTCGAAGGAATCGATGTTGCCCGGGACGATGTCTTCATCACCAATATCGTCAAGTGCCGCCCGCCCAAGAACCGCGATCCGAACCAGGAGGAGATTGAGGCCTGCCGCCCCTACCTCGATAGCCAGCTTTCCCTTATCCGTCCGGAGGTTATTGTCCCCCTCGGCCGGTTTGCGATGCGATGGGTGCTCGAATCCTATGGAATTGCCCCGGGCCCCATATCAGAGGTGCACGGCAAAGTATTTCGTATCCAGACGATAAGCGGCGAGCGGGTCATTATTCCCGTTTACCACCCGGCGGCCACCATCTACCGGCCTGCATTCCGCGAGGTGCTTGCGGCAGACTTCGAGACCATCCGGGCGGTGCTTGACAATTCAATGGCCCCCGACAGACTGGGGCGATGAAGGTCATCGGTATATCCGGGAGCCCGCGGGCGGGCGGGAACACTGATACACTCCTTGGGGCACTGCTTGCGGGCGTGGCCGATGAAGGGGCCGGGACTGAGTATGTCTCTCTCCGGTCTTACGCCATCACCCCCTGCACGGGCTGCGAGCGCTGCCGAAAGGATCTCACCTGTACCCGGTTTTTTGACGGCATGCACCTCCTCTACCCAAAGATTGAGGAGGCCGACGGCCTCATCCTCGGAACGCCTACCTATAACTACAACATCACCCCGGAGATGAAGGCCTTCATCGACCGCCTCTATCCCCTACTATCGTTTCGCAGCAGAACGGCCCGGCCCGTATTCGAGCTTTTTTCAGGATCGAGGCAGAAAGGCGCTCGTCTTCTCGGTGGCCGAGCAGACAAAACCTGCCGAGCGGGGATTTGCGATTGAGGCGATGCAGCGGCCGCTCGAGGCGCTGGGATTTGAGGTGACAGATACCCTGCCAGCCGAGGGCTACTTTGAGAAGAGTGCGGTCGCCCGCGATCCTGTTGTGCAGGAGAGGGCACGGGAAGCTGGCAGGCGGTTTGCCCGTGGGCTTATGTGAACGGGCCGACTGTTTTCTGCCTTTTTTTCCAGACGTTTTTGGGTCACCCGCCTCACACCTGTTTTTTGTCACCCTTTTCTCACCCTCTTTGCCTCCCTGTGTTTGGGAATCGGGAGGCGATATGGACGTATTTTTTGCTCTTTTTTACTGCCGGAAAAATATGGCTATAATGCCTTTTATTTGCTAAAAATACGGTTGATTGCAGACTACTGAGCAGTCGCTATTGGCGAGAATTTTGGGAGGATGTTATTGGCTGTCTCCGGTTGTGATCGGCCCGCTCCGGGCTTCTGTGTGGATATGTTTTTCCGGGGCACAGGGCCTTTTTGGGGTTATTTAAGCATTGCTTAACCAGATGCCGGGATTTTGCCCAAAGTAATGAGAATCGTACACCGCAGCTGCAGGAGAGAACAAACAACAAATCCGGTGCCCATCACCTAGAAAGATAATATGAATTCCGTGTTATATTCCGGTTGTCGCAGGTCTGGATACTTCAAAGGTTATTTATCTCACAGAAGGAAAGGATGCATCAACAGTCAGCAGATTTAAATCAGATTTCTCAGAGTATCGGAAAATTCCTGCCAATATATCCCAAATCTGTTGTAATATGTCTCCTGCATTCATTCGCGGAATAACAGATAATTTTCCCAAAGCAGAGATCACATTCGATATATTTTGCATTATGAAAATCGTGAATGATGTGGTGGATCAGGTCAGAAGAGACGAACAGACAGGAAATATGCTGCTCAAAAAATATGATGCATCCGGCTGAAAAATCCATCTTGACTAACTGCAAAAGAAACTTGGGAATCTTAAAGATATGAATTTGAAGACTGTAGGGGCATAAAGCTCTTCCATAGGCCAAATGGCAAACCTAGGTAATCCACTTATTGAAGACGAATGACAATGTTAAAATAAATTGATGTAGATCAAATTAACTTGTCCATTCATGTGATAATGTATAACCACAAGGGAGCTGCTGTTCAAATTCACCTTTTTCAGCAGGATTATGCAGGTCTGGGCAGATTTGGAGTTATGGGAGTATACTATATGTTACACTATCTTTGTGGATCTTTTGATGGTGATTTAGCATCATGTCACCTCCATCTGTCCAATAATTTAAATCAGATAATTGGAGGAATTAGCAAATGAAAAGAACAATGATGCTCTTAATTGCAGCATTAATGGTGCTGGCGATTTGTGCGCCGGCGGTAATGGCAGCAGACTATCAACAGAACGGGCAGTTCATAGCATTCTATGATGAAGATCAGATTGCAAAGGACAGTTCTTCATCAAAAGATGGAGGTACAACCTTTGTTAACCCTGATGCGACGAAGAAGGCGGCTACACTTGTCAGCACAGTTACGAGAACCGATCCGGGGGATGACTGGCCGCAGTTTCATCGTTACGTGAAAAATGCAGGCAACTCTCCATGCGATGGTCTTCCGCAGAGCAACCCTACGGTATATGATTTTGATGACCGAGAGGTCATAGGAACAATCAACCCGGTAATAGAGAACGGTAAAATTCTTGTTTTAACAGGCTATTCGGGATTCGACGAGCCACAGGCCCTTACAGAGATCAATCTGACATGTATCTATGAGAACAATATGACTGTCGCCTGGGACTTCGCGCTTCCGCGCACAGTCCACTACGGTTCATGGTCATCACCGGCAACCGACGGTACATATGCCTATGCAGCATCTGACAACAAATTATACTGTGTCAACCTTGCAACTGGGACAGAAGTCTGGAACTTCACTACACTCAAGTCGACATCATGCAATGGTGGTCCGACGATTGGCGGGAACTATGTCTTCTGCAGTGACTGGGATTCAAGCAACTGCAACTATTACTGCCTTGACAAGGATGATGGTGACCTGAACTGGATCTTTAATGACACCTGTACATTAAAAGACTCGGGTTACTTCCAGGCAACACCTGCGTATGAATCTGTCAGCGGCAATGAGTATGTGTACCTGACCGGCTGGGGATATGACAACGTTTACCAGCAGGCAGGCTATCTGTACAAGGTCAATGTCGCCACCGGCGCAGAGGTATGGAGTGTGGAGGAATCAGGAAAAGGTGCTTTCTGCGGCTCTCCTGCCCTAGACAGTTCAAATGTCTATGTGACATCATATGATTTCTCAACTGACGGTTATCTGTTTAAGTATTCGAAGAGGAATGGTGCTTCTGCTGGTAGTGTACAGATTGAACGCACAGACGCCACACCTGCCATAGATGAGACAAACGGCCTCATTTATGTGTCCGGCGGATGGAACGGTGGTGACTGGGGCAGTACACCTCCGGGTGTCAGATGTTTCTACACGAACAACCTGACACAGAAGTGGGGTCGCATTAACGAAAGTATGGGCGGATGGACATGCTCCGTATCCATTGGAGACGGACTGGCGTTTGTCGGAAAGGAGTCGGGCGACATGAATTCATTCTGTTACAACACCATGTACGCACTCAATGCATTGACTGGTGAGACCGAGTGGTCCTATTCACAAGGGGGCGCAACCGCGGCCATTGCAAATGATAAGATTTACACGGTCGGAAACAACGGTCACCTCTATAGATTCAGCTGATCCTGCAATGTTTCAGTGGCAGTATAAGGGATGATTCCGTCATCCTTTTTACATGATCCTGTGTAAGGATCCTCCTTACACTGGATCATGATTTTTCCTGTCCATCACAATTCTCATCTCATGTAAAATCTTAATTTGCTCATCAATAGGGAATGAAATTGTGTCAAACGCCTTTTATGAAACCGTTCTTTGAAGTCTGCAACTATAGGGAGGTCGATATCGCTTCCCTCGTTAAAATCCCCACGGGCAAAAGATCCGTACAGGATTATCATGTCTATATCCATTTTAGAATGGATTTTTTCTGCAAGATTTGACTGTTCTGCGTTTATAGATCCAAATACTTTCTTACCTTTCCGGATATCAATTCTGCACACCTGATGCATTCTTCCGCATCCTTCTCTTCAAAATATTCAGATGGCGTCAAAGCGCAAGCCCCGGGGTCAGGGCGTTTCGCGAAGTGAATGCGTAAGAGTTGCGAACCGAAGGGGCTTCGCCCCTTTCGAAACCCCGGAGATAATCTCTGAATTTCAATAATATTCAAAACGATGTAATGATTCAGAATTCAGGACAATATAACGGCCCTGTAAAAAGAACGGCTCCCTGTAAACGGAAGCCTGAAAATATAAAAAGAGTTTTTTTATAAGGATTGGTGCCTTTATTCGTCTTCATTCGGTATTTGTTACATTTGCCTCCGAAAATCCGTTTCTTATCAGTTCGTATCCGGGTAGACAAGGCTCATCAGCAAACTCAAAATACGTCCTCGTCATCATTGGGGTTGGTGCTGTAGACAAGGTCTCCGCGTGCAAGAATCTGCCCTGAGGGCTTGTGTGATAGTATCCACTCGTTTCCTGTACCCGGTTCGATTCCGAAACTCTGGAGTACACCGTCATTATAGCACTTTATTGCCCATGCTTTGCACGTTGGGGTTCTCCCATCCATTGCGACCTCAAACCTGTCTCCAGTGCGTATGATGGTGTCATCCGGTGTTTCTGGGTTTATCTTGAGGAAATACCCCTCCTTGTTAATACTGCCTGCAATAGATTCTTCATATTCTGTCATCAGGTCATCAAGATCGTCCTCAGTGTAGCCTCCTGATATATCCAGACCGTTATATGTGATGGTCTTTGTCCATGGCCCATATTCGTCCGAGCCTTCAATAACCTGAATGACATCTCCTGAACTGTAAT
>NZ_JAAAWJ010000066.1 GCF_009914725.1 Methanogenium sp. MK-MG
AACTGTTGCATCAATGAGACTGATGGCGGGACACTTATCAAGAAGGCCCTGGTATCTGGTCCGGTTCACGGAATATCCATGCAGAAGCCGGTATACCTGCCGGTGCGGGCGTTCTTCGGTGTGGTCGCCTTTGCAGGCGGTGGTGCCGTAGCATTTCCAGATGCGTCCGGCGTTGAAGTTTGCGGTGTCGCAGTGGACGCGGTTGTCGGAGAAGAGGGCATCAAGGACGGCGAGACATCTCTTGACGAGCCGGGTGGCCTCCCCGTCGTTGGGAAGGTCGATGCGGTAGAGGAGGTGGGCACCGTTGCCGGAGTCGGCCATGATTGGTTGCGGGAATCCTCTCTTTGTGAGCCATGCAGCCACGGTCTCGGCACGTTTGAGGGCGGCGGCATGCTCTGCATCGGTTGCGGAGACGCCGCTGGGCCGGACGGGGTCGAGGTCGATGGGGAGCCAGCGGCGGCGGACGATGTCGGCATCAGCGGTGGTGGCGTCGCTCCGGGAGAGGCGTTGTTTGACGCGGTTGGCCCAGCGGGACAGGAGAGCGGGATTCACTTCGTTGAGGCTGACGTAGATGCCTGTGACATCACGGAATGCGTCCAGTGTTCTCGCCTTCCCGGCAAGGGCATCAAAGTCGTTGAAGTAGCCGCTGTGGACGCCGCCGTCGCCGAGGGCCCGGAGTTCGACGACGTCACCGTCGGGAAAGAGGAGGGAGAGGGTTTTTTGGATTTCGTTTTCCGTCTCACTTCCATTCCCACTCCCACTCTCATTCTTATTCCCATTCTCACTCTCACTCCCATTCTCACTCCTGCTTCCGCTGACGTTCCGGGCGGGGCTGTCGGGTTCAGTCTGCATGCCGCCCACCTCGCGGGGAACGGCCAACGCCAGCGTTCGGGGAACGGGTGGTGAGGCTGATCACATAGTCATGCCTACCGGTCCCCGCCGGATACTGATCTCAGAGATGATTCCCTTGTAGGTGTGAATCTCTCTGGAGAGGGCCTGCGGGAGGCGGTCGAGGGGAACCGGTGCTGCGGTGATGACCGTCCGTTCATTCTCCGGGAATTTTATATTCTCCGCCGTTGACGGTTCATCGGCGGTTCCCTGCGAAACACTGTTGGCGCATGTTCTTGTGATGGGGCTGCCGTTTTCTCTTCCGGGTTCTGTTCCGGTTTCGATTTCTGTTCTGGTTTCTGTTCTGGTTTCTGTTCCGGTTTCTGTTCCGGTTTTTGTTTTTTCAATTTCGTTCATGGAATTCATCTCCTGTGCACGAAACACATAGTGTCCACTATCGCATGTGGGGATAGCAGCGGGGCATACAGAAGAAGTCTGTGATGATACGACACGCATACACACACTTCTGCCAGTCGGTTGCCCGGTGGCGACTGACATATGAAACTATTACTTTGGGTAATATTAATCTGTCCTAACACGGGATGGTTTTTGGAAAAAGATCAGGACATCCGACCGAACGGGATGGGACTTTGACCGCGAAAATGATCCAGACGAAATCGGTGAAGTCATCATCGAACGCAACGTGATTCTCCTCGTCTGCCTGGTCAATTCCAAATGCCAATTCCGTTGAGTCGTTGACAAGACCGGGATGATGGTCGCCGGATATGCGGGTTTTTTTCTCCTGCAACTGCGGATCACGGGTCTTGATATTGTGGGCGAAATCCCTGTCCCCGGACAGATAAAACACAAATAATTCACAAATAACGCCAAAATGATGCACAAATACTCATAAAACGTGCCTGAGGCCCGGAATGACGCATCCTCACAGACGGGCGGAGCGGGACGTTCACCGCCGGAGACATCCCATACATCCTCTCAGAATATTCGCAAATGACACCCCCATATTAGTCTATAATTCACCGTTTGTTTTGGGAATAACCGGCAGAACAACACCATTTTCCCCGCAGCAAAAAGATGTCAAAAATACGCTCATTTCACGCCCCGATTCCAAAAAGAGATGGTCAAAACAGAGGAGATCAAAGGGGGAATTTTTTATGATTCGGGACGCATTGTCCCGGATGTCAGAAATTATTTTTAACATCCCTGTTGGTCCAAAGGATTTCAGGAACACGGAAAAGAGCCTTTCCACAACTTTCCACTAAGATGATTTGAGGTTAACATTTTCACGTCATTCGGGCCGGTTAATCCATTCTGGATACCGTTTTATGCTGAAGTAATGAAACGGTAGAAACAACGCCCGGGAATAAAAAACCAAAAATATGCTTTTAACCAGTATTCGCAACCATTTCCAGCCGGTTTACCGATCAATTCTCCAACGGACCTACTGTTCCATACTGTTTCACCCCAAAATGAAACAGTAACTCATCTACCGTTACATATTTGAGGAATGTTGATGTAACAGTAGTCATGGATTTAGAGGAACTGATCTATCTGATTCAGTCTGGAGAATCTGAAGTCCTTGAATTTAAGGAAACAGCAGGAAAAAATATACATCATGAAGTTGCCGCCTTTGCAAATTCCGAAGGTGGAATAATAATTGTCGGCGTTGCGGATAACGGAAAAATTGTTGGAACTGATGTAAAAGGAGCAATTGAAAAGTTAACGAGTTCAATTCAGGCGATAATTCCCCCACCGGCAATAAAAACGCAGAAGATTTCAATAGATGATAAAGATCTTCTGATAATCAGTGTCGGGAAAAGCACTTCTCTTTGTTCGCTCGGCGGTGTCGTATATATAAGAGCGGGGACAGGAGTCAGACCACTCTCCCTGCAGGAGATAGTGATGCTCTTCTCTGAAATGGGGACGATCAACTGGGATGAAATTCCCATGCTCGCCGTGGAAGATGCCCGGCCTGAATATATTGACTGGTTTTTTGAAAAAGTAAAAGAAACGAGAGGAAAAACAATCTCAGAGGAGAATAAGTCCAGGTATCTGAGGAGTGACGGTGCGATAAAAAATGACAGGCTGACAAATGCAGGAATACTATTCTTCACAGAAGCAACTGAACACATACCATCTGCCAAAATACGGAAGATAGGCATGGGAGAGGATGGCCCTTTATGGAGCAAGGAGTATGAGGGCCCGGTATGGAAAACTGTTGAAGAGGCATATTCCGGTCTGATCCATGACATAAAATCAGTCGATGTTGTCGCCGGAACACGAAGAATTAAAATCGAACAATATCCACCAAGGGCCATTCGTGAGGCACTGATAAATGCAGTTGCCCACCGGAACTATACGATAAGTGCTGATGTGAAGATACTAATTTATCCTGACAGATTTGAGATAAAAAACCCCGGTGGGCTTATGCCCGGCGTGAATATAAAAGATCCAGAGCATATCCCGAGAAATCCGTCAGTTTCAAATCTTCTGTATGACACGGGCTATATCGAACGGTATGGTTTTGGAATAAAAATGATTGAAGAAGAGGTGAAAAAACATCCATTATGCTCGGTTGAATTCAAGGCAGGCCCCGCAGCATTTACGGTAATCTTCAGAAAAGATATCTCTTCAGCCATTGATGAAACTGACAATCAAATTCTCAATCTCCTAAATATACCCTTAAAAAGCAGTGAACTCGCATTAAGGCTGGGATTTTCTAAGAATAAGGTATTAAAACGAATTAAAAAGCTGGAAAACCTTGGCCTTGTTGAAAAGAAGGGTTCGGGATCACACACACATTATACCATAAAGAAATGAATGGGATTTTTCTCATAATTATTTTTTCACAATTTTTTTCTAACAATCATTACTCACAATTTTTCTCACACTCTTTTTTTATTTCCAGGCGAAAAACATTTCATCCCCTGCCCTTTCCCATTTTATTTTACGATCAGATACTGATTTGACAACAGTCAACAGTCAGTGAACCATGTCCGGGCGGGAATAAAAACTGTGTCAGAGCATGGAGAGAGATTGTGCCAAGACATGAATGGAGACGGTGCCAGGAAGCGAGGAGACAGGGATTGTCTGCATACTGCGCAGGCGTCTGGCATCCGTTGGATCTCTTCCGGTTCCCATAGGCGGAGGATGGCGGATGGTGCCTGGGGGGTGAGATGGATGACCATCTAAAGAGGAATGAAATGCAGGCCGATAAAGACTGATGAGTAATAATTGAACAATTTTTTTATAGTAATATATATTTCATTCCTCGGACTATTTTCACCAAAGGATATTGGAAAGATATTCTGGATTACAGTGGAAGTAAAAATGCCTCAAAAAAACTATGAAAGTATCGAAATCCATAATGATCAACCCATAGATGACGCTCACCATTTCAATTTTGACATTTATTCTGAAAAACTAGCCAAAATAATTCTATCAACAAAAAATAAACCACCATTTACAATCGCAATAAATGGAGGATGGGGAACAGGGAAAACTTCTCTGATGAAAGCAATAAAAGAGAATTTAGAAAAGTCTAATGATAATAATCAGGAAAATCAAAGAAAAATAATACCAGTCTGGTTCGATGCCTGGAAATATTGTCAAACTGATTCTCTCCTTTCTGCCCTGAGCCTTGAAATTCACGATTCAGTAAAAGAAAATCATAGCTCACTAACAAAAGGAAGATTCAATCGATATAAACAAAAATGTTATTACTTTTTTCATCGTCATGAAATCAACAAAGGTTTAATTATCGATGATACTCTCAAATTTGCACTTTCAACGGTCAGTTTAATTAATGGTATTCCACCACTCAATTCATCTGAATTGTCTGTTTCCAATTGGATCAATAAACCAGTGTATAAAGATAAATTATCTTACTATAATCGATTCAATCAATTCTTAGATGCAATAATTCAAACGCATTTTCCAGATTCTAAAAATCCTAATAACTCAAAAACAAGGGATTCTTCAGATAATGCTGCTCTGGTAATATTTATTGACGATCTTGACCGTTGTCCTCCACATTCCGTTACAAATATTCTTGAATCAATTAATTTGTTTTTTGACAAAAGTCAATGCATCTTTGTTATTGGTGTAGATTTGCCAAAAATAGCCTGTCTGATTGAAAAACACTACAATAAATATTCTGATCAAAAAGAGGGGAATACAAAGAGTCCTGGAAATAAAGCATCTTTTAAAGGACTTGAATATCTTCAAAAAATGATCCAGATTCAATTCACAATTCCCGCAATTCATGAAAAAGAACTCAAATTATTCATTGAGGAATTGGTTGGTGATAATGAATGCTTAAAAGATAATTCGTCTCTTATTGTTGAGGCGCTTCAACGTCCAAATATCAGAGAGATAAAAAGATTTTTCAATAGTTTTGTGCTCCTTTCGAATTTAATTCATTCAATAGACAATAAAGGAGTAAATGATAATATTCTCCTTAGGTGGCAATTAATTGATTATAATTTTCCAGAATTAGTAAAAAGTATTTCATTTGATCCTTATTTATTGATAGCAATATATGATTTTAATATCAATATGTTGCCATTTATCCAAGACCATGACCGGCTTGAATATGAATATGGTTTTACTATTGAACAAATTTCACTATTTGATCAATATTGTGATAATTCGCTTTTAGAAAAAATTTTAAAAAATGGAGAGCCTTTCACAAAAGAAACCATAGAAGACTGTTTGCACCTTTATCGATTTACCAAATTAATGGTCAACGATGAGGGTAATATTACAGTCGCCGCAGGTGGATATGGAATATACACAATAGGTAAAAATATTAAATTTTCAGGAACGAATACCAGAACCAACACTACGTATCTTTTCATTGTTGGACCAAAATTAGCTCCTAAAGGCTCAAATCTAAAAGACCACATGCTCGAAGTAGAAAATAATAAACCAGATTCATTTTCATTCGTTGATGTTGAATCTGATAGCACTTGGAGTTTCCATTGGAATACACTTTACAAAAA
This sequence comes from Methanogenium sp. MK-MG, assembly GCF_009914725.1. Lineage (GTDB taxonomy): Archaea > Halobacteriota > Methanomicrobia > Methanomicrobiales > Methanomicrobiaceae > Methanogenium. The sequence goes on from NZ_JAAAWJ010000066.1 coordinate 5,853, forward strand.
TTTAGTCCCAGGAAATTATCAGATGTTTGCCGTCTCAAAACCAAATAATCTGGGTAATTTAGAAAATTTAGATTATGCAACGGTATCAATAACCCTTAGAGAACCTTTTATTACAGCTACCACAAGCACCCCCACGATCACACAAAATGAGCAACTTATCATTACAGGGAATGCAGAGGGAATAGTAAACAAGGCATATATTTGGATTATTGGAAAAGAAGAACTATTCCATTACCAGATTCAAATAGACCAGAATGGTGCTTTTGATTTCCCCCTGCCATCTAATGATTTACAATCAATGCAAAATGGACAATATTTTGTTCTGGTAACTTACCCATTCTATAAAGAAAAATCCTCACTGGAATATAAGGATGGGAAAATCTTACATTTTGATCATAATACCAATGTGAATGAAATAAATATTAAGGATATGAATGGGGCGGAAATCGCACAATTGTTAATAGAACTATTAAATTCAACGGGTGATGAGGCTTATTACAAGCTAACGTTCATCAAAGATCTATAAAGTCAATAATCGTAATAAGAACTATAATTTTTTGAACGATTTTATCCCTCAAAATTTTTACACAGATCATATTACGCTGTAAATTTGTTTGTACCACTCTTCTTCTTTAAACCAAAATTCCTTTGCCGAATTCCTAATTAAATTTTCCTTTGAGTCCAATTCAAGTTCGTTAGCAATTAAATTCAATGCATCATGCGGATCTGAATCTATAATTGCATCCCTTCTTGAATTAGAAATCTTAGTTGAATAAATTGCTAAAGCTTTTTCACGGATCTTTTCTTCAAAACTTATTGGTACAAAAATAAACTGGAAACAGAATTTGTATCTATCATCCATTAGCGAGTTCATAATTATTTTTTTATTCTGTGGAAATTTATCAAGATTAAATTCGGGATACCTTTTAGAATTAAGGGATTCAGAAATACTTTTATGGAAAGAATTTATTAATTTCTCCGTGTCCTCTCCATCAGAGTCTTTTAATACATAAAAATTTATGACTTTTCGATTCTTGTCCCGCATGAAGAATTCTTGGATAATACGAGGCAAAAATTTGGATATTAAATCATGCCCATTATCGTTCTGAATTATCACTGAACATTTAGACCAATAATTAGGATTCCTAAATATCCTGGCAAATTTAGAAATATCATTATCAATGCGATGAGAGTACAGACCAGGATTCTTGACTTTGAATAATTCTTCCAAAAAAATACCATCATGTATTCCTTCACATAGCAATTGGGGAACCATGATAATCACAATCCTCGAAGATCGGTATTTATGGACTCAATTTCATTTACTGCCTCCAAACCATCCCATATTTCGGCCTTACTTGAATGCATACCCACAATTTTATATAATTTTATTACTTGGATTTCATCCAAGCGGTTGTCTAGTTTAGCATTTTCCAAAATAGAATCAAGAAAATCTTTTGAATGAGTAGAAATGAAAAATTGAGCATTTTTAGAGCAATCTAAAATGGATTTAGCAACCACTTCAATATAACCCGGATGGAGAGAAACTTCTGGCTCCTCTAGCACAACAACACCTTCCTTAGCAAGAGCACTTAAGAATAAAATTTTTAGCATTGAAATGAAGCCATCACCCATAGAGGACAGGGGAAGTTGTTTTTGATTCCCATCAAGCGAAATATAAATCCCACTATCAGTCTTTCGGATATCACAAATATATGGAATCATTTCAGTTACTTGATCAAGTGTTTCTCCAATCAAATTATTTTCAATAATTTTATCATGCAATTTACTAACTATTGCCGCAGCATCCCTTTTATCAAAGTCTGTTTCCAAAGGTATTGATGGAACATTACCAGACAGAATTGGAAAAAAATCACCATTGTGGTAATCTAAAAATCCATTTATATTGGTAACATCATACTTTTCGATGACTGGCGGACATATTAAAATGTTTAAGTTATTTATTTTATGATCCTTATCCATCAAGTACATTATCAACTTTTCACTTTGGTAAATATCAGTTACCAATTCCTCACTTTTATGAGAAATATTATATGCGATTGCATTCTCTAATAATTCACTTTCATCAAACTCTCTCAAATTTGACTGTATTCTTTTCTCAAAAAATACATTATCCGATATAATTTGTTGATTTTTTCCGAGAAAATGACGAGATGTTTCCAGATATCTACGTTTTATCCGATTTATGACTTCAGGAGCCGTGAAATATTGGTCAATTTTTTCATCAAAATAGGAACTTGCCAATTCATTTATTTTTTCAAGGCTAGAAAAACCTGTTTCACAATACTCAATTACGACTCTAAAATCTCCAAAAGAGATATCAATTGGATATTCATCGTTATTAAAAATATATTTTTATAGTATACTTATTAATTATTTTATTAATTAAATTTTGATTATAATTAGATCCAACTTTATTATCGAAGGAAGCTAATATTGCAATTGATTCAAGAATTGAAGATTTTCCACAGTTATTTGGGCCAACGATTATATTTACAGATCGGGGTTCAAACTGAATATTTTCAATTGCCCGATAATTTGTAATGGAAATCTTCTCAATTTTAGACATACCTTTTGGTATATCGACTGTCATGATATTTATTTCACATGCTATGATTTGAATGATTAAAGAGATATCAATTAGGAAGCAGTCTCATACAACGATAATAAAGATACAAATGAATACTAAAATTTAAATGTCCAAATTCTAATTTCAGTCTATACAAAATTAGCCAGAGCGAAGAGCCGCAAAAATTTACGCATATAGAGGTCAAATTTTTCAAAACAAATCAGCTGTCTGAAGCCTAGGAATTGTTGAAAGCAGGGTGAAGAATTTCAGGAAGCGATAAAAACTAAAATACACTGAGTATAATAATCGGAATTATTCATAATGAATCCCATTTTTTCACAATACCTCAAAACCCCACCCAACCCACCCACCACCGTCGCCACCCATCCAATCCACGGGCCGGGGTGAGCCACCCATCCCAGAAGAAACAATCGTCCCAAAACCCACTCACTCACCAGAACAATCCCAGAAAATTAACCCGCCGTTGACCATATTATAGTCAAAAACCAAACTTCTAAGAATATCAAGTTTTCTCCATATGATGCCAAACGTTTATTTTTGAAATTAAACGATAGTAATCGCTTAATCGCATTTACTATTAGTTCAAAAAGAAACGTTCGCCACTATAATACACATAATTAATACCCATACCGCCCCACACCCGTCAATTATTCAACCAATCATTCCATACCATCAATTATTATCACAAGAATGAAAGACAAACATATGACACCATCCGGTTTCGTGAACAGGAAACGGGAAATACGGGACGCCTTCGTATATCTGCTAATCGTTCTTGCAACCTATTTCTTTTGCCAGACCCTCATTGTCATTACTCACGAGCACATCCACAGCACAACAGCATATCTCCTCGGAAACATGGCCGATCCTCTTGCAATTTACTGGGGAAATCCCATAACCCTCACCGGCTGGGATGAAGGGGTTGAATATTCATCCCTCTTTGCAGCAGGGGAGGGTGTGCATGCTGCGATAATCGCTGTGATGCCACTGATCTTCCACGCGATTGTTGTCACCGGCGGGATATATCTCCTGCTGTCCAGGGCCCTGCTTCAGAAAAAGTGGGCATATCACCTCGTATTCTGGTTCGTCATCGTGAACCTGGCAGAGCTGATTGCCTATATGCCAATACGGGCGTTTTCCCTCCATGGCGACATCGGCAACATCAACCATGGCCTGGGACTCAACCCATGGATCACCCTTGTTGTGGGGACGCCTCTTGTCATCATCATGCTCTGGTACCTGCTCAGGCACGTCCTTCCGGGGATGTATACTATTGTTGCCGGGGACTCACCCCTCAAACAGTACATCATCCTCATCACCATGGCCTTCTTCCTTTTCTTATTCACCAGTGGAATCCGGATGGCACAGGCACATGAATGGCTCATGAGTCTCATCGGTTTTCTCGCATTCGCACTGGTCATCCTGTCCTGCAGGCCGAATCTGCGATGGGTCGTTGCAGAAGAGCAGCAGTTCACGGAGAAAATGAAACAGGCAGAACATGAGCTGAAAACGACAAAATAAAAATGGATTTGCCGTTTAGACCGGAGAAAATCGTATGACCAATACCTGG
>NZ_JAAAWJ010000067.1 GCF_009914725.1 Methanogenium sp. MK-MG
AAAAGCGGGATATGGTCGTTTCCCTGACCGGGGACAATTACATTAAATCCATGCCGCTTGAGACCTATCGTGGTCAGCACCGGGGAGGGCGGGGCATTATCGGTATGGCAACAAAGGAAGATGACGTTGTTCGCACGGTCTTCACTGCCAGTACACATGATTATCTGCTCTGTTTCACCTCTGCCGGCAGGGTGTACTGGCTGAAGGTATATGACATTCCGGAAGCAAGCCGCACCGGCCGTGGGAAGGCGATTGTCAATCTCCTGAATCTCAATGAAGAACGGGTAACGGCAATCATACCTGTTTCTGAGTTCAGTGATGAGAAGTTCTTCCTCTTTGTAACAAAGGACGGCATGGTCGTCAAGATTCCGCAGGCAGAATTCTCCCGTCCCCGCGCCAACGGTATCAATGCAATCACTCTCCGTGAGACTGATGAACTTGTCCATGTAAAGAGCATTGATGCCACCAGTGATCTGATACTTACCACCAGGTTCGGACAGAGTCTCCGGTTTAATATAGGGACAGTTCCCCTGCGCCACAGAAATGCGCTGGGTGTCATTGGCATTAAACTCCGTTATGGTGACATGCTGCAGGATATGGCAGTCATAGAAAAAGACCATCTGCTGACGATTACACAGCGGGGATATGGCAAAAGAACTGAATTTGATGAATTTATGGGGCATGGACGTGCTACCCTGGGTGTCAGAAATATTCAGACCGATTGCCTGGCAGGCGTTATCGCTTCAAAAGCAGTCTCCGATGATGATGAAGTCCTTCTGATGAGCAGTTCGGGTATCGTGCTGCGGACACCGGCATCAGAGATTTCCATTCAGAAACGCGGGACGCGTGGTGTCAGAGTTATGAAACTGGATGACGGTGACAGCCTGGTTGGGTTTACGATTGTTAAACCCGAACCTGAGGAAATTGAAACCGGGGCCGAAGCCGAGGCTGGAGTCGAAACAGAAAATGAAATGGAAAATAATAATTTAAACGAATATTAATTATTTTTTTTCTGAGTGCAGTAGAGTGCCAGACCGGCAATCCCTGTGCTTATTATTGGAATGATGAGGGGTATCGGCGTAGCCGTTTCAGATGGAGTGCCAGAGGAAGGATAGAGATTTGCACTTATTTTTTCCTGTTCATTCTCACTGACATCAACACTCACGTCCCAGTCCTGGTATCCTGCCAGTTTCAGGTTGATGTGGTAATTGCTGGGACCCAGTTCACGAATTATCAGGGGAGTATATCCTTTCAGTTCCCCATCGATGTATACTTCGGCATTTGATGGTGTGGACTGAATATTGATTGAACCGTCATACGGAGCGTCGCGTGTCTCCATCCGTGCACTGATGGTAACCGTTTTTCTGGAAACGATTTCAATCTCGCTGTTCCAGTCATAATATCCATCCTGTTTTAATGATATGGCGTGTGTTCCTGTCGGAATGTCATTGATGACTCTGGGGGCGACGCCGGCATAATTCCCATCGAGGTAAATGGTTGCTCCGGCAGGTATGGATGAAATATCTGCGTTTCCTTTGTAGGGTGTCAGGGTAGCAGAGATCGATGTGGTTTCACCGTTTTTGACTACCATTGAACCCAGCCATGAAACATATCCGGCTTTTTGAATCTCAATCGAATATGATCCGGCTGAGTAGCGTCCTGTCAGGTCCAGTGGGGTGTCACCCTTGTACGTCCCTCCGATATACACCTCTGCCCCGCTGGGGGACGATGTGATGAGAATTGTCGGGGGTCCTGCTATCACAAATCCTACGATAAAGTATACCGCGATGAGGAGGCAGAGCAGGTTTCGTCCATGATGTATGGATATGTATGTCATATCTGATGCCTACGCTGGACAGGAATATATGTCCTTCTCCTTCGCCTTTGATGATCCAAAATTACGAAGAAAACAGGCAGAAAGCCCACGACTTTAGTCGTGGGAGTATGTCAGAGGGGCCCTCATGTGCATATGGTGGATATGTACCCGGAAGATCTGGTATGCCCGTGACGAGGCCAGGGTGGATGGAAACGGACGATCTGTCTATAGTGTTATCAGCACCTGAAATATCCCGTTGACAGGGGAGGGTATGCAACATAAAATGCGTTTTCACGAAAAAATAAAATGAATAATTTTAGTCCAGTGGGATAGTCTCTAACTGGGAGACCAGTTCCCATATGCGTGTACGGGCATGAACTGGCATATTCGGATCGTTACTGATCTCATCAATAATCGATATTGCAGTTGCTGCACGCAGCCCGAGTGTCTCGGATTCATTCATAAGCACTTTACGGGTATCATCTGCGACTCTTCTGATGTTGCGTGGTATCGTACTATCTTCCATCAGATGTTGCAGCATCATTACACAGTTTTTGATTGTTACTTCTGGGTCAGCCATAGTTCCACCTTTGCAGTATACATTTTTGTAATAGCATATATAAGATATTTGAGAAACCGGAGTGAACTGATGAAAACTGAAGATGAAGTCATGGCCTCATATCTGCTGACCGGAGGGAGAATGCTTTCTGTGACATGTGATGACTGTGGGGCTCCATTGTTTGAAACAGAAGGGAAACAATGTTGTGTTGTCTGTAAGGAACTGGGTAAACCGGGGGTTTCAGGAGATAATAAGCAGGATCTGCCGGAAAAATCTGTAATGCACAAATCTCAGGTTCAGGACAAAAATTTACAATTCTCCGAATCTGTTACTGAATCTCTGGAAAATGCCATATGTGCACTGTGTAAAAAAGCAATGGACGCGTCACGGTCTGAAGATGCGAAATTGTATATGGATGCAGTGCGCGCAGGAACCGAGGCCCTGCAGGGGCTAAAAAAATAGCCCGAATATGTATTAATATTTTTTACCGGAGAGTGTGTATATCACTCCCGATATTTTTTGGCCGATTCCCTCAACATTCCTGAGTTCCTCTTCTGACGCAGAAATTACTGCGGAGAGTGACCCGAAGTGTTCAAGCAGGCTGCGGGCCTGACGGGGGCCAATTCCCGGAAAAGCTGAAAGGATATATTCCAGCTGTTCACGCTCTGACCGGTATGACTTATGATGGTGCATTGATGGGCGGCCCGATGGCTCTCCCAGTTCACGGTTCATGAGAACACAGAGCATTTCAGCAGTCTCTTCCGGTCCTGTAACCATGAACACTGAAACCCCAAACTGCACACTGATTACCGCAAGGGCACCGCGTATGGCATTGGGTGCAATGTTTCTCTGTGCATAGATGTCGGTCCCTTCGATGATCAGCACCGGATGTTCACAGGAATCCGCCATACGCTTAATCTGTCCCAGCAGATCGCGTTCAACGAGCGTGTCAACAAAGTCCCGTGCAGTCTTTCTCTCAACCAGCATCTGGTTTCCGATGGCATAGTCACCATATTCAAGCCGGGTTATTTCAAGGGCAATGGTATCGTTTTTATGGAGCCATTCCACCACTGCAGATGATGTCTCCCGGTCATCAGCGATGATCTTTTTTTCCGGTTCGCAATCATACTCACGGATCTTCTTCTCCGGTTCGCAACTAAAATCATTGATGCTCATCTGCTGTTTCTTCTCTGCCGGAACTGAAGGGCTGTTGTATGGCACTTTTTTCAGTGAAGATATGCCTTTCAGCATGGATTTTTCCCGTGACTGGCTGATCCAGCGATAGGTTTCATCGGCGGTTCCTTTGGTGACAAGCACAATGATATTGCCCGCGCCATGCCTCCCGGTTCTGCCTTTTCGCTGAATGCTGCGAATTTCTGACGGAACGGTCTCGTAGAATATCACCAGATCGGTGGAGGGCACATCCAGCCCCTCTTCACCGACTGACGTTGAGACCAGCACTTTAAACGTCCCCTCCCGGAATCGGGCGAGGGTTGCAAGCTGCTCTTTTTGCGATAATCCTTTCTCTGTGTCACGGGTTGACTGTCCGACAAAGCGGTGGCTCTCAATGCCTGCATCGGCGAGCTTTTTCACTATAAGATTGACCGTATCGCGGAATGTAGCAAAGACGATGATTCTGCTGTCCGGGAATTCTGCAATCTGCTTCTGCACGATTTTTACAATATATTCCGGCTTCTGCAGCAGTTCTTCCTGCCATCCCTGCGCCTGATACGCCAGCTCCTGGAACTCCGGGTCCTGTGAGAGGCGAATACTGGCCTTTGATGCCTTTGGATCGGCTGCTTCAGCCTGAAGTTTGAAGAGATAGTGTCTGAGTGGTTCACTCCCCTGTGTTTCAGCAAGGGATATGGCGTGGCGGAGTTTCATGCACTCGGCATGAATGGATGCCCCGATAAACCCTGACTGGTCACGTTCTTTGATGCGTGCCTGCACCTGTGCCGATATGGCGTTCATTGCCTTCATCGATAATTTTTCAGGAGAGGCTACCGTAAATCCTAATCCTGAAAGCATTGAGAGGCGGGATGCAAGAAGCTGGTTTAACGTTTTAATGATATTTTCAAGTTTTTCGGGTAATGGAACGGAAAGATAAGAGATTTCACGTTCGTGGATGTAGGGTTTTACGTCAGGGTCTGTGTCGGTGCGGCTCTCCACTCTGCTCACCATCAGGTTGCCACAGATCTCCTGAACCTTCTCCAGATTACTGCCGGGGGAAGCAGTCATTGCAAGGAGAAGCGGATTATCCGCCTGCCTGAAGTATTCCTCTGCGATGAATACATATGCATAGTTCCCGACTGCCCGGTGGCATTCATCCACAATTAACAAAGAGACGTCATTGAGACGATATCTGCCGGCGAGGCAGTCATTTTTTATTACCTGGGGGGTTGCAAAGATGCAGGTGGCGTTCTGCCACTGTTGTATCCGTTTTTTGTTCGGTGTTGCACCGGTGAACATGGTGAACTGATCAGAACTGGTCTCCTCTGCACCGTTAACCCGGAGATATTTTGAGAAAAATTGATAATGCTGCTCAACGAGAGGTTTCGTTGGTGCCACCATAACAATCTTCCCGCCTGCATTCAGCAGGCGTGAGGCTGTTACAATCAATGCAATGGCAGTCTTGCCAAGGCCTGTTGGTAAAACAACCATTGAATTTTCCTGCAGGACTGACGCTGCTATTGAAAGCTGATATTCGCGTCTTTCAATGGATTCGGGTTTGATAAAAGAATGTGATAGGTAATTCATGTCTTACTGCCCGCTTCTGAGAACGGCAGGGTTCCATGAATCAGGCGGGTAAGGGTTTCCGGTACAAGGCTGATCGGAAGGCGCACCTGCTGCATGCTGTCTCTCTCACGCAGGGTGACGGTATTATCCTCCAGTGAATCATAATCAACGGTAATTGCATACGGAGTGCCGATCTCGTCCTGCCGCCGGTATCTCCTTCCAATCGCTCCATTGTCATCATATTGTGCAAGGATTCCGTGTTTTTGAAGACTGACTGAGAGTGCCTGTGCAATGGTGTCAAGTCCGTCTTTGTTCATTAACGGAAATACTGCTGCCTGTACCGGAGCAACAGCAGGGTTCAGGTGGAGAACCTTCCTGATCTCTCCTTCCACATCCTCTTCTTCATATGCATGTTCGAGGGTGCAGTAGATGATACGGTCGATTCCGTATGATGGTTCGACAACGTGCGGCATGACTTCTTCACCACGCACTTCAACGGTCTCTTCACGAATCTTGTAGAGTTCCGGCGGGATGAAGAGTTCTTCTCCGTCAACGGTAATGGTTGCACCGTCAGGGCCGGGTGCAGAGTATTTTAGTGCGTCTGCGACTGCCTTTGCCTTTCCCCTGTAGTGTGGTCCCAGTGCACCCATGTCAGGCACAATTATCCTGCGGTTTTCGTGGCGGACGTTTTCATACGGTATAAATACGGTGAAACTATCCCCGCTCCCTTTTGCATGGGCCTTCAGGTCATAATCAGTGCGGTCAGCAATACCTACCGTTTCAACCCAGCCAAAGCGCTCTGAGAATATTTCTGCATCCCAGCAGTCCAGAGCATAATGGGCACATTCTGTCGGAAGGTGCTGTCGGAAACGAAGTTTATCCCCGTTGATACCTACCTGTGTCAAAAATTCATGAGTAAGGGCAATATAATATGCCACATATTCATTCGCGACAAGCCCGGAATCAACCGCTTCACGCATGGAGACGATGACGGGTTTGATGTCCTGCATCTGCTGCGTCTGTCCCCACAGGGGTACAGCATAGTCTGCATACCGGCTGAAATCAGGATGTTCTTTGTGGTCCGGGTGAATGAAGATTTCTGCTTCTGCCTGGGTAAATTCACGAAGGCGAATCATTCCCTGTCGTGGAGATATTTCATTCCGGTAGGATTTGCCTATCTGGACTGCACCAAATGGTAATTTTTCCCGGTAAAACCGTGACAGACGATTGAAATCAGTAAATATTCCCTGTGCTGTTTCCGGACGCAGATACCCTTTCCGCTGTGAACCGGGACCGATTGTGGTCTGAAACATCAGGTTAAAGTAGAATACATTCGCGTCTTCGATTAGTTCACCGCATGACGGGCATGGCAGCCCGTTAATAATTTCTGCAAGTGCTTCCAGACTTAAGGTATCTGCATTGGCGGTGCCATGCTCTTCTGCGATGTGATCTGCCCGGTGATACTCCCTGCAGGAGGGGCACTGGTACATTTTATCCGCAAATCCTTTGACGTGGCCGGAGGCAACATAAATCGATTCAATACCGATGGTCGGTGCTTCGATTTCATAGTAGCCCTCGCGGATGATATAAAAGTCACGCCAGATATTTTCGATTTTCCGTTTCAGCATTGCCCCGAGGGGACCATAATCAATGAATCCGGCTACAGCCCCATAGCATTCTGAAGACGGCCATACAAAGCCCCGCCTTCGTGCAAGCTCCATTACATTATCGTATATATCGCCCATTCTGGATCACTGCTTTCCTCTATATTCTACGCGTGATTATAAAACATATTTTAACGAGCACTGAATTTACTATTGCACGGAAGAAAAGCCTTATATTGTATCATACACATTATAAAGCAGATTCCGGTGAGTGCGTATGCGGGAAAGCAAGAGTAAGAAAAAGGAAAGAATGAACCAGCGCAAAAAGGAACTTCTTGACCTTTTCACAGACATTACCAACAAGACAACCATTGTTGAACCGATGAGAAAGATTCACGGGACACTCCGTGACAAGGAAGCCATTGAACGCGAGGTTGCTCTTATTATGCGGGAGATTCTGGATAAGGGCCATTTCAAGACTAAACTTCCTCCACGCCAGCTTGCCCAGCTTGTCTGTGCATACTATGACGGGAAGAATGATACAGAAATTGCCCGTGTGCTTGACGATGAGAAACTCTCAAAGACCGTTGCCCGTGCCCGTGTCCGGCTGAAGTTATTCCGGGAACTTGATTTCAAGATGCCGTTTGAACGCGCCCGTATGGAAGAACTGCTTGACTCAGGCAAGACGATGAAGGAGATCAGTGAAGAACTCGGAATCAGTCCTTCAACCCTGCGTGAGTACCGCCATGTGATTGAGCAGGAACGTGACCCTACATTAGATCCATATCTTGAACGGATTCGTGATGTGATGGAGGACCGTGACCTGACTGAGTCTATGACCGGTGGACTCAACAATGACGGGCTTGCAGAAGCAATAGATATAACCGAAGCGGAACTGGCTGATATCAGCTGAGACTTATCCCATCTCAATTTTTTTATATACGTTCTAAATAATCAATATACCATGAAGATAACATGGCTTGGTCATTCATGCTTTGTGATTGACGGCTCAAAGAAAGTTGTTGTAGACCCTTTTATCACTGAGGGAGAGGTTCCTGAGGATGTGGATATCGTTGCCGTTACTCATGGGCACGGTGACCATTTTGGGGAGACCCTGTCATTTTCCGCACCTGTTGTTGCGGTAAACGAGATTGCGCGGTGGCTGCAGGATAGGGGAATGGCTGCTGAAGGAATGAATATCGGGGGGACAATTGAGGTTGAAGGTGTTCGGTTTACCATGACGCCTGCGCTCCATTCATCCTGGCTTGAAGTTTCAGGGGAGCATGGGTTTTATGGGGGTGTGGCTGCCGGTTTTGTAATACGGATGGATGGTCATGTCATCTATCACGCCGGAGACACCGGACTGTTTTCTGATATGAAGCTTATTCGTGAACTGTATCACCCGGATATTGCAATACTGCCTATTGGCGGGAGGTATACGATGGGGCCTGACGAGGCAATGATGGCCGCTGAATTTGTGGGTGCTGATACGGTCATCCCGATGCATTACAATACATTTCCGGTCATAGAACAGGACGCAGAGAAGTTTAAGAAAACCCTTGAACGCACCACCGATATCCGGGTAAAAATCCTCTCACCCGGTGAAACAATAGAAATATGAGAGAAGCGGGGATTCCCGCTCTCGTTAATTTTTTAGGTATTTCGTTTAGAAGTCAGTCATAATTCTGAACTGATCAATCTCTTCGCTGTTGAGTTCTTCGAGGAACTGTTCAGCTGCGTTTTTAATGTTCTTGCTCGCGGTGATTGCACGGCCCACAACAAGAATGTCTGCACCGGATTTCAGTGCGGTCTTCACCACATGCTGCCTGATGCCGCCTGCGGTTGCAACGAGGAGGTTTCCACCTGCAGCTTCTTTAATTGCGCCGATGTTGCCCCAGTTGTATTCACTACCTTCTTCATCGATCGCACGGTGCAGCTCAACAATGCTCGGGACTGTGCCTCGTGATGCCAGGTCTTTTATGAGTGAGACAGGGTCATCAACATTGAGCATATCGATGACAGAGTAAATGCCGGTCTTCTTTGCTTCAAGAATGAACTTCTCGATGGTTGAGACCGGTGCAAGGCCGGAAACAACAACTGCATCTGCGGATGCATTTGCTGCCATGCGTGCTTCAAGGTTGCCGGTGTCAAGTGTCTTGAGGTCAGCAATGATGAATGCGTCCGGGCGTATTTTGCGGATTTCAGATATGACATTGAGTCCGAACTGCTTGATGAGCGGTGTGCCTGCTTCAATAAGCACATGGTCATTTTTCGGAACTTCCGTCAGGACACGTTCGACGGACTTCATGTCAACGAGGTCCATGGCCACCTGCAGGTATGGTGGGTTCCAGAGGCGCTGAACTTTGAATCCCATGACTGCATGCCCTGCGCGGTCTTTTTCCTTCAGAAGGGTTTCTTTATCGGGGAACTGTGCGAATGCCCGTTCAATAGCCTGCTTTGTTGCGCCGTAATTGTAGCGGTAAATCCGGTTGTAGTCTGCTGCGTCCGGGTGCAGGTAGACACTGGCAAGAATGACAATATCTTCAATGTCAACTGCATCAAAGGCACCTTCTTCAACGCTGTCAGCAACAGCCTTGGCCACCGCGGCCTGCACTGCGCCAAAAATTGCATTAACCTGTGAGCTCTTTTTCAGGGTTACTTTTGGTATAATGAGTGTAGCTGGTTTTGTCAGCAGATTTGGACGGACGACAGCAAGCAGGGGTGTATGGCCCGCAGATAGCTGGGACAGCCCATTTGCAAATGCTGTGCCAATTGGTCCGTTTTTATCTCCGATCATAAGATCGATATGGGCTAGTTCAGTACCTTCGCCCTCGAGTGATTCTCCTATTAGATACATGAGTGTCTCCTAAGCCAGTATCTGTTTGATGTAGGCTAATAAAAATACTCTCAAAAAGTGGGGTCGGTGAGATTTGAACTCACGATCGACGGGTCTCTCCGACATGCGTGAGCACTAATTGCATCAGTGCCCCAACGGGTCATCATCAGTTTATCAGCAGACCCAAGATCG
>NZ_JAAAWJ010000068.1 GCF_009914725.1 Methanogenium sp. MK-MG
AATAGGGTTATCCTCCACAAAATCATACCCCTCAAGAACAGTGCCACGGATAAGGGGCGCAATCTGTGATTTATCCAGATAATTTTGCAGAACAATAACACCAGATTCAATGCCCATGACATCCAGCATAATAACCATTTCACCCAGCACAGGAGTGATCTCATCTATCACCAGCAATGCTGAATCAGACATGGCAACAGCATAATACAGGGGTGCCAGCCGGTCAGGATAGCGCGTTGGTTCAATGATCGTTACCGTGTCCTCATCTTTTTTCAGATTAATGAATGTAATATCAGATTCTGTGCCTGATTTACCGATATTTTTTGCATACCCCTGGGGTCCGAGTACTACGATATTTAGATTCGGCATGTTGCTAAAATATGGGAATTTAATGGAGATGAGTCTTTGGATGAAAGAAAAAATTATTTGTGGGCAAAATACGCTGAAACTTCTGTCTCAGATGCACTGTCAATCCGTGCAAACCCTACCCGTTCAAACTGAACAACAGCGTCAGTCTCACCGCAGACACCAGGTTCACAGACTCCCTCAATGATACCCTCAGGCGTATGGAGCATACATCTGACTGCCATATCCTTTGGAAGCCACTGAACAATCTGTGCATGTTCTGCCCGTGCAACATCCAGAGAATCACCTGAATATTCCAGAAAAAACCCATCATCAGTCTTCTTTACCCGCACATTGAAGAGATCTTTCAGCCGTAACATCCGATCATCCTCAAGCTCATCACGCGGCAGATAAATATCACCGGTGAACGTCAGTGAACGGGTTCCCTTTGCTTCATCATTGGGATTTTTCAATGGGTGTGCAATATGTTCAGACACATCGGGAATATGACAGAGTACCGGGTCCGGAACAAAGAAATAACGGTTTGCAATTGGGTCAACAATCGCTTTGTTTGCTGCATACAGATTTTCCCATGAAAAATTGATATCAGTCTGGCCGATGCCAATGTCTATCATTGCATTTCTGAGTGCTTCAGGAGAAAAACCTCTCCGTGCGATTGCTTTCAGCGTGCCAAGATGAATATCATCCCAGCCCGAATACTCCCCTGAGGCAATACCTGCTTTCATTGCTGAAGTGGAAAGGACAATATCTCCAATTGACATCCGTCCATAATGGAAATATGTTGGCTGTTCCCAACCAAAATAATCATAGATGTACTTCTGTCTCCGGGTATTTGCGATATGATCTTTCCCCCGGATTACATGGGTCATACCCAGCAGATGATCGTCCACCGCAACCGAGAAATTCATCAGAGGGTATACATGTGCATCACACCGGGGATGGGAGGTATTCTCCACAATCCTGAAGATGGAAAAGTCACGCATTGCAGGGTCGGGATGGGAAATATCTGTCTTTAACCGGACGGTAATCTGCCCTTCATGATAAATCCCTGCCAGCATATCCTTCCAGAGAGAGAGGTTCTCCTCGATGGTCTGATCTCTGCATGGACATTCTTTTTTGTTATTTTTCAGATCCCTGAATGTTTCCGGGTCACAGCGACAAAGATAAGCACCGCCCATTGCAATCAGCTGCTCACAGTATGAATAATAGATATCCATCCTGTCACTCTGGTAGACAATGTCACTTACCTCAATACCAAGCCAGTCCACATCAGACAGAAGCATCTGATAATTTTCTTCTGTTATCCGTTTTGGATCGGTATCTTCAATCCGGATAATATATTTCCCACCATACTTCCGGATATAGTAATCATTCAGGTATGCTGCACGGGAATGGCCGAGATGAAGCGGGCCGGAAGGATTCGGGGCAAAGCGCATAACAACACCCTCTTCCCCGACATTATCCAGCGCACGAAGCCCGGTCTCTCTCTTTTTTTTCTCCTTTTTCTCCAGTAATTCGGGAGCAAGTAACTCAAGACGAGTCCTGCGTTCATCAGGATCCATCCCTTCGATTTCGACCAGGATTTCACTCAGAAGTGCCGAATATTCCCGTGCATGAGGCCGAAGTTCGGGGTGTTTTCCCATCAGTGCACCCAGAACTGCACCGGCCTTCGGAACACTGTTGTGCATCACTGCATTCTGGAGCGCATATTTATAGAGAAAATCTCTGGAATCTCCATCCATTGTCTAAAAGCCTCTGGAAACAAAATAATCCGTTATCTGAAGAAGACCATCCTTTTCATCGCAGTCGGGGAAGATAGTGAGCATCTTTTTCGCCCGTTCAACCCGCTCAAGAGCTACATTCCTGACATCAGCAATGACACCTGCCTCTTCAAGAAGAGCGATGGCCTCATCAGTCTCTGCATCACTCAGAGTTGGTTTCCGGTAGTTTGTCAGGTCAATTCCCCTGTCTCTTGCAAGAATTGCCACAAGCGTCTGTTTCCCTTCACAAAGATCTGATGCACGATCCTTTCCACTGGTTGCCGCGTCAGCCATAAGGTCAATCAGATCATCCTGAATCTGGAATGCAATGCCGCTGTTCAGTCCCCATTCATAGAGTGAATTGACCTGCTGAACATTGCCCCCTGCAAGTGTTGCGCCAATGGCTGCGGCGGCTGCATACAGTATCCCTGTTTTTTTGGAGACCATCTCGAGATATTCCATTTCATCAACATCATTTCTGCTTTCGAAATGAATATCCATATGCTGACCCTCACAGAGATCTGCACATGCCTTCGCAAGGGCGTTCACTGATCGTACCTTTGCAATGTCGGGTGCAATCGCAGCACAGATCAACTCAAAGGCGTGTGCATAGAGCACATCGCCTGCAAGAATTGCCGTTTGTTCGTCCCATTTTGTATGCACAGTAGGCACACCGCGACGAACAGCATCTTTATCCATGATATCATCATGAACAAGTGTGAAGGTATGGGTAACTTCAAGTGCCAGTGCAGCAGGCAGAATGTCCTGCGAACGCCCTTTGTGCACAAGGTCTGCAGCAAGCATTACCACAGCAGGCCTCAGACGTTTCCCTCCGGCAAGAAGGAGATGGGCACTTGCCTTGTTCAGTTCTCCCGGCAATGCGCCGAATTCACGGTCAAGAACAATATCTATTTGTTCAGCAACATCTTCCAGATATGCACCAAGATCCATTATTTTTCACCTAATTTATCAGTAATTTCTGCCCGTTTCTCAGGAGATGGACATCGTTGTTCAGAGTATAACCGCAGTCTTCTGCCAGTTTCAGATATCCTCCGGTCATATCGATATCACCGTGAGCCGGGATAACATGCTGTGGATTGAACAGATGAAGCACTTCATAATGTTCTTCACGATATGCATGCCCGCTCACATGAAGATCAGTGAAAATGCGTGCACCTCTCATACGGAGAAGCACTTCCTGGGTATGGCGCTGCCCATAATTCATTGGATTGGGGATAACCTTTGCACTATAGAGAATCTTATCCCCTTTTTCAAGTTTAAAAGGTGTCTGTCCTGAAGCAAGACGGGTAAGAATTGCACCCGGTTCACCCTGACTACCGGTGACGATCGGGACATATTTGTCTTTTCCTTCCTTCATAATTGTACGGAACATCTTGTCAACAGTGCGACGGTTGCCCCGCATTGTCATACCGCGTGGAAATCCGACAAGTTTCATCTGTTCTGCAGTTGATGAATACCGTTCCATTGAACGACCAAGAAGAACGGGCTTTCGTCCGATTTCATGTGCACATTCTGCAATCATTTTAACCCGTGCAATATTGGAGGCAAAGGAACCCACAAGCATCGCAGATTTTTCATCCTCATAACAGGTCATTACATCCCTGACAAGACGCTGAGCAATGCGTTCGCTGGGACAGCGTCCGGGCATGTTGACATTCACACTCTCTGTGATCAGAGCGAGCACACCCTCTTTTCCCACTTCACGCATTCGTGCAATGTTTGGGGGTTCGCCGAGTACAGGTGTCCTGTCCAGCTTGAAATCAAGTGCATATACAATAGCACCACGGGGGGTGTGCAGGACAGCCATTGCGGCGTCAATGATTGAATGCTGTACGATGATAAATTCAAGGGAAAGGTGCTGTGATATTTCATACCGGTATTTTTTCCCCGCAGGAAGTTCAAATACCGGATTATTGACAACAAATCGTTTTTCCCCTTCAATTTGCTGTCGGATAAGAGCAGCGGTATAAGGCGTAGCAATAATCGGTGCATCATACCGGTGTGCAAGTTTCGGTATTGCACCAATATGGTCTAGATGACCATGCGTACAGACAATCGCCTTAACGGTGCCTTCCACCGTATTCATTATCGTATCGTCCGGGATTGCCTTCATCTCAATTAAATCAAGGGAATGCAGATTTTCAACTTCAGCATCCTCGTGAATCATTATCTGATCGAGACGAAGACCCATGTCAAAAATAACAATCTCTTTGCCGCAACGCACGGCAGTCATATTTCTGCCGACTTCATTATACCCGCCGACAGCAATTACTTCAACTTTCATAGATTATTTTCCTCATATTGTAGCATTTCACCCGTAATTCCGGTGATATATTTTCGTACGTTCTTTAATTCAGAGGGATTTTGTGTTCCTGTCAGGTAACACGACACCCGAATTTCTGTCTGGATCTGTTGGATTTTATCACAAAGACTCTGGTATCCGTCCATGGCCGGTGGCAGAAGGGCAAGCGCCATCCCGCCCAGACTGGCCCCGAGAGCCATTGCTTTTGCGATGTCTGTACCTGAATTCAGCCCACCTGTTGCAATGACCGGACCGCCTGCCTGGGCTGCTTCAAACACACTGACTGCCGTTGGTATGCCCCAGTCTGCAAAATGCAGACCCAGTGCCTGCTGCATCGGATTCCCTGCGCGGAACTGTTCCACAGCTGCCCAGGAAGTACCTCCGAGCCCGCCTGCATCAACTGCTGACGCACCTGCAGCAAACAACTGCCGCGCACATTCCCGTGATATACCACAGCCAGTCTCTTTTACAATTACCGGGTATCGACATGACGAACATAATTCCTGCAGAGCATCCAGACAATCAGAGGCATTATGATCACCCTCAGGCTGAATAGCCTCCTGAAGGGGATTTAAGTGTATACACAATGCCTGGGCGTCAATCATTTCAACTGCTTTATCTGCCCATTCAATGCCTTTATCTCTCAACTGGATAATTCCCAGATTTCCGCAGAGAAATGCGTGGGGGGCATGTTCACGTACAACAATAAAGCTATCTTCCATCTCCGGATTTTCAAGAGCTGCACGTTGCGATCCAACACCCATGGCGAGACCGAATTCCTCCGCAGCCATTGCAAGAGTGGCATTAACATCCCTGGTATCAGGATGCCCACCTGTCATTGCAGCAATAAAGATCGGTGCCTTCAGCTGGTGTTGTAAGAATCGTACACCAAGCGCTACGGTATCCATATTACACTCAGGGAGTGCATTATGGACGAGTCGGACATCATCAAATCCGGTCCTTCCGGCGACAATATTCTCATTGCAGCAGATATCCAGATGCTCCTTTTTCCGGGAGGAGGTAATCATCCTGTTTTTTATGGTAATACCCCCGTTGGGGTTTAATAGAACATTCACATCAGCAAATATTCATGCCACTGCAGTTTCCTTCCTTCGCAGCGGAAATATTCACGTATCTATACCCGGTTTCCGGTAACCATGGTTCCACCATGTTCGCGCCCGTCGAGAAAATCCTCCAGTCTGGACAGATGAAATATCGTAGATTCGGTCCCTTCATCTGAAAGTCTCAGAAGCTCCATCAGTTTTCCGATCATACCTCCGGTCACATCTGTGTTGTCCGACTCTCCGATTTCAATATCAGCCACCGTGTCACGGTTTATCAGGGGAACTACATCCCCATCTTTTAGTACACCGGCTACATCGGTGGCGAGTCCAATGCGGTCAACATGTATCCTTTTTGGAATTGCACTGACCAGTTGATCGCCTGAAACAATGCAGGCACCCCGCACACTGTCCATTACCACATCTCCATGGAGAACAGGCACAATTCCCTGATGCACCAGCATCTCAACCGGCTGATGACTGAAGGATTCCAAACGTCCGTTTTTCGCAGTACATGCATCAAGCGGGTGAATGCCCACTGCTTCCACACCGTTGGCACGAAGCGCGTTTACCACCGCAGTGTTCAGCTTTAAAACTGCTCTGTGTGTGATAAATATACCTGATCTATTATTAGAGTCTAACCCCATATCAAGGTGATGGCGTTTTGCCTCAGGGTGACCACAGGAACCGGCCCCGTGAACAATAATAAACTGTATTCCGGAATGGCTGGAAATCACCCGGGAAATTTGTTCAAGAGTTTCTGTATTAACAGTGCAGTCCCCGCTTTTATCGGTAATTACACTACCGCCCAGTTTTATCAGTACGGTTTCTTTCATCTTCCTTCTCCTTGCGTGCGCCTTCATTATCGATTGTTGTAATAATTGCCCTGCCGTCACATCCTTCGATTGCACCGGCTATTTTGGATTTTGATCGTTTTGGACAGAGAGCAACTATTGACCCTCCGCCACCTGCCCCGGTAATCTTTGCGCCATACGCCCCTGCTGCACGTGCTGCTGTCACGAGTCGCGTCAGAGCGGGATGCCCTACTCCCAGTGCTTCAAGCAACTCATGATTAATATCCATGTATCTCCCAAGAGCCCGCTGGTCATGAAAGACATGCAGTGAACGCATCGTTACTGCCTCAATTGCATCAAGTATCGGATTAACAATATCCGGATCTGTCGCACGGAATTTGCCCACCTGCTCCACCATCCGGGCTGTCGAATGTGAAACCATGGTATTACCAATAACCAGATGGAAATCTTCAGGCGGAAGTCTCCGTTTAATATCTCCCTGAATCAGAAGGACACCTCCAAAGGTAGATACGTAGGTATCAGTAGCACTCGCACGCCCTTTCTGCACACTTTTTTCAACCGAATGTGCCATAGTCGCGATATCAGGTTTTCCGTACCCCAGATCAAATTCATCGTTAATAGCCGAAAGGGTTGCAACGGTGACTGCGGCAGAAGATCCCAGACCGGAAGAACTGGGAAGCTGGGAATGAATATACACACTCCCGTTGACTCCCATTAATTCGAAACATTTCTCGAGATATGGTGATTTCACCCGGGGAGGGTGCCGTGTTTTTCGAACTGTTACATATACCCGCGGTTTAATTGCCATTGCAATACCTGGCTTGCCGTATACAACCGCGTGTTCACCAAATAAAAAGACCTTGCCAGGTGCACTCCATACTGCCAAAATTATACCGCCGCTATTGATGCGTATCCAACAACCTGTGCCATATCGCCGGTTGTGTCACCGCTTGTCATATATTGTATTAATTTACCGTTCGTTGCCCCCATGCGACGGGCCAGAACTGCCATTACTGAAATTGGCCCATATCCACATGCACTAACATTATATTCTCTCAACCTCTGATAAAAAGATCTGATGTCAAGGTCATAAAGTCCCTCAATTGCATAGGCATCATTCTTTATTGCAACGTCCGCAGGCACATAATGAGAAAAATCACTGGAAGCGACAATACGTACATGGTCTGCAGAAATATCCGCAGAATTCCAGATTGTCTCCGCAAGCGAGAGAGTCTGTGCATAGTCCTGTGCACCCATAAGTACAGGCACAACCCGTGCATCGGGAAAACGGTATTTTATAAACGGCATCTGAAGTTCCAGAGAATTTTCCTCTACTTCAATTGCCTCATCAGACAGGGGAATTCCAAGGGAACGGGCAAGTGCCCGATTGCAGGCAACCGTTCCAAGTGGTGTACCCCAGTCAAGTTCTGATGTGTAGGGTCCGATACCCCTGTGACTGGGCCCGACTACAAGAAATGTACCCGAAAAATTTTGGTCAATACACGCATATGATGTAGCCATCACCTGACCGGAATACGCATACCCTGCATGAGGAACAACGACACCAAAACAATCAGGCAAACCTGTTGTATTCTTAAAAAAAGAAGCTAGTAAAGAAGAAAGGATGGTCGAGTCATCCGGATACCACATCCCCGCAAGCGTGGGTTTTCTGATACCCATTTATCATTCCTCCCCTTCCCCTTTCACTTCATACCTTAAAGGCCTGTCCCTTAAAGGTCTGTTTCAAAGTCTTCCTGAGTAAGTGAAGTTGCAATACCACGTGCTTTCAATACTTCTCTTGTTAAGAGGAAATATACCATAGAAAGCGCCTTGCGACCTTTGTTATTGGTAGGAATGACGAGGTCAATATATTTTGTCATATTGTTGGTGTCACAGAGTGCGACAACCGGAATACCATTCTCAACACCCTCTTTAATTGCCTGAGCATCACCAATTGGATCTGTCACGACGACGACATCAGGTTCAATATAATTAGGCATGTTATGATTCGTCAGCATACCCGGAATAAATCTGCCAACTTTATATGTTCCGCCAATAGCTGTTGCAAATTTCTTCGCAGGATACTGCCCATATTGACGGGATGTAACAACGAGCACCTTTGGTGCAGCATACTTTGCGATGAATTCAGCAGCAGTCTTTATTCTGCTGTCAGTCTCCTGGATATCAAGAATGTACAAGCCATCTCCGCGTACACGGTAGATGAATCTTTTCATATCCTTACTCTTCTGCTGCGTTCCGATGTGTACTCCTGCAGCAAGATACTCCTCCACCGGGACGAGTGATTCTGTTAATTCTATTTCAATTTCGTCTGTATTCATTGGATCATCTCTTCAATTCTCACGAGTTCGTTGAGTTTTGCGATGCGTTCACCGCCAACAACACCTGTCTTAATGTAGATGCACTCAAAGGCAGTTGCAAGATGGGCGATTGTCTCGTCGGTCGTCTCTCCCGATCTGTGGCTCATCACCGTCTCCATACCACATGAATGCGCCATACGTATGGCTTCAAATGTGTCAGAAAGGGTGCCAATCTGATTCGGTTTGATTAAGACGCAGTTCGTGGACCGGGCCTCGATACCCATCTCAATGCGCTCAACATTCGTGACGTAGAGGTCATCCCCGCAGACAAGGCAGCCATCACCCACCTGATCTGTTAATGCGGAGAATCCTTCAAAATCCTCCTCTACAATAGGATCTTCAACATACGCAAGCTCGTAGCGGTCAACCAGTTCAGCCATATAGGCCACCTGGTCTTCTGTGCTGCGTTCCGCGTCACTATACCTGTACACTCCGTCTTTCCAGAGTTCACTGGCGGCAACATCAATACCCATTCTGATTTCAATCATAAGATCGTCAGAAACTGCATTAATGGCCTCCTGCACCAGATCAAAGGCTTCGATATCGGTAATTCTGGGTGCCCATGCACCCTCATCACCTTTTCCGCATCCATTACCACCGGATACTAACAGCTCTTTAATCTTTTTGTGCACCGCTGCATTGGCAAAAATTGCTTCATCTGCATCCAGTGCACCAGTTGGAAAAAAAAGGAATTAATGAATAGAGGGGGAAGGGGA
>NZ_JAAAWJ010000069.1 GCF_009914725.1 Methanogenium sp. MK-MG
TCCCGGAAACTCTATACAAATATTTTCAATCACCTCCCTGATCCCACCTTTGTTATAGACAATAAAGGGCATGTCATCGGATGGAATACTGCCATAGAAGCATTGACTGGTGTCAGGAGGGAGGAGATTGCAGGCAAAGGGAATTATGCCTACTCAGAGGCCATTTATGGAGAAAAAAGGCCCATCCTGATTGATCTGGTACTGAATCCTGTTCTCAGCATTAAGGATGATTACCATATCACGAGTTGTGAGGATGGATATTTCACCGCAGAGAAGAAGGTGGTCTTATCGGACGGAAGGAAGCATGATATCTGGGTCAAGGTGAGTCCTATGGTGGGCGAAAATAACGAATTTTCGGGAGCTATCGCCTCACTGCGGGATATCACCAGCAAGAAAAAAGCAGAAGATAAGATTCGCCAGGCAAACGAGTACAACCGCTGCCTGATCGAGGCGCATGTTGATCCGCTGGTGACGATCGATGAGAGAGGGACGATCATCGATTTTAATGAAGCAATGGAGAAACTGACCGGGTATACCCATGATTTCCTTACCGGAATGTGTTTCTTTGATCTCTTCACCGAGCCAGGAAAAGCCAGGGAAGTCCACGAGCGAGTTATGGGGGGCACCCGTCTCATGGATGTCCCGCTTCAGGTGCGGACCGCAGCAGCCGGGCAGGAGTTCGGGATTCTGTTCTTTGGTTCGCCATACATAAGCGGGAACGGAGATGTGCAGGGTGTATTTGCTGAACTGCACGATGTTCTGAGCCTGCCCGGAGCTGAACGGGAAATGCTTTGCCGCGGGAAGGAATTGCAGAAGTGCGTTTCAGATGGATGGCAGTCCACACCGCACCAGTATTACTGTGAACGGTGACAGCACTGTAATGGCAGGGGCCTGCAGCATTGTTTCTGAATGGCATGCATATCAGTTCGTGTTGATGGGATGTAGTGCAGGTTCCTGCGTTAGGCAGGATTCCCCTCTTCGGCATGAATCTGCTCACAGCCGGGTTGGGGCTGGCCTTCATACTCGCGTGATCGGTGCTCGTCTGTTTCTTTTTTGGTGTGAAGAATATCCGTGCAAATTCTTCGACCTCAGGTTTGAAATATATCTGATAACCGTCGAGCCGGTTTTGCAGGTCATCGAACTGCCGGGAAGATAAAATCCCCCCTGGGTGTGGACATTATTTGACACATGCTGTACGAAGGGGACAACCCCATCCTCCCGGTATGGGACTTTCACTCATTCACCCGGTTTTCACCCGGAAAATGAAAATGAAACGGAGATTGAAATCGTCCGTAGTGTTGTGTATTCTTCTAAAGAAGTATAATATAGAGATATATGTACATGTACTAAAGGAATATTTCATGCATAGGGGAGAACATTCAGCAATCCCGGTACAGACATAGGGGTAGGTATGTGTCTCTCTGATTCCGAAATGGGTGAAAACAAAGAGTGAACCAGAGATGAATCTGAAATGCACGCGTCAATTGTCTGATTAAGCCTGAATTCCGGATATTTTTCGGATATATACACGAAGAAATTGAAAGATACCATATGAAAAGGTGAAAATATGCTGGATGGCGCCCGGTGGGTTCACCTTTCGCCGTCATAACCGGAGAAATCTGACAGAAAAAGACGCTACCTCACCGTAGATGAAATAAAAACATAAAACAAAAAGCGCCCCCAACAGGACTCGAACCTGTGACATTCTGGTTAACAGCCAGACACTCTACCAACTGAGTTATGGAGGCATGCACAACCTGTGTGCCATATAAGGTCGTATTGGGGGATATTAATATTATTGATTTGTGTTGCTCTTTTCACGCATTGTGTTGAGAAGGACGATGATGGCATCAATCTCAGAATCAAGCGTTTTCATTCCTTCTTTTGCCACTTCTGTCACCATTGCGCCTGCCGGTGATGCCTGAATGTACCCCTGTCCCTCAAGCACCTTCAGGGAGTAGCGCACACGATGGGCAGGCAGACTGGTGAGTTCTGCGAGTTTCATGATGCCGATTGGCTGATACTCCGCTACGATGCGCACCAGTCCGAGGTGTCGTCCCACCAGCTCCACTTCAGACCGGATCTTCTCAAGCATCATTGTCGCCTTTATGTTCCCCGGCATTGCCGGGTTGTTCCGGTTTCCCGGGTTCATCACCCTGGGCCATCAGCCATTTTCTGTCACTCCGGTAGGCACTCCTGAAATACAGTGCCAGCACAATTGCTCCTGCACCGCAGATACCTGCGATCAGGTAACTGTAGACAGGTATTACCCTGAATGCAGCGAGGATGGCAAGTGCCGCGAGAAGAAAAATTCCGTTCAGGACCATGGTGAGTTTTGCAAACTTCATCTTGAAGACCTGCTTTGCTGACTCGTCCATTATCCATACATCAACCTGTCAGGATAAAATTACTTGTGCTTTGGTCGGCAATATTCAGGCATGGACACACTCGATGAGGCAATGGAGAAGGCAGGGGCGGCAGCTTACGTCATCTATGCCTCTTCCCATGATCCCGATATGCGGTATCTGACACAGTTCGTCATCTCAGATCCCATCTTCTATATTAAAAAGCGGGGAGAGGATGGTGTCATCATCGTCCCTCAGATGGAGATCGGGCGGGCGCAGGACGAAGCGTCCTGTGATGCCATTACCCGGGGGGATGCCGGGTTCTTTACCTACCTCGAAGAGGAGGTCAGTCCCCGCCGGGCCGCCGCACGCATGGCATATGAATATGCAGGCGGAGATATCATCGTCCCGGGCACCTTCCCCCTCGCCATGGCTGAAGATATCCGGTTATTCTGCCGGGTCACGGTCGATACCAACACGGTTGAGGCCATGCGGGAGGTGAAGAACCCACGTGAATGTGATGCAATCCGTGCAGCCCAGGAACGGACAAACGAGGTGATGGCGCTTGCTGAGGCGATCATCCGTAATGCTGCGGTGAGGGACGGGGCCCTCTGGCATGAGGATGCTCCCTTGACCTCTGATATCCTCCGGCGGGAGATGCACTGCTGGCTGCTCCGGCACGGGTGCACCGCACATGACACCATCGTCTCATGCGGAAAGGAAACCGCCCAGCCGCATAACGTCGGGTCAGGCACCCTGCTTCCAAACGAACCCATTCTTATTGATGTCTTCCCTCAGGACGAGAAGACCGGATACTTTGCAGATATGACCCGGACGTTTGTAAAAGGGGAACCTTCAGCTGAGATACAGGAAATATATGACACCGTCCGCGACGGCCAGACGCTCGCCGAAGAGATGCTCAGACCAGGCATCACCGGTGCAGAGGTGCACAATGCCGTAGTTGATCATTTTACGGAACGGGGGTATACGACCGGAGATGAAGGGTTTATCCACAGCCTTGGCCATGGGGTCGGTCTGGAGATCCACGAAGGGCCGTCCCTCTCCCCGCGGGCTGACACTCCTCTTGTGGCGGGAAATGTAATCACCGTTGAACCCGGTCTCTATTACCGGAAGACCGGCGGGGTGCGGCTGGAGAACCTTGGTGTTATAACCAAAGATGGTTTCACCTGTTACACGAAATACAGGAGAAGACTGATCGTATGAACGATGATATTTATTCTGCATATATGGAAGCAGGGGCGATTGCAAAGCGATTCCGTGAGGAAGCTGCCGCAATGGTTGTCCCGGACGCTTCTATCCTGGAACTGGTGGACACCATTGAGCAGGCCATACTTGATGAAGGTGTCGGGATTGCCTTTCCGCTCAATATATCTATAAACGAGGATGCGGCTCATGATACCGCAGGTCCGGGGGATGAACGCCTCTTCTCTGAGGGCGATGTGGTAAAAGTAGATCTCGGGGTTCATATCGACGGTTATGTCGCAGACACGGCACAGACCGTTGACCTTGGCGACAACGCCCTCCTCGTAGAGGCATCACGGGCAGCCCTCAACGCGGCCATTGCACTGGTTCGTCCGGGTGCCACCTCGGGAGAACTGGGCACGGTAATCCAGCATGAGATCGAGTCGCGAGGCTTTCGTCCGGTGGCAAATCTCACCGGCCACGGTCTCTCACAATACTCTCTCCATGGTGATCCGATGATTCCCAATGTTGCCATGACAGGCGGGGCAGTCTTTGAAGAGGGCATGGTCTTTGCGGTTGAACCCTTTGCCTCCAGTGGGACAGGGATGGTCTCAGACGGCGCCCGGACGCTGATCTACAGCCAGACAGCAAACCGGGGTGTACGGCTGGCATCCGCAAAGCGGGTCATGAACCAGATCCGTGATCGGCGCTCCCTGCCATTCTCCCGGCGCTGGCTGACCGGTGATAAGATCGATCTTGCCCTCTCCACTCTGAAGAGGAGCGGCGTGGTACGGGGCTATCCTGTCCTTCACGACATTCCCGGGTCACTGGTCTCCCAGGCAGAACATACCCTCATTGTCACCGAAGATGGCTGTGTGGCAACGACCCTTTAACCAACCTTTTTTGCTCTCTGCGTAGTATATCTCCTGTTACGCATGTCTGATGATGCTGATTCAATGGTTCTTGATCTCATGGAGATTCTTCTGACGGCCTCAATCGCCAATGAAATTCCCGAGATCACGAAGAATGATCTGCCGCAGAAATTACGGAAAATAACCGGAGTCTCCGGAGCAGCGTCAGAATTTAAACGGCCGCTGGTGATCAGCGAAGGTCTGCTTGAACGTGAGATGGGAGTGAGCGGTGCATATGAACATCTGCGCGCAAACCCTTTTGTTGACTATGACGAATTTGGGCAGCGCCTCTCCATCACCGCGCTTGCACCTGCGATGCAGTGGTTTGTAAAGAAAGGGGGAAAGAGATCGATAGAGCAGAATCCTGCACTTGCATTATATGCAGAAAAAAATAATATCGGCACATTTTCCTATCAGGATGCACTGAAGAAGACCGGGCGGTTTGAAGACTCGGTTGAGTATATAGAGGCAAAGATTGCCCCTATCGTTGCTGAGTCTGAGGAGATGCGCAATGCCCGTGACCTTATCATCATCTACGCGCCGGATGAGATGGAGTTCAGTATGGACAATCTTGTCTGCACGAAGGGGCAGATGGACACGATCAAAAAGATCGATGTGGCGCTCAAAAACCGGGATTTCCTCCGTGATCACCGGGTATATGAATTTGGAAAACTTCTCTTTGTAGGTCCTCCCGGAACCGGAAAGACATCCCTTGCGCTTGCCCTGTCCCGTGAACTGCATATGCCACTCCTTGAAGTCCGTCTTGCGATGATCACCTCCCAGTACCTGGGCGAGACATCCAAGAATATCGATCGTATATTTGAGCTGGCCCGGCGTCTTTCTCCCTGTATTCTCTTTATTGATGAGTTTGATTTTGTGGCAAAATCCCGCCTGACAGATGATAACGCTGCAATGAAGCGGGCGGTGAACATGCTTCTGAAGAACATCGATATGGTCAGTTTTGTCAAGAACGGTGTCCTTCTCATCGGGGCAACCAATCACCCAGCTCTGCTGGACGAAGCGGCATGGCGGCGCTTTGATGATGTAGTGGAGTTCCCCATGCCTGACCGGGCGATGCGGGAGGACATCCTGCGTGCGGTCACGTCCCTGATTGAGTGCGACTGCGACTTTGTTTCCGTTGCTGAGGAGACCGAAGGGTTCTCCGGTGCAGACCTGCGGATGATGATCAAAGAAGCGATCATGGCTGCCCTCACGGACAACCGGCATGAGGTAACCGCTGAGGATATCGAAGTCGGCATGCAGAATCTCAAGAACCGCCACATCATCCGGAGCAGTATCTGAAGTTCAGGTGTCTTTTCGGATGACGGTAACAATTACACTGCTTGGGACCGGTGATACCACCGGCACCCCTCTTGTCGGATGCACCTGCCCGATATGTGCCGAAGGCAGCGCATCCGGGAGGGGACGCCTTCGTACCTCTCTTCTGGTGGAGCATGAGGGGTTTAACCTCCTCATTGACACCTCACCTGACCTCCGTCAGCAACTGCTCCGTGTGGGTGCACCCCATATTGATGCTGTGCTCTGGACTCATGGGCACTATGATCACTTTGCCGGGTTTAATGATTTTTACCGGGTGCAGAAATACCCGCCCGGATATGGTGCTCCCGGGGTGGTGGCATACATGCAAAAACAGTTCCATTTCATTCATTTTGCTGCCCACCCGCAGGAGCCGTATGTCCCGTTCACGCTGGGGGGCCTGCAGATCACCCTTGGGGCAGTGAATCATCCTCCCACACCAACATATGGCATTCTGATAGAGGACGGAGACACCCGTGTCGGGTATACGGCAGATACGAATCCTGACATCCCGCAGCGGACAAAAGATCTGCTGGACAGATGTGACCTTTTCTTTGCTGACGCGCTCTTCCCGGACGGCATCGTGCACCCGAAGCACATGAACTATTCAGAGGCGGTCTCTCTTGCCGGTGAACTCCATGCAAAGGATTTCCGCCTTGTTCACCTCTCACATAAAATAGGGTGGGACGCGCCGCATATTGGGTATGACGGGGATACGTTTGTGCTCTGAGAGAAACATCGCGGTATTCTCCGCAGAGGATGGTTCCTGCCTCATCTGCCGGGGGTCACCCATATATATTTAGCCGTTCGTCCACAGAACTATACAATACTTATGGAGATCAAAATTCTTGAGCTCAATGCTGACAGCGTGAAGATCCTCTTTGTCGGTGAGAGCCACACATATATGAATGCTCTGAATCAGGAGATCCTCACAGACCCCCATGTGGATGTGTCATCCTATAATCCGAAGTTTGATTTCACTGACCCGGAGTTGTTTGTTTCAACCAAAGACGGCGTAGATCCCATTTCGGTCATCATTGATGCAGCACGCCGAATCAGTGCAGACTGCGCTGAACTGCTGGACGCAATTGAACACTCAGAGATAAAATAATACTCTTTTTTTCGGATCCGGCAGGTGTGCGGTACCTGTAGATCATCTGATATAACCTTGCAGAACCAGTACAAAAGCAGCTAAAAGAGCAAAAGCCGCAAAAAAATGTAAAAAGAGGAAAGGGTGATATTACATCCGTTCGGTGAAGACAATGGAACCGGCCACACGGGTGATGCGGATCTGTATTTTCTGGCCGGGTTTTCCGCCGCTCACATACATCGTGTATTTGCCGATTCTGACCACGCCATCTCCACGCTTTGAGATGGACTGTATCTCCACAGTCATCTCTTTGCCTTCTTCCAGCTGGTTTGCTACAGATTCAGGACGTGCACGGCGCTTTCTGACCGGCCTGTGACTGCCACAGGCATCACAACGCAGGAGAGTGATCCGTCCGTCCTTTACGAGGCGGGTGTCGGGTTTGCCGCATTCAGAACAGATGACGTAATCTTCTGTGTACTTGTTCACAAGGCTCTTGATCAGGTCAAATTCAAACTTACCGTTGAAGACTGCCCGTGTTCCGTCTATCTTGCCGGATGTTCCCAGTTCACCCAGCAGAAACTTCATCAGGTGATCCGGATCACGGCGAAGGATTGACGCAATCTCTGCAAAGTTATCGAAGACAGTCGTCTTCCCCTCAATAAACACCTTTGCCGGAGGTACAATAAACCGTCCCTCATCACCGGAGGTCTCAGTGATATTTTCATAGGCATGGTCAAGCAACGCTTCATATGGATCGGACATGCTGGTACCCTTTGTACTGTAGTATATTAATAGTGCTTTTTGCATGCCCCGGGTGAGCCGGGGAAATTCTACTGTATTTTCCGGCCTGCAGATTCTGCCCCTGTCTGCCTGCAGGATGCCATATGCACACCATTATTAGCGCAGGTGTCTAACCATTCTGCATCATGGTATCTGCCGGAGACCTTGCCTATCTGGAAGAAAAACTGAAGCGGCCCATAACCCCGCTTGAATACGCCTGTTTTGAAAATCTCTGGAGTGAACACTGCAGTTATCGTTCAACAAAGGCATTTTTGAAGACCCTGCCAACCACTGGCGTGAATGTACTTCTGGGACCCGGAGATGATGCAGCCATTGTGAAATATTCAGACGATATCGCACTTGCAATTGGCATGGAATCCCATAATCACCCCAGTTATGTGGATCCCTTTGACGGGGCTGCGACCGGAGTCGGTGGCATTGTGAGAGATATCATCTCCATGGGGGCCAAACCGATTGCCCTCATGGACCTTCTCTACTTTGGCCCGATCACCGAGGAGAAGAACCGGTATCTGCTTGAGCATGTGGTGCAGGGAATTGGTGACTATGGCAACTGTATCGGTGTCCCGGTCGTACGGGGTGAGGTGGCATTCGATGAAGGGTACTCCGGCAATCCCCTTGTCAATGTCGTCTGTGTGGGAATCGTGGACCCGGAGAGATATCTCACAGCCCGGGTAAAGAAGCCCGGCAACCGGCTGGTCCTCTACGGGGCGTCCACCGGAAGAGACGGTCTCGGCGGGGCATCGTTTGCCTCCCGTGATCTATCAGAGGATGCTGAGGCAGAAGACCGGCCCTGTGTGCAGGTCGGCGACCCGTATACCGAAAAACTACTCATTGACGCAACACTTGAGATGACAGCCACCGGGAAGATAGTGGCGTGCCGTGACCTGGGTGCGGCGGGACTCGCGGGCGCATCGTCTGAGATGTCCTCCAGCTATGGGGCCCGTATTGAGGCTGGTTGTGTTCACCTGCGGGAGACCGGCATGAATGAGGTGGAGATCATGCTTGCCGAATCCCAGGAACGGATGCTAATGGAGGTTGCAGAAGATGACATTCCGGCACTTGCGGCCATCATGGAGAAGTACAGTCTGCAATGGCGCGATATTGGTGAAGTGATCGAGGAAGCACGCTACATCGTCACCTTTGAAGGCAATGTCGTCTGTGACCTGCCGATCGATCTGCTGGTGGAAGGGGCGCCGGGTGAGGCATGGCATGCTGAGCCGTATTCGCATGAACGCCCGTATCAGGTACCGGAAGGGGATATCAAAGACCTTTGTCTTTCGGTCCTCTCTCACCCTGATGTGGTCCGCAAGGACTGGATCTCCCGCCAGTATGACCACGATGTGCAGCTGCGCACGGTCTCTGTTGCAGGCGGGGCCGGGCTTCTCCGGCTGGGCGACAGTGCCCTTTCCCTCTCCTGTGGCTGTTCCCCGCGGCATATTGAGCTGAAACCATATGAAGGTGCGGCAAACACCGTCTATGAAAATGCCGCCAACCTTGCCTGTGTCGGCAGCGCACCTCTCTGCGTGGTAAACTGCCTGAACTTTGCCAGCCCCGTTCACCCGGAGATCTACTGGCAGCTGGGTGAGGCGGTTCGTGGCATGGGGGA
>NZ_JAAAWJ010000007.1 GCF_009914725.1 Methanogenium sp. MK-MG
TGCATATAGATCTTTGGGTGCTATAGCTTTCATATTGGCAATGTAGCTAAATTCTTAGAGAATTGGAATGTGAGCCCTAATTTTCAACCGGAGTTTGGGATCAATCATTGTTTTTAAGATCATAAATTCCGTGTTGGGTAAATTATCTTTATACAATGATTGATCCGACAAATTTTGAATATAGATGTTGATTATATTTTTCGTTCCTTCAGAGAAGTATTGTGAATTTCTTTTCGTTAATTCAACTTCTTCTTGTAAGGCATCTTCAGGCCGGTCATAGGCTCCGTTTTCAATAGATTCTATAGCTTCCAAAAGTTCATCAACGGATTGATATCTCTTCGTTCGATCCGGATCACAGGATTTTTTAACAATGTGACGATATTTCTCAGGGATCTCGGATGGTTCGACAGTACCAAAAGGAGAGCCGGTCAAAATATTTGATAATATCACCCCTAATGAATAAATATCAGTCCGCAAATCGACATCTTTTGCATTTTTCAATTGTTCAGGAGAACAATACTGATAGGTGCCCATACCATGGGTTGCCGTAAGAGTTGTGGTATCTCTTTCGCTTAAAACCCCTAATCCAAAATCAGTTATTGCTACGTGCAATTTTTCACCATCTTTTGCAAATAAAAGTATATTATTGGGGTTTAGATCTCGATGAATAGTTCCTCCGTCATGGGCTGCCTTAACCCCTTCCAGTATTTCTTTAAATATCCATAATTCTGACTCACCGGATGTTTCATTGAGATATTTTTTTAAATTTCCATCCCCCAGCGGCATGATATATGAATACATCTCGCTGCTTGTATCAAAGGACAAAATGGGCACGATATTTTTATGACTTATATTTAAGACCAGCCGGATTTCTCTTTCAAATCTTTTTTTAGCTGATTCATCAGTAGAATTCAATATTTTTTGTGCATATTTCGTTCCCTGACTATCTTCGACTTCGTAGACAACTGCCTGTCCCCCCCTACCAATTTCCCGGACAATTGTATAATCCTCCATGAGTGAGTATGGTTTATTATTCAATAATAATCTATTAGAACCGATTTCTGAAAATAAGATGATGATTTATCCACTGACTTAATCTTCAGAATCATCGTCCCTACTGGCAGCATCAGCTCCCTTCCCCTCATACAACGTATCAAGTCCTGAGCGGTCGTCTTCCGTAACAACAGTCCCCTCGCCATCGTCTTTTTGATCCGGAACATGATGCACCTGCTCCACCGGTTCAACGATGAAGGTCTTCTCCACCTTCTTCCCGGCTCTGCCGTATCGCTCCTTGGCAACCTGAAGGTCCACCATAAAACGGTGAACACCCCGGCTTCTTCCAGAGAGTGGCACATCATATCTTCCGGGGTCGGTGAAGTGGTCGACCGAAACGCCGTCAATGTAGACGGTGCAGACAAAACCCCGGTAGGGCCCCCCGGTGACATCGGCGGTAACCTCAGCCCGTGCAAGCGTATCGTTTTCCCGCAGGGTCACCGGGATGTGCACAACGATCTCGGGTTTTACCCTGTGCCCTGCAAAGTCCTTTACAAAAAATACCAGGACGAGAAGCACAAGAATAAACGGAGATACGTATATGACGGCATTGTGAAGATTCGGACTGATGTCACGCGGATTTAAAACCCCGTCCCCGTCGACGTCAACGGCGGCAGCAATGGCAGACTCCGCGTAGTCTATCGCACCCGGTGCATCGCCTGCCGCATACCTTTTCTTTGCATCATCTAAGAGTGCCCGGGCCTTTTTCGGGCTGTAGGCAAGGTTTTCAGAGACCACCCGTTCCGCCTCTGCGATGGCCTCCGGCGCCATTGAAACAAGATTAAATGAAACAGAGGCACC
The DNA here is from genome assembly GCF_009914725.1 of Methanogenium sp. MK-MG. Lineage (GTDB taxonomy): Archaea > Halobacteriota > Methanomicrobia > Methanomicrobiales > Methanomicrobiaceae > Methanogenium. The sequence goes on from NZ_JAAAWJ010000007.1 coordinate 1,855, forward strand.
TGCCGCACCGACATCCACCTCTTCTTCAGCACTCCCGTAGCCAAACTTCTCTATAAAGACCGTGTGTAACCCCTGTCCGACCGGGATTTCGATAGGGGTGCTGCCTGAAAGAACGCCGTCGACGGAAACGCGGGCACCTTCGGGTGCGGTGTGAACAGACAGTATGACCTTTGCAGGCGAAAGCTCAGCCTTCACCTCCGATATCCTTCCCGCCGCAACATCAACCCTGCCGGTCCAGTCATCATATCCAATTTTTTTGATGACAACATCATAGGTTCCCGGCAGAACATCTTCAAGCGTCTTTCTGGTGTTGCCTTCAAACGTTCCGTTCAGATAAATTTCAGCGTTCGACGGGACAGACTCAAACGTAATCCTTCCCAGCGTGGATACGGGCTCAAACGTATGCACCAGCGACTGCGACATGCCTTCGTTTATTGTTACCGTTGCTGCATAGTCGGAGTAATTGTCAAGCTGCAGGAGCACGCGGTGCTGGCCTGCGGGAAGCTCGTAGAGGATGGTATTCGATATGCCGTAGAATGCCCCGTCGATAAATATCCGTGCACCCTCGGGTGTTGTTGATACCGAGAACGCATCGCCCACCACCGGCTCCATATTATGGCTGATGTAGGCAGTCTGCCCCTCCTTTACCTCAAATATCGTCTCCCATGTCCGGTAACCCGGCAGCTCAAGCCGGATATAATGAATGCCCGGAAAGACATCCTTAATCACCGTATTCGTCTGAAGGCCGAGGAACTCGTCATTCAGATAGATATCCGCCCCCTGTGGATTTGATGTAACAGATATCGTGCCTTTCTGTATATCCGCACTGGCAGGTGAGACTGCCGCCTGTATGAGCAGAAGAAAAATGATACAGGAGATGATTCTCATTGCCGAAATATTTCTCATGAACGATGCCCGTCTGTGCCATCCGGTTGCAGAGATCAGCCCTTTATCATTCATTAAATACTGTCTTCCCTATCAGTGAAGAGGCGGTATATTCCCGAATCCGGTATGAAGAACGTTGCCGAGTCTCCGGATATCAGAAGCGTGGTGTTCACCAGAGCCCATGCATATACCGACTGGTTGTATCTCATCAGGTAATACGACCGTTCCGGTTGGTAATCCGCGTTCACGGCTATGGTCACGTCCTGAGGAGTTAAGACCATGATATCGTATGCACTTCCGAATCCCGACAGATTGGCGGGGATATTGCCCGGCGTTGTGTTCAGCCGCGTTATAATAAGGGACATATCAGGAGCAATCGTTGCCGAAGGCGTGATATGCGGGATTCCGGTTGTATTATGACCGGGAGTTATAAATCCCGGAGGGATGACAAAGAAAAACACTACGGCTGCAAGAAGAATGGCACAGACTCCCACAACGGCCAGCAGGCGAACTTTGGCCTTTTTTTCCTCCTCCATATGCTTCTCATACTCGCGTTCAAGACCCTCCCGGTCATAATCGTTAATTTTCCATTTGCCGTAGTCCGACTCTTTCGGGTGTTCCGGTAGCTTTTTTTCCTGTGGTTCATATGCAGGGGATGAAAGATCCCGGAACGATCGGTCAACGATGCCAATCTTCTCCCGGGTCAGAAATTCCCCGAAACGGCCTTCCATGCCGGGCGACATTTTTTTGTTTCTTTTGTACTCGGAAACCAGCCGCTCCGTAATAGTTCTTCGTGACGTCTCCCCTGAAAGTCTCTGCCTGATGGCAGGGTTTTGTGCGAAGATACCCATGTTTCGGTAGATATCCTCCCACTCCGGATCATTTATCCGTTCAGTGTTCAGGTCGATATGAACCGTTCCGGATGACTTCTCTGTCACCAGCAGGTCTGCGTCCCGGAAGGTTCTCTTTGCAACAACGATGGTAAACCCCGAGGACAGAAAGGAATGAAGCTTCTCTGTAACAGCAACAGCAAAATCGAGAGACTTCGAGCGGTCACCTGAAACGCAGACCACCTCCTTTCCAAGAAGCAGCCTGCCGACAGAGTAGTCCGCGGCATTTGAATTCAGAAGGCCGGTTATTGCCTGTTTGTGGCGTTCATCAAAGAAATCACCGTATGATGCGGGATCACGCACCTCATACTCTATTTCTGAGAGCCTTCTCATGACCCGGCCGTAAAACGCATGGATAAAGGGGAGATCAATTCGCGGCGGCAGTCCCCCGCTCCACCCGGTTCTCTCAAGATATATGAACGTGTCAGGCCTTCTCCCCTTCTTCTGCACGTTTACCGCAGTCCCGAGCAGAACGATGCCGTTTTTTGTGCTGATATACAACGATGCCGTGCTCTCGTCAAGTCTCTCTGCAAGATCTGTTACATACTCGTCATGCAGACCGCCTGCGACAGTCTCGCCGTCTGTTGTGAATATACCGTATGAATCATCCATTGTTTTCGATTAACCCCCCTGAAGAATTACTGACCTTACAGGCCGAATTTGAATATCTCCGAAAACCTCCACGGTGCAAGACCTGTCGGGGAAATTTCCTCTTCAAATCCTTCCTCTGTCGGGAAGGGTTCTGCCGATGCATCAACAGAGACAGCAACAAAATACATTGATATGTCGTTCATCATGTTTACCAGATTTTTAAAGACCTTGTTTGAACTGAGGATATCAAAGAGACTGTTCTCGATATCCAGTGCCTCTCTGGACTTTTCAGGAATGTCGGATAATTTACCGGCATTCATTGAGTGAAGCAGGTTTCGTATCTCCTTGTTCTTCCAGAAGACCAGATCCGTTTTGGTAACAACGAGGGCGTATTTTTTGTTCGACCCGAAAAACCCGAAGTAATTCTTCCCTTCAAGGTCAATAAGGGTCTTCATATACCCGCCAAACTCCCGTGCAAGCTGTGCATGACCTTTTCTGCTGTCGGTGATCTTTTCGCCGTCAATCAAAAAGATGACCTTGCCTGCCCTCAGGAAGTTGCCGTACATCGTCGATATGATGACGCTTTTGGTAAACTCCGGGTCAATAAGTTGTTCAGAGTGGTGCAGTTTGATGTACCTGACAAAATCAATCGTCCCCGCACTCTTTCTGACCTCACCCAAAGGCATACCGAGTTGTTCGCTTAACAGGGAGACGGCCTTTTTGAAGTTGATCTCGTTTAACTCATCGTAATATTCGCCTGCATAGTCCACAACCGTCCATTTGACAGGAATTAACCCGTACTTCTTCCCGGTAAGCTGGTACATCACCATCTGGTAGCGGTATGTCCGTGAGAGTATCTTCCCGTCGAGGATGTTTGCATACAGATTTGATATGCGCAGTGCGTCGCCTTCGTCATTCGGATCACCCGTTAAGACAACGCCCTCATTTGAATGCCCCTTGTCGAAATGCTCCGATATGTAGCTCCAGAGGCCGAGAACAAAATATGTCTTCCCGGATGATCGCGGGCCGAATATAAATATCTCAGACGCCCTCACCCCGACGGTGATCTTTATTGCAAGCCAGTAGAGGATCAAAGAAAGGACAATACCCGTACCGAAGAAGAAGATGCTCTGTGTCGCATATGCCTCACTGACTGCTGTATCCGGTGCGAGGGCCGTTATATACAGTTCATAGGCAAGAAAACCGACAATGATTGCAAAGAACAGGGTAAAGAGCACCTTGGCGGATGTTGCAAGATTGTCGTAACGGTTTGTGAGAACCGCCTGTGCGACAAAGACCGCACCGCAGAGGATGCCTAATGAGAAGATGAGGAGTAAGAGACTGACATCCGCCCATGGCGAAGAATAGACATAAAAGACCGGTAATAAAGCAAATATGCCCGCGTATATGACACCGTTTATCCGGGAATCCTCATTGAAGAGCATGCCCACCGCGATGATGAAGAAAAGACCGCATAAAAATTCAACCAAAACCGTCAACCCAAATCCTGGAGGGTGGAGCTTAAAGACCGGGGCCACGGTTGTGAATATCCAGGCGACAATGATGCTTAGAGGGAGACCTAAAAGAAGATACAATTGTCTTCTTTTATTGTTGATGATCATTCCCTGACTGCCTCTTTGATATCCTTTACCGTGTATAAGTCCAGAACCCTCTTCTTTGCCTCTTCAATCTGTGCTTTGTCACCGGATTCAAGGTCTGCGATCTCTGCTGCTTCGGTTAACAGCAGGGTCTTATCACGGACAACGTACTTCCCCTCGTGCAGGTACAGGGCATGGTGGAGGATATTGTTCCTCGCCTTCTCGTACTTCTCCCAGTATCCTCCGCCTGTTGTCAGGGGAGATATGTTGTCGAGGAAACTTGCCGCTGCAAAGAACGTGAGCGATATCTCCCAGGGCTTGGTGTAGTTGTGCGAGTTGACCTTGGCGCTGTCGACACCTTTTAAGTCCAGGGACTTTACCAGATTGCGCCTGAAGTCACTGCCTTTGTTGTCTATCAGCTGTGAGAGCCAGTGGGACGGTGACGATGCGACAAGGGCGGCCTTGTCAAAGCTCCATCTCTCGGTACCGGCACTCCCGTATCCGATGGATATGTTGTTGATACCAAGTTTGTGTGCATCGACAAGCTCCTTGTACTTCCACTGCACAATGTTGTAGAGCTTCTCAATCTCGAGTTTTCCCTCTTCGTCATAGTCAAGAACAGAGAGATCTGAGTCATCGTTTAGCAGTGAGAGAATGTTGGGGTTAATCTCACCGAACCACGTCCGGTACATCCCCTCGATGGTTACGTTTCCGCTCTTTCTCTTCTCGTCAATGCTCCTCAGGCCGGATTCATACGCATTCACTTCTGCATTGAATTTCTTTCTTGAGTCAAAGGTGGCGCTCACCAGATTGTCAGTCTTCTCCAAAAATTCGATCTGCTGCTGCATCTGCTTCTGCGACTGGATCAGAGAGTCAATATCGGTGTTGATGTTCCCAGTCTTTGAGGTGTAGCCTTCGCGGCTGTTTACGATCTCTGTCAGTGTCTCCCTGATGCTCGTGAGAACCGATGCGGTGTCCCTTCCGGAAAAGGACCGGATCAGCTCTGCCTTCTCTTCCGATTCAAGGTTGAACTGCGAGAGAAGAGGTGCAATTGTCCCCTCCCTCAAAGAGCCAAGCCGGGTGTCGAACTCACGGGTAAGGAATTTGTCCTGTATGAAGACCTCAAAGGGGTCGCGTATGGATATCTTTCCGGGATGCATCTGGGATATCTTGCGTATCCTCTCCTCCTTTGTCGCCTTCTCGCTTCTGAACATCTCGGAGTTGAGTTTCTTTCCCAAAAGACTGTCAGTAAATCCCTGTTTCCTGGCTACCCTGAGCATGTAGTCGTTGTAGAAGTAGAGGGATACCGACTCTGCCAGATCCTTTAGGTAGGAGAAGTCTGACGACGTCGCCTGCTCGATCTGTTCGATATCCCCCTGAAGGTCTCCGAGCGAAAGTGATGAGAGCCATGCCGCACGTTTAATGGGCTTTGCCTTCTTCTTCTCCGACTGGTTAAGCTTCTCCTGCAGGACAATGAGCAGGGTGGAAAACTTCTCCAGAAATGCCCGTTCGAGAACTTCTATGGAGTCCTGACCGGCGGCAGCGGCTGTGCCGTGGCCGAGTGCAACATAATCATCGACAGGTCTTGCCAGTGCGTTGACTTCAGACCTGATGAGGTCAAGCATCCTGTTCTGCTCTTTTGTAATATCAACCAGTTCTGAGCGCTTGTTTTTGACCCTGACATCGGCCTCGCTTATTTCGCCTTTCAGTGCCGACTGGCGGGATGAGAGCATGCCTGATACCTTGCCGAAGTTCTCCTCGCCACGTATGATATTTACAAGTGCAGTTCTTGCGGATTTTCCGTTTACCGAGAGCGTCTTCTTCTGGAGTTCGGACATCTCCTCCAGGAGCTGGAGGTTCTTTTTGATGACTTCGTATAACTCCTGATCCTTTGCATTCTCGTGCGGTTTGCTCTCGTTTTCAAGGGATCTCCTGAGCCGTGTGACATACTCCGAGAGTTTATCAAAATCCTTAACAGAGGAGATGTCCTTCAGCTCCTCGGGCATGTTGTTGGTGATCGCCGATTCGATAATGGACTGCGTCTTGAAGTTTAAGAGATCGGTGATCTCGTTCTCCCAGACCTTCTTTACCTTCTCGATCTCCTTTCGGTAGAGGTTTACGTCATCGTGGGTGATCTCGGTATCAGTCTTTGAAAACTCCTCAGGGCAGAGGGTTTCACTGGTTGCGATAAAGTCAGTGACCTCTTTCAGGATCTTCTCCCTGTTCTGTGAAATTCCCGATAGGCTTTCGATCACGTCCTCAAAGCCTTTCTTCAGGGATCGCAGGTTTTCAACAGGGTACTCTATCACATGGGAATCCGCAAAGATAAAACCGGAATAGTCCTTTTTGGCGTCCACGATGGCGGATATGTCGGCCGTCGGGAGGTAGAAGGAGTTGATGAACATGTAGGGGAAGGAGGAGTCAAACTCGACGACCTCCTGCTTCCGGTCCCCCCCGTCCACGTAGCCGGTGGGGCTCAGGGATGAGACGATGATGTAGTTGAAGAGCTTGTCGTCCTTCATGTTGAGATATTCAATCTCCGAGAGTGCGATAGCAGCGTTTAGCTGCTCCTTTTCACCCTCGCTTGCCGCCGGAAGCACCACAAAGAGCCAGATTTTTGACTCCTGGCCGCGTTTTTCCTTGATGTAGCGGGCAAGATCGATAAACATCCCTGAGCCGGTACCGCCTCCGAGACCGACAACGATGGCAACAGGACCGTGGCCCTGAAACGACGGGAACTGCTCTCCGCCCTGGGTGATTGCCTTGTAGAACACCGCCTTTGATATGGCACGCCTGCGGTGTACTCCCCCGCCGAAGTCGTCTACGATGTTTTTGTCGATCTGCTTGAGCATCTGGTAGTCGAATCCGTATTCGGGATCATTCATCCACCATACGTCAACAAGAGGGCGTTCACGCCTGTTTTTGATCTGCTCGGCAATCCCCTTTGATGTCAGGGACGACACACGCTCGACATTGGCAAGGTCAGGGAGGTGGTAATGATAGCTCTTTACGCTCCCTCCCATCTGGTTGTTTGTCTTCTGAATCCCGCCGACCTTCGCCCTGACCTCTTCTGATCGTGCTATGTCGTCCTTTCTCTGGTTTGAGTCGGTGTCTATCGTGTAGAGGGTGAGACGTTTTCCGTCTGAAAGATAGTGCTTTAAGAACCATTCGTGGTCATACAGGTTTGATATGAGTTTTTTTCCGCACCCCCCTATGGCAACGACGGTCAGTTCATCAGGCATCTGGAAGGCTTTTCCCTCGATTATATCATCATGAGCCATTGTTTTTAGTCCCCCTTGTATTCATTATGAAAATCCTGCATGTTCTTGGCCCTTATCCGGCCGAATACCATTCCGGTTGTAAATCCTGCGACAAGAAGCACAACTGCAATCAGAATCGCTGTTGTAACCGGAATGCTTGCATCTTCTGGCGATTCTGCGAATTGTAAGAGGTCTTCTGCCTCATCCCTGAGCCCTCTGGAGTAGAGGTCATCGATAAGCGCTCTCATATCAGGGTCTGTGACTGCGTTCAGCCGTGACATGAACTCTTCGTCATCAGGGATTGTAACCGAAAATGTATCTGTTGTGCCTGTTCCGAGAATATCACGGTTTTCATCAAGCGCCTCGATGTGGTAGTAGACATACCCTGTTGTCTGGGTGATTCTTTTTGTTACCACAACGCCGTCAACAATTTCAACCGATGTCAGCACCGGCACCCTGCCATATACGCTTACGGTAATTTTGTCCGGGAATTCTCCGACCTCGGTAAGCTCAATTTTATGGTCGTTTAATGCCTCGTCCCCTCCAGATACATTAAAACCACTCCCTTCTGTCTGCCAGAGATTCGTGTCCGGTACAGGCATGAGATCAGTATTTATCTCTATAATCCGTGCCTGCTTGGGGATGCTACTCACTTCAATCGTATATTGTATTAATTCCCCCTCATTCAGGGATTCAGAAAGCGTTCCATTCGTTAATTCCGCAACAATGGCAGCGGAAGGCACACATATCAGCAGAAATGAAAATATCAGTGCCAGTGATATACATATGGATGCCCGATTCCTTATTCGCATACTGAGATGATTTCTTTTAAAACAGTTAAATATTTCTCAAACGAAAATGGGGTGTTGGAGGAGCTGGCAGAGGCACTATTTTCTTGTCTTGCAGGGTGACGGCGAAGACGCAATCTTCTCACTTGTTTTATCAGGGGAACACTATTTTTTCCACTGACTATTCTGACTATTGTAGCGGCTCTCTGTTTTACCGGACTGTATGGACCGGGGGACATTCATATTCCGGATCGTGTGCCGGGTGGCCGATTGTGATTTAAATGCAGATGGCATCCATGCAGAGCCAACAGATCAATCGGAGTTTTTGTTAACAGTGATCCGCAGATTATATTCCTCATATGACTTGGACGATCTTTTTGGATGAGAGCATACTTTCCATTAAACATTCAATAAATATTTCTCCGGCGTCCGTTGGCGTGTAGAATGATTTTCTTTTGTCAGCCATTTTTTCGAGCGTGTTTGCCTTTTTGATGATCAAACCGGCTTTTGCGAGATCCTTTAGGATATTTGAGAGTGTCTGCTGATGTTCATCGAATTCAGTCTTAATTTCACTGAATGTCATCATCTCATTTTTCAAAACGGCGATGTACAAAGCCCAGTGTTTCTCATCGGAAAGGCCGCACACCATCTCCCTTAGCTCATCAGGCACCATTTCAAGATATTTTTTCATCACCACTTCCTCCATAATGCATCTGCCTCCACTAATCCAGTCAGTTTTTATTGACCTGTTTGTAAATATCGGTTACCCACAAGGTCATTAAATTTTGACTAAATCCCAAGTCTGCCACTTCACTCATATTCCGGTGCATATTTTCAGAAAAGAAATACAAACTCATCTCTCGAAAGGGTAAGTCGAATAGGGAGAGGGTGTTACCACCTCTTATTCGACTAAAAAAATATGTGGCATGTTTCGATTTTATTCATCCGGTAATAATCCGGACAAGCATATCTTCGACTTCTTTCATCTTTTCCGGTTTCACCCTTCCTGTCCGGTATAATATCAGTGACGTGTCGGCGGTAAAAATCATGTTGGGACGAATATAGCTGTCCACCTGTAATCCACCGCATATAAAACCCCCGTCAGTAAGTTCGATTGAATATCGATCATACCGGTCTTTTCTTTGAATCGGAGAGATCAGAAAAGGGAAACGGGACAATCAGAAGATCGCCCTTTACAAATTCTTCCATGCCTCATCTTCTTCTTTTGAGTGCCAGTCTTTTTTAAGAGTCTTTTCAGAGGCATATGCACATGAAAGTGCCTCTTCCACCGTTTCAAGAGGTCTGAGCTCAATTCTGTCTTCCAATGGCATCGGCTGGATTGTAGTTGACTTATGATGCATAAGGTAATCGTTCGCTTTTAAACGAAGAGACCGTAAGAATTGCAGAGATCCGGTCACCTCAACCCCCGCCCCGAAGCAACCATTAATGCGCTGCACACCACAGTACTGACAATGGACTCATACGCGCTTGCAACGCGAAATACTGTTGAAGTCGTCACTGATGAAGAACTCCGCTCTGTCCTTGCACAGGACAGGAAGCGGGTATACGCCGGATACGAACCATCCGGTGAGATTCATCTCGGCCACCTCGTCACCATCAATAAACTCATCGACCTGCAGAACGCAGGGTTCGAGGTCGTCGTCCTCCTGGCAGACCTCCATGCCTACCTGAACCGCAAGGGCACCATGGACGAAGTCAGGGAACTGGCAGACTACAACCGCCGCTGTTTTGAGGCGGTCGGCCTGAAAGACGCAGAATTTGTAATGGGCAGTGACTTCCAGCTCTCCCCTGAGTATCAGCTCGATGTGCTGATGCTATCACAGCGTATCACCATCAACCGGGCCACCCGGTCCATGAACGAGGTCGGACGCCAGATGGAGAACCCGACCGTCTCCCAGATGGTCTATCCCATCATGCAGATGGTCGACATCGCCCGCCTCAATGTGGACGTGGCCCTTGGCGGCATCGACCAGCGCAAGATTCACATGCTTGCCCGCGAACACCTCCCGTCCATCGGGGCAAAGGCGCCGCTCTGCATCCACACGCCGATCATAAACGGCCTTGACGGAAAGAAGATGGCCTCCTCTTCCGGGAACTACATATCGGTTGCAGACTCAGAGGAGACCATCGCAAAGAAGATGAAGAAGGCCTTCTGCCCGCCGGAGACAGAGGAGAACCCTGTGCTCCAGATCCTGAAGTACCACGTCTTCCCCCGCCTCGGGACCGTCAGCATACACCGCCCGGATAAGTTCGGCGGTGATGTCACCTTCACCTCCTATGATGAGATGGAGGCGGCATACGCAGCAGGAAACATCCACCCGGCAGACCTGAAGGCCGCTGTTTCCAATGGACTCATCGAGGCACTGGCAGATGCCCGTGCATTTATGAACGGTGAGTAAGCGAATTCATACAACAAATACAGGAGAATGCATACACCATGGGAAAGAGAGACGCACTCATTGAACGCTTTGACCGCGAAACCGAGCGGATGGGAGTCCGGATACGGGATGCCGACCAGATGAAGGTCTCCGAGAACGTCTTTGATGACATCACCCTCCTATCCCTCTACCGCCTGGTGCACAAGAAGAAGATTAAGGAGATAGGTGGCCCCATCTCCACCGGAAAAGAGGCAAACGTCTTCTACGGCGAAGGTGAGGAGATGCCTATTGCCATCAAGATCTACCGTATCCAGTCGGCCAATTTCCGGTCGATGAGCGAGTATATTATCGGCGACCCCCGCTTCTCCTCGGTGAAAAAGTCCAAAAAGGATCTAATCTTTGCCTGGACCAAGAAGGAGTACTCCAACCTGGCCCGTGCCCGTGATGCAGGCCTCCGGGTGCCCCTCCCGATTCACTTTGACCGCAACATCCTCCTCATGGAGTTCATGGGCAAAGACGAGGTGGCCTATCCCCAGCTGCGTCTCGCCCGGCCGGATGACTATCAGGCTGTCTATGACGAGATCACAGCCGCGATGAAGACCCTCTTTAATGAGGCGGAACTCGTCCACGCCGACCTTTCCGAGTTCAATATCCTCTGGGACGGAGAGCACCCGATCATTATCGACATCGGACAGGCAGTGACCCCCAACCACCCGAAGGCCATTGCATTCCTTGTCCGGGACATCAAGAACATCAACCGCTACTTTGCCAAACGGTGCACAATCAGAGAAGAGGAAGAACTCTTCCGTGATATCGTCGGCGAGCACCGGATGCAGATCTGATCCTCCGGTTCTTCAACCATCCTGTTTTTTCCGGAAATGTATGCACCCCCATCTGAAACAATAGTTGACACGCTAACCAAATACCAACCGGAAGAACGTCTGTCCATCAGGATAACCTGTGATATGCCATCATCTACGGATTTGGTGATGAATCCTTTCCACCGGCCATCCTGGTATTATTGTCGGTGCCTGCGATTTACATTATTTTGGGCAATACCTCGGAATCGTCAGTCAAATAGTGTTTAAATTGCACATTCTGCAGATCCTTGCCCCGGAAAAACGCATCCACACAGCAGCCCGGAGCGGGCAGATCTCCATCGAGACAACCGATACATCCTCCCAAAATATCCATCAACAGCAACCCCTTATTAGTCCGCAATAAATCGTATTTTTAGCAAATAACGGGCATTACAGCCATATTTTTCCGGCAGAAAATACTGAGCAAAAATACGCCCATTCTATCCTCCAATTCCCGAACGCAGGGAATCAAAAAGGGTGGGCAGAGGGTAAAAACAGAGAATGACAAAAAACAGGGAGGGAAGGCAGCAGCTCCCGTGTCAAATATTACAAAAAAAGAGGAAAAGTGGGAGAAATTATCCGTTGATCCAGTAGATAACGGTGTCCTGATTTGCATCCACCCATGCCTTTGCGGCAACTTCAGGGGTTTCGCCGCCCTCGACAGCGAGCATGACAGATTCCATGTCAGCGGGCGTCCAGGAGAAGCGTTCAAGGATAGCGTATGCATCGGGATTGTCTTCCTTAAAGCCCATGCGTGCAAGACTTGCAATATACTCTTCCCCGCCGTACACACCCTGGGGGTCGTCGAGATACTTCAGGTCAAAGCGGACGAACTTCCAGTGGGGTGTCCAGCCGGTGACAACGATCCAGTCACCATCTGCGTATGCATCAGTGAGCTGGGCAGCCATGCCGGCACTCGATGACGCCACCAACGTGTAGTCAAGACTGTAGTTTTCGATGACGGTTTCGGTCATCGCCATGATGCCTGCACCCGGCTCAATACCGGTGATTTTGCCGTCGAACTTGTCTGCAACATCGTTCATCTCATCGATTGAGTCGATGGTCACATACTGGGGAACTACGAGACCTACCTTTGCTCCCTGAAGGTTTTCGCCAACCATCACGATGTCGTCACCATAGGTGTCCCAGTAGGCGGCGTGGGTGGCGGGCATCCATGACGAGATGCTCATGTCAACCTGCCCATCAGAAAGGCCCTGATAAAGAGGACCGACGTCAACGGCCATGAGCTCCACATCGTAGCCTGCCTGTTCATATACGGTCTTTAATACATTGGTACTTGCAATCTCTGAATCCCAGAGCACATAGCCGATGGAGACCTCTTTTGTGGGTTCGGTTGTTTGAGAACCGACTTCATCCGTGCAGCCGGCAACAAAGATTACACTGAATAACACTAACAAAACAAGAAAAATACCTTTGGATTTTAAATTTAGCACATAAACACATCCATTAAGTCAAAAAACCGTCGAATAACGATTCGGGACTGACTTATAAAAAATATGATGAAAGGTTATATATGTATATTTATATCAATCTCTCCTGACCAGAGTGGATCATATGCTCTGTGACATGACCGGAGATGATAGCAATGAGGCCAAGGCACGCCCTCAAACCCACGACCCAGATCATTGCCGCGATGGCGGTCATCAGGAGAGCGGACGTGATGCACCGGACGAAGAGGTGAACCCCGGAGATGTTCAGGTGATCCGGTTTTACAACACATCACAGGCACAATACTCCATGCTTACAGATACGGCTTTCACACATACCCGGTGGGTGGCGTCTAAAAAAGATATCGGGGTAATTACCCGTTGATCCAGTAGTTAACAGTGTCTTGGTTTGCATCCATCCATGCCTTTGCGGCAACTTCAGGGGTTTCGCCGCCCTCAATTGCAAGCATCACGGATTCCATGTCCCTGGATTCCCAGTGGAAGCGCTCAAGAATGGCGTATGCCTCAGGATTCTCTTCCTTAAAGCCTGTGCGGGCAAGGCTTCCGAGATACTCCTCGCCGCCATACACACCCTCAGGGTCATCGAGATACTTCAGGTCGAAGCGGACAAACATCCAGTGTGGAGTCCAGCCGGTGACAACGATCCAGTCACCATCCCCATATGCATCGGTGAGCTGTGCGGCCATGCCGGCACTCGACGACGGTACAAGCATGTAGTCAAGACTGTAGTTCTCGATGACGACCTCAGTATTGATCATGATACCTGCCCCCGGTTCAATGCCCATAATCTTGCCATTGAACTTGTCTGCGACATCGTTCATCTCGGTTATGGAGTCAATGGTCACATACGAAGGGACCACAAGACCGATCTTTGCTCCCTCGAGGTTCTTGCCAACCAGCACGATGTCGTCGCCGTAGGTCTCCCAGTAGTTTGCCTGCGTAGTGGGCAGCCATGCGGAGACACTCATATCAACCTTACCATCGGCCAGTGCCTGGTAGAGAGGACCTGCATCAACGGCCTTGAGCTCTACATCGTAGCCTGCCTGTTCATACACTTTCTTTACCACATTGGTACTGGCAATCTCTGAATCCCAGAGCACATAGCCGATGGAGACCTCTTTTGTGGGTTCGGTTGTTTGAGAACCGGCTTCATCCGTGCAGCCGGCAACAAAGATTACACTGAATAACACTAACAAAATAAGTAAAAGTCCTTTCATTTTCGAATTAACCAAATAAACACATCCATTACGTCAGAAAAAAACCGCTGGGGCCGATTAAGAACTGACTTAGAGTAAAATATGTTTTGAGTTAATATAAAGATGATTATAATTATTTGGTCTGACCTGTGCTGATCACATTCTGCGTGATCCTGTCGAGGATTATCGCAATGATGACGATGCACAGCCCCGCCTCAAACCCACCACCGATATCAACCCGCTGGATACCCATCAGGACATTGAGCCCGAGACCCGCGGCCCCGATCATCGCCGCGATGACGGTCATCGAGAGGGCGAGCATGATGCACTGGTTGACACCTGCCATAATCGTAGGCAATGCAACCGGCAGCTGCACCTTCACGAGCTTCTGCCACCCGGTCGCCCCGAAGGCCTCGCTCACCTCTATGAGTTCTGTCGGGACCTGCCGGATACCGAGGTTGGTCAGGCGGATGGCAGGCGGCATTGCAAAGATGATGGTTGCAATCATCCCCGGCACATTCCCAAGGCCGAAGAAGATGACCGCAGGAATCAGGTAGACAAACGAAGGCATCGTCTGCATCAGGTCGAGTACGGGCCGAAGCACCATATTGACCGATGCGTAGCGTGAGGCGAGAATACCCAGGGGAATCGCGATTGCAAGTGTCACAAAGGTGGAGGTGAGGACAAGGGCAAGAGTCAGTATGGCCTCGGGCCAGAGGTCCAGGAGATAGATGAAGAGCAGCCCAAAGAGAGTTAAAAGCGCGATTTTAACGTTCTTTCTGGTAAGCACCCATGCAATAACAGCAAATATGGCGATGAGAAGCAGGGGAGGGACGGCTGCCATCCCATCCTGGAAGCCGCTGACCAGCGTATCCATGGCCATAGTGATCCAGTCGAGCAGCCACCCGAAGGTCTCATTGATCCATTCGACGACCGCTTCAGCCGCCTCACCGACCGGGAGTATATCAGACATTATACCTCAACCTCCAGCCGGGCAAGGCCTGCAAGCAGCGATCCCCGCACAATAAGCCCCTTTATTCTTCCTTCAGTGTCAAGAACCGCCACCGGATAGGCAGTCTCCGCCATAATCGGCATCAGTTCCTGTGCCGGGGTGTCCAGCTCGACCGTGGGACTGTCAGTCACCATCACATCCCGGAGGGGTATTTCACGTTTCTTGGCTTCAACGGCACCGTCTACGGTCACAAGGCCACGGAACACACGGTCCTTTCCCGCAACGAATATGCTGGAGATACCATACTCCTCCATCAGGCGAAGCGCATTTCTTGGCCCGGAATCCGGGAGTAACAGTGGTTCGGGACGTTTCATCACGTCCTTTGATACAAGCACACGGGAGAGGTTGACATCTTCAACAAACCGTTCCACATAATCACAGCTGGGGTTCTGCAGGAGATCCTCTGCGGTCCCGATCTGGGCGATGACCCCGTCCTTCATGAGCGCAATCCGGTCCCCGAGCTTGAGGGCCTCATCCAGATCATGACTGACGAAGATGATCGTCTTGTTCAGCCGTGCCTGAAGTTCAATGAGTTCATCCTGCATATCACGGCGGATCATGGGGTCAAGTGCGCTGAACGCCTCATCCATCAGAAGGATATCTGCATCGCTCGCAAGGGCCCGGGCCAGACCTACCCGCTGCTGCATACCACCGGAGAGCCCGGATGGATAACTCTCCTCATACCCGGAGAGCCCGACAAGGTCTATTGCCTCCCTCGCCTTCTGTTCACGCTCTTCGAGCGGGATACCCTGTATTTCAAGGCCGAAGGCCACGTTTTCCAGTATCGTCCGGTGGGGCAGGAGGGCAAAGCCCTGGAAGATCATGCCAATCTTCGTGCGCCGCACCTGCCTGAGTTCGTCCGCGTTCATCGCGACGATATTCACACCGTCTATCTCAACAGCCCCGCTGGTCGGTTCGATAAGCCGGTTGATGCACCGCAGAAGGGTTGACTTTCCGCAGCCGGAAAGACCCATGAGAACGAACAGTTCGCCCTCGTAGACATCAAAAGAGAGGGACCGGAGCGCAACATTCTGCTGCGTCTCCTCAAAAATCTCCTGCTTTTTCTTCCCCTGGTCAACAAGGCGAAGGGCATCCTCAGGACGTTTACCGAAAATTTTCGTAAGGTTTCTGACACTGACTTTGATATTTTTATGTATGTCTTCTTCCTGGGTTTCTTCCATGAAATGGCAACTCCGAAAAATTCGGGCAATTGCCAAGGCAATCCCGAATTACATAAACCTTTTTGTAATACAGTCACTTGAATGGTTGGGTCGCCACAAAGTGGGTGCCTAATGTCCCAGAACAATATATGCATTTCGGCCCACCAACGATATGGTGCAGGAACAATTCCCCTCACCTCCCGTCAGGCGCGCAGATTACCCAGCCGCCAACCATTATCCCCTTCCCCATCCCACCATACAGTATAACACGGGAGAAATACCCTTCATGACCACCACTGAGATTAAAATCACCACCAACCGCATCCCGGTCCTCATCGGGAAAGGCGGAAAAACCAAACGCGATATTGAAAAAAAGACCGGCACCAAACTTACCATCGATTCTGATGATGGTCTTGTCGGAATCGAAGGGGAGGATGCCATCGCGGTCCTGCGGACAACAGAGATGGTGCGTGCCATCAACCGGGGATTCTCACCCGAACGGGCCGCCACCATCTTCGAGGATGAGGATATGATGCTTGACATCCTGGACCTCTCCAGCGTCTGCACCACGCCAAAGCAGATGGAGCGTCTCCGGGGCAGGATCATCGGCAAGGAAGGACGGGCACGTGAACAGATCGAGGATATGAGCGGTGCCATCCTCTCAGTCCAGGGCAAGACCGTCGCCATCATCGGCATGATCGACCAGGTGAAGAATGCCCGGACCGCAGTTGAGATGCTGGTGGAAGGTCTCCCGCATGCGACCGTCTTCTCTTTTCTGGACCGCAAGAAGAAAGAGGCCAAGTTCGACATGCTCGACTATTATTACTGACCAAACCCCCGTCACATATATTTTGAGAACGGCATATCCCGTAAAGAACACATGAATCCCTGAAAGCTACAGGATTAAATGGATGATTTCCACTGGAACATATATGCCCGTTTTCTGCCCGTTTAAGGTGAATAAAGAAATAAGATCTGTTTTACACAGGAAAAGAAGGGGTGACCGTGCACTTTTCTGAATTACCACTGCCTGAAAAGTTTATTCAGCATTATAAAGAGAGAGGTATCGAATCTCTCTACCCGCCCCAGGATGAGTGCATTGCAGCAGGCCTTCTGGACGGAGCGGATCTGCTGATCGCCATCCCCACCGCATCCGGCAAAACACTGATTGCCGAGATGGCGATGCAGGCCACCATCGCACGGGGCGGCATGTGCCTCTACATCGTACCTCTGAAGGCGCTTGCGACCGAGAAGGCCCGTGAATTTGCAGGCAAGGGCGCTGCAATCGGTGTCGCCACCGGGGACTACGACCAGAAGGAGAAACGCCTTGGTGCAAACGACATCGTCATCGCCACATCAGAGAAGGTGGACTCACTCCTTAGAAACGGTGCTCCATGGCTCTCTCAGGTCACCTGCCTCGTGGTCGATGAGGTGCACCTTATCGATGACGAATCCCGCGGGCCCACCCTTGAGATGGTGATCACCAAACTGCGGCATGCCTCCCCCGACATGCAGGTGATCGGCCTCTCTGCCACCATCGGCAACCCGAAGAAACTCGCCGGGTGGCTGGGTGCTGACCTCATCACCTCAGACTGGCGTCCGGTAGATCTCAGGGAAGGCATCTGCTACCACAATACCATCTACTTTGCCGATGAGGAGAAGAAAATCCCCGCTCCTGCGAAGACTGAGGATATCAATCTGCTCCTTGACTGTGTGGCAGACGGGGGCCAGTGCCTTGTCTTTGTCTCATCCCGGCGCAATGCTGAGGGTTATGCGAAACGGGCGGCTTCAGCCCTCAAATGTGAAGATGCGGCACTGGACAGTATTGCAGAGAAACTGGAGGCGGCTGCGGAGACCGATATGGGCCGGGTGCTTGCCGCCTGTGTCAAAAACGGTGCGGCATTCCACCATGCCGGTATGAACCGGATACAGCGGACGCTGGTCGAGGAGGGCTTCAGGAACGGGTTTATTAAATCCATCTCCTCAACTCCCACACTCGCAGCAGGCCTGAACCTCCCGGCCCGCCGGGTGATCATCCGTGACTACCTCCGCTACTCAGGGGGAGAGGGGATGCAGCCGATACCGGTGCGGGAATACCGGCAGATGGCAGGGAGAGCCGGACGACCGCATCTGGACCCCTACGGCGAGGCCATTCTCATTGCAAAGGCCGAATACGCGGTGAACAATCTGCACGAGGAGTATGTGGAGGCACCTGACGAGGATGTCAGGTCACGCTGCGGGGAACCGGGTGTCCTCACCGCACACATACTCTCACTCGTCGCAACCGGGTATGCCCGGTCCCGCGATGACCTGATGGCATTTCTGGAGAAGACTCTCTACGCATACCAGCACACCGGCAAACGGGCACTCAACCGCACACTGGACGATGCCCTCGCATTTCTCACCGATGCAGAGATGCTGACCAACCTCTCCGGCATGCTGCATGCAACCGAATACGGTGACCTGACAAGCAGACTCTATATTGACCCGCATTCAGCCGAAATAATCACAACAGCCCTCCGGGAAGAAGGGGAACTCACCGACCTCGCCCTCCTCCAGCTGCTCTGCATGACACCCGACATGTTTACGCTCTATGTCAAAAATAACGACGTCGGCATGCTCGAGAAGTTCTTCTATGAGCATGAGGAGGAGTTCAGGACCGAGTTCACCTATGACGACATGGAGGATTTCTTCCGCAGCCTCAAGACCGCGATGCTCCTCTCTGACTGGACGGACGAACTGGGTGACGATACCATATGCACCCGCTACGGTGTCGGGCCGGGCGACATCTACAATGCAGTACAGGGAATCGGCTGGCTGCTGCACGCCTCCGGAAGGCTGGCTCGCCTCGTGGCCCCCGAACAGCGTGACATGGTGGAGGAGACCACACTCCGGGTCCGCCACGGTATCCGGCATGAACTGATCCCCCTGGTGCGGGTCAAAGGCATCGGCCGCGTACGGGCACGACGGCTCTTTAACAATGGCATCACCGGCCCGGAAGCACTTGCCGCAGCAGACCCCGCCGTTGTCGGCCGGATCGTGGGCGGCAAGACCGCAGAAAGCATCATCCGGGCAGCCAAAGCTGCGAGACGGGGAAGCAGCCGCAGGGATATCATATCCGAACGAACGGCCGCACGGGACAGCGTCAGCCCTTCAGAAGACCGGCACGACAACACACCAGCAGGAAAAATGAAAGAAGAGAACGATACAGGAAATAATGGAGATTCCGGGGCACAACGCACCCTCTTCTCATTCGGGGGGAAGACCGGTGAATGACACAGCCGGCCCCATCATGCCCCCATACCACCTCACCTACGCCGATGCAGAGATCACCGACATCCCCGCCTTTCTTGCGGCCGTGCATACCACAGCCGGAAATCTCGGTGCACACACCCGCATCATCTGTATCAATGCAGACAGGGTCGCCGGCCGCCTGCACATAACGACCGCCCTGGCCCATGCCTGCCGGACCTGGTTTACAGATAAGAACCCCATCGCCCGGTCCTTTGAGATGGAGGTCCTCCTCTGGGTGGCGGCAGGCCGACAGACAAGTGTTGCCGCCCGGTTCGGAGCACAGAAAGGGACGATGCCCCTCTGGGTTGTGGTGGTGGCAGCAGAGGAGAGTCCAACAGCAGAGATCGCCCGTCTGCCCGGGCTTACCCTGTATCCCGCCCCCCCTGCGACAGCAGAGGAGATGGGTGCAGAGAAGCAGGCACGCCTGATGCAGGACTTCTCCATCAGTGAGGCAGAACTTTCGACCGTCGGCCTGAAACGACTCCCTGAACTTGTCGCAGAACGGGTCGCCCTCTCTGCCGTGTACCGTTAGGTGCACGAACGGAATTATTTTTTACCCGGCACTCCATATCACCACTATTCATGGATCTCTCCCGTCTCTGCTCAGTGGCCGTGCGGGCCGTCTCCATCAAAAGCATATCTCCTGCATCCATCGGAGGAACCGTAACGGTCGCCGTCACCTCCCGTGCACCAGCCCGGCTGACCCTTTCAGAGGTCAGGTTTGACGTACTCCCCGCTGACGCAACGCCTGAACGGCCCATCATCCACGGCTGGGCCGAGAACGTCAGTCTGGGTGCCTATTCCACCACCGAGGTGTCGGTGCCGGTTACCATCACCTCAGCAGAGGCCGTCCGCTTCCTCACCCATGCCCTGACCCGTGACATGGACGCCCGTGTCCGGGGTACAGCGAAGATAGATGCCTATCTCTCCGAGATCATTATTCCGTTTGACGAAGTGGTCACTGTACCGTCCCTCCTGATGAGGTGACCGGTGAATTCCTGCCATACATAATTTTTTGCCTCATGAAAATATGACCCCGCGCTCTTCTCTTCGCCATTCTCTCAGTGGCTGCAGGTGCAGGCATCCACCTCACCTGACACCCGTCACATGAAACAACACGTGCCATTATTACAGACAAATGAGAATATCTCCCGGATATTATGGCAGGAACACGAGGACACTTTGAGAAAGGCGTATGGGTGGAAGAACCGATACCGGGCGAAGAAGAAAAGACAGCACCTGAGGTCAATGTCCAGGAGACACTGAATGCAGCCCGTAAATCTGTCTCCCGGGCAGTGAGCGATGTAAAGATCCTCGGAAAGACCCTCTTCGGTACCAAAAACGGACGGGACCACCTGGAAAAGGAAGCGGCAAAGGCCGGAGAGAAGATGGAGAAGGCAATCAACGAGGCCGTTGAAGACGCACGGAAGAGACTGAAAAAGACGGAATGATTCACATCTTTTTTGCCTGTTCTGCTCATCCGTGGTTCACAGAAACAGGATGCGACCGGGAGTTTCCCGGATAATAATCCCTGACCGGAGATACAGACACCATACCTGTGCATTCCCGGATGTCTGTTATCCTTCAGCAGGTCTATACAGAAACGGCCGTATCGACCGAACCGCGGAGAGCGTCGCAATATTTCCATCCCGGCCAAAACCAGCACCCAAGGTTATTATAGAGAGGGGTAGTATTGGAAGAACACCACAGGACCGGAGGCAACGTACTGCCCCGTGGAGGTGTGTTATATTGACAAAACGATATATAATGACAGTCCTGATCATCTGTCTCATTGCAATGTGTATGGTGATGCCCGCAGTGGCAGTTGAACTGGAAGAGACGTATCTGGGAGAAGTAACGAAGGCGGATAAGGCGACAGGCGCACTTGATGTGAAGGTCTCCGCAAAGTGGGACGGAAAGCAGTTTGCACCGGTCGACCCGGTGACCATCTCCGGTACCTCAACATTTGATCTGCTCTTTGACAACATCAAACAGAGTGATGAGGTGGTCGGCACCCTGATGGGCAGCGAACAATGGATCGCAGTCGGCCTTGTCGGGTCAAAACAGTCCACCCAGAAACAGTTGCTCTGGATGGCCGGCGACCCGAACGCCATGATCTCACCGTTCGTCGGCAGCTACAGGGTATCGTATAACGCAACGCCGAATTGTGACTCATGCATCGGGTCAGTCTGCTATGCCCGGTCGGTGGACGTGACGGTTACAACCGTCGGGTATGACGCAAACGGCAAGGAGTACACAGTAGCAGATGTCGGAACACATACCCTGCTGCCAGCGGATACATGGAATACAGAAAAGAAAGAAAACCAGCAATATCTGGAGATCCTCTTCATGAAAGGTGAGGCCCCTGCATCGGCCTGCCCGGAGAGCGGGATGATTGTAGGCCCGCAGGCAGTCTCTGAGTTCTTCATCAGGTCGGTGAATGTCGCGTCTGCTGTGCCCACCACAACCCCAACGGTCGTGGAAGAGACGACTGCCGTGCCGGCAACACTGCCTGAAACAGCAGCCACACCCCCCTCAACCACAGCCGCACCAGCCCCCACACCGGTTCCCGGCTTCGGGATGATGGCAGCGATTCTCGGCTCTGCCGCAGCACTGGTGGTTATCCGCCGGTAACTTCTTTTTTTCTGCGCCCGCCGCTTTCCGTAAAGAGTATTTTGTCCGGTTATCCAATATACAGGACATATGAGTATCATGGTGATAGCAGAGAGCATCATCATCCTCTTTCTGCTGATGGGTGTCGGCTTTCTCTGCAGGCGCAGCGGTGTCATCGGACCTGACGGGGCCCGCGGACTCTCCTCGTTTGTCGTGAACGTGAGTCTGCCGGCCCTGATTGTGATGGCAATGCAGGTGCCCCTCACCCCGGAACTGGTGACCAATGCAGGCGGCATACTGCTCGGACTGGTCGTATTTTATGGTGTCTCCTTTGCGCTCGCCTTCACTGTGCCCCGGTTCGTCGCAGACTCTGATCTGGAGCAGGGCGTGATGCGGTTTATGCTTGTCTTCTCAAACCTCGGGTTCATGGGTATCCCGGTAGCAGGAGCGGTATTCGGGCCTGAGTCCATCTTCTATGTCTCCATATTCAACCTCACGTTCAGCATCCTGCTCTTCTCGGTGGGGGTTTTGATGCTCAGGCCAGACATGGGCAGGTACCTTGACCCGAAACTCTTCTTAAACACAGGCATCATCGCATCGGTGGCAGGACTCATTCTCTTCGTCCTGCAGGTCCATATCCCGTCACCGTTTGCTGATGTCTTCACCCTGCTTGGCAGCACCACCACCCCGCTTGCGATGGTTGTTGTGGGAGCACTCCTTGCCACCCTGCCCGTAGAGGGGCTCTTTACGGACAAAAAGATCTGGGTCATCACCATACTGCGCCTCTGTGTCATTCCCCTTGCAGTCTTCTTCATACTCCGGCCCTTTGTGGAAGGACCCTTCCTTTTGGGTGTGCCGGTGCTTCTTGCAGCAATGCCGGTTGCAGCCAATGCAGTGATGCTTGCAGAAGAGTACCATGTGGACTCCACCCTCGCATCGAAAGGGGTCTTTCTCACAACCATACTCTCGCTTGTAACACTCCCGCTCATCACTCTCCTGATCACCTGAGGCCGGGGAAAGGGTGCACCAATCCCGCCGCCTGACCGGAACGTGGGGACCACAGGGAACGGGCAGGATGGCAAGCTATTTTTTTTGTCCCGCCGAGAGGTATGCAGGAGACTTCCGATACATGTACAGACTGGTATTACTACGCCACGGGGAGAGTGAATGGAACCGGGAGAACCGGTTTACCGGGTGGACCGATGTTGACCTCTCTGAGAAGGGGCTGACAGAGGCCCATGCGGCAGGGGCACTGCTTCGCCGCGAGGGGTTCACCTTCGATGTCGCCTACACCTCGGTGCTGAAACGGGCCATCCGGACCCTCTGGATCACGCTCGATGAACTGGACCGGATGTGGATTCCCGTGCACCGCTCCTGGCGCCTAAACGAACGCCACTACGGTGCCCTGCAGGGCTTAAACAAGGCGGAGACCGCGGCTGTTTACGGCGACGAACAGGTATTCATCTGGCGGAGGAGCTACACCATTCCGCCCGAACCCCTTGCAGCGGATGACGAGCGTTCACCCGTAAACGACCCGCGGTATGCTGCTCTTTCGCCTGATGAACTCCCCCTCACCGAGTGCCTGAAGGATACGGTCGCCCGCTTCCTTCCCATCTGGAACGGGGAGATTGCACCGGCCATTAAATCAGGAAAGAATGTCCTCATCGCCGCCCACGGCAACAGCCTGCGGGCGCTCATAAAAAATCTTGAAGGCATATCAGACGAGGATATATCACAGCTCAATATACCGACCGGCATGCCGCTCGTCTATGAACTTGATGAAGACCTGAAGCCCATCCGGTCATACTACCTCGGTGACGAAGAGGCGGTCAGTGCGGCGATGCAGGCCGTTGCAAACCAGGGAAAAGCACAGAAATAATTCATTTTTTTTGGCAGACACGCTGGACACCCTGTGCTGCACGGCGTTTTCAAAGAGATTAACAGAGCACCGGACACATATGCTCAGACCGGTTCAGGCTGATAAACAGTTGGGTATTGATCCCTGCACAGAATGTGCGCACAGTAACGATGCGAAAAAAAGGGATATACTCAGGTCTGGCTGTCTTTCACCGCAATGATGAGGAAATCAGGTTCATCGTGGATGCCCAGAAACCCGAAGATAATGCTGATATACTCATTATAGAGACCGGCCATCTTCCGGTATTCCCCGCCGATAAACCCGACCTCCTTGGCAGGCGCCGGAGTGGCCGTGGGAACAGCGGTCTGTACCGCTGTCGCGGTCGCCTGCGGACTGACGGTGATTCTCGCCGTGTATTCATCCGTCTTGCTGCCGTCTCTCACCTCAAGGGAGGCCGTGTAGGTTCCGGGGGACGAGTATACAACATTCGACGGGGATTTTCCGGTATAGGTCTGGCCGTTGCCAAAGTCCCAGTACCAGGAGTCTATGTCAGCGCCGGTGGATGCGTCAACAAACCGCACAGCAAGCGGTGCGGTGCCACTTGAAGGGTAGGCATTAAACCTGGCATTGAGCCTGACCGTGCCGACGGTGACCGTTTTTAAAATGTGATCTTTGCCGCCGCCGCTGTTCCAGACCGTGAGCGTCACATCGTAACTGTCTGCATTCTCGTAGGTATGCTTTGGGTTTTCAAGAGTGCTCAACCGGTTTCCGGAGAAGTCCATCCTGTCATCAAAGTGCCACTTCCACCGATCGATGTCATCACCCGTCGAGATGTCAGAGAAGGAGATTACCTGTCCCACTACCGGGCTTGTCGGTGACCAGGTGAAGTCAGCGACGGGGTTATCCCCGGTGAAGGTGGTGGTGCCTTCCCCGACGGTGATCTCTTTGATGACCGAGACAGAGGGCAATCCATCCTTTTTGATGGTGAGTTTCACGTCATACTCATCATCTTTGGTGAAGGAGTGGTCGGGGGGATTCTTACCCACATATCCGGTATTGTCACCAAAATCCCATATCCATTCATCGGGATATCCATCAGACTGGTCGGTGAAGGTGACCTTTTCATCCGCGTCAGGATTTGTCGGGTTCCACGTGAATTTTGCCTCCAGGGGATTTTCAGCCGTTATTATCTCAGTAGTGGATGAAGACAGCCCGGCATCATCCGTAACGGTCAGGCGTACGGTATAGCTTTTAACAGACGTGAAAGTATGTTCGGGATTTTGTTCAGTTATAATGCCACTTCCATCATCAAAATCCCATTTCCTAGTAGCGATACTTGCACCGTTAAATGCCTGTGAGGTGTCAGTGAATTTCACAGTCAGGGGCGCATCGCCGGTCTTCAGATCGGTGTTAAACGAAGCGACCGGCACATTCGAAGCCGCCGTAACCGTAACCGACCTGGTATATGGAGTAGATGTACCGGCAGCATTCGTAACGGTCAGGCTTACTGTATAGGTATTGGCAGACGTGTAGGCATGGGACGGGTTCTGCAACGTGCTGGACTGTCCGTCACCAAAATTCCAGTTCCATGAAGTGATACCCCCCCCCGTTGATGCGTCAGTGAAGGAGACTGCCTGCCCTACGGCAGGACTGGCAGGGGAGAAACTGAAGGAGGCCACCGGGGGATTTTCCGCCGTAACCGTAACTGACCGGGTATAGGGGGAAGACGTACCGGCAGCATTCGTAACGGTCAGGCTGACGGTATACGTGCCTGCAGACGCATAGGCATGGGACGGATTCTGCAACGTGTTGCCCTGCCCGTCACCGAAATCCCAGCTCCACGAAGTGATACCATCACCCGTTGATGCATCGGTAAAGGAGACTGCCTGACCAACGACAGGGCTGGCAGGGGAGAATGTGAAGGAGGCTACCGGGGGGTTTGCCGCAGCGTTAACCGTAACTGACTGGGGGCTTGAAGTAGCTGTTCCGGCAGCATTCGACGCCGTGAGGTACACGCTGTAGGTCCCTGCGGCATCGTAGGTGTGCGTCGGGTTCTGACTGGCTGAGGAGCCGCCATCACCAAAATTCCATGCCCAGTTGGTGATGTTGGACCAGGTGGATGTACCGGAGAAGGAGACTGACTCACCCACATCCGGACTGGCAGGGGAGAAACTGAAGGATACCGTCAGGGGAGTATCCGCACTAACCGCCGGGACAGCACAGGCAAAGATGACAAGCACCGCCACAAGCGTAATCAGAAGGCCGGATGGTATGCCCTCCGGAAGATTCAGTATCCTTTGTAGAAAGGGAAGAGTTGATTTTTTCATCACTGAGAACCTCCTGCTGAGAGGAAGATTAAGAAGATAGCGCCAAAGAGAATGACCGGCACTGCGACCGCCAGTGCTGCAAACCTGCTCTCCACGCCATCTGCGCCGACAAGCCCTTTATACTGCAGGAAGAGCATCCAGAGTGCTGCGAGAGGTGCACCAAAGAATGGGATAAGCCCCACGGTGCCAAAGGGCGTTGCCGCATACGCACAGGTCTGGAAGGTCTCTGTCACGTCATCGCTCTGGCCGACAAGGCGCAGCAAGATGTGCATGACAACGGACCAGAGGAGGATTGCCACGATACCGAGAATGACAATTTTGGGGATGAGAAGGATGGTGTCCACCAGATCTGCGCCCAAAGCCGCCATCCGGGGATACTCCGCTGCATCAAGAGAGCCTGCAAAGAGGTGCAGCACAATGGATGTGACCGCCGCAAAGATGGCGAGGACTGACGCAAGATAGATTATCGCCTGCCCGAAAGTGTCGTTCTTTGTATACCGGAAGGCGTCATCCGGTGCAGCGAGAAAGCCGATATACTTCTCAACGAACGGGACTTCAGAGAGCCCAAGTTCCTGGCTGCGGAACCGGAAGGAGGCTTTTCGCCGCGCCCCGGGCTGCCGCTGGCGCTTTTCCGGCTTTTCCCGTTTTTGCCGGGTCCTGCGTTTTGTTACCGTGCGTTCATCTGCTGCGGTATCAAAGGGCAGGTCCCGGATACCGCCGGCGGTCTCCATTGTTGAGGGACCACCGGTGATCGCCATCCCGCAGTTCGGGCAGAACCGGGGGCTGCCTGTGAGCGAGGCACCACAACCGGTGCAGAACTTTGCCCCGCCGGATACCTGCGTGGCGGCAGGTGCTCTGACCGGAGCAGGAGATATGCGGGCCCCGGTTTGTACAGGCGCAGACGGTCGTGACGCCACCGTCGCACGGGTGGTATCCGTGAGCGCTGCCGCCCACTCATCGCGTTCCTCTGCTCTGCCGCCGGAGTACCACTCCGAGAAGACCAGCACCATGGTCCGCTCGTTGCCGCCTGCGGACCGCACACGGAGATGCAGGGAGGGATCACCCCCCGCTGATTCCTTCGGGACGATGCCGGTAATGTCTGCCAGCCGCACGGTAAGCGGCACTGCCTCCGGGTTCTCATTGTGGACGAGGGATAATAACTCCGGTGTCAGGGAGGCAGTGAACTCATGGCCTTTCACAATGATATGATCCGCTTTCAGCCCGGAGACCGGTGGAGACAGCTTCTGCGGGGCCGCCGATGGTGCAGACGGTGCAGATTCTGTGGTCTCTGCCGGGCCGGAAGGGGAGGGGACACTTGTATCCGCCACATCCGCTGCGGGAGGGGCCGGCGGGGCAGGGACTGATGGCGCCGGTGCAGATACCAGAATATCCGTGGAGCCGGCAGAGGGTAGGGCACCTGCATCTGCCACGTCTGGTGCGGGCGGTGCAGGGGCAGCAGGCGGCGGTGCCGCCACTTCCTCCAGCATGCCGGCCACCAGTTCTGCCACCCGATCGCGTTCATCAGCCGCCTTAAACCCACCGCCACCGTCAAACGCAAGGACCATCATCCGCTCATTCCCCCCGGATGTGACGGTAAGGAAGAGAGACGGGTCACCCTCCGCTGTCTCACCGCGCGAGAACTCCAGCACATTGGTGAACAGAATATCCACCGGATGCGCATCCGGATAATCGGGCTGTGTGAGAATGAGACGCTTTTGCGTGAGGAAGAGATCAAAAGAATGGGATTTGACCCTGACAGCAGGTGAGGTCGTCACCAGTTTTTCGTCATCGCCGAGGTCAGGATATATCGTATAATCACCTGAAGAATGTTTTTCCTGAGATTAAAATATAGTATCGCCTTCATACATGCCAAATATCGCACGTCCCGACACCTCCATTCCCTACCAGTCAGCTATATCACGGCACCCACTGAATATCACGTATGACAGGTCGTGCACACCGGCGTCTCTGTGCCGGCATCCTGATCCTCATTGTAGGTGCCCTCCTCCTATGCCCCGCAGCAGCAGGAATGGCACACTACCGCATCCACTCCAATGTTGACTACGCACAGGTCTATTTTGACAGCGTCTATAAGGGCCAGATATCCGGGGGAGTGCTGACCGTCAGTGTCTCCACCACCGGCACCCGCTACAGCACAGCAGAAGTCCGGAAGGCCGGATATTACACCACCTCACAGAGCCTGCCATATATAACGGACGGCTCGTCCACTGACCTCTACTTCACCCTGAACGAGGACAGCAGCGTAACCACCGCTACGCTTGCGGTGCAGACCACACCCTCAGGCGCCTCGGTGTATATCAACGGCATCTATCAGGGAACTTCCCCCGTGACCGTCAACGGCATCCGCTCGGGCACGTACACCGTAATTGCAGAGATGCCGGGTTCTGAGAGTGCAACCGAGGTTGTCACCGTAACAGGTGGTGAATACCGGACCGTCACCCTCAACCTGGGCGGCAACGGCGCAATCACGTTCACCTCTGACCCCTCTGGCGCATTTATTGAACTCGACGGCACCATCATTGGCACAACACCCCACACGGCAACCGATGTAACACCCCGGGAACACCAGATTGTCATCATAAAAAACGGTTATTATAACTGGCGTGAGACGATTGACATGACCGGTGGCGGCACCCGCTCCATATACGCCACCCTTAGATCTGCTACACCAAAGAATGCCATACGCATCAGTTCAGTCCCGGCCGGCGCTGCAATATACCTCAACGGCATCTACCAGGGGGAGACGATGGAGAGCGGATATTTTCCCATCACCGACCTCAGGACAGGACAACATACCATCCTCCTCAGACTCAGAGGATACGACGATTACCAGGAGAGAGTCTCCCTCTCAGAAGGGCAGACCGTGACGGTCTATGCCAACCTGGA
Source organism: Methanogenium sp. MK-MG (assembly GCF_009914725.1). Lineage (GTDB taxonomy): Archaea > Halobacteriota > Methanomicrobia > Methanomicrobiales > Methanomicrobiaceae > Methanogenium. Next base: position 30,962 of record NZ_JAAAWJ010000007.1, read on the forward strand.
AGGAGGATCGGGCAGCGCCACTACCACACCGTCTGCGGGGACAGGGAAACTCGCCCTGAGCACCAGCCCGCCGGGTGCGGAGATCCGTATTGACGGAAGTATATCTGATCGTATGACACCGGCGACCATCACAGGCATTCCCGCAGGCACCCACACTATCCGCCTGCAGCTTGCCGGATATGCACCTGCTGAGGCGACGGTGACTGTCACCGCCGGCCAGACAGCCTCACTCTCCCTGCCGCTCGCACCGGGCGAAGCGACACCACCCGTGCCCACCAAAAGCCCGGCACCTCTCTTCTTCCCGGCAGCAGGGCTTTTGGCTCTGCTCTTCGCCCGGTGGCGAGACATCCGGTGATCCGGCCGGATCAGGGAACAGATACAAAAACACTCTATTTTCCAGATAATCCGAATAAACCCAATAATCAGAACGAACCGGCTGATAGTGTCATACCGACCCGGCGGTTTATTCAGTTAACTCTGTGAGCAGAGGGGAACAAATATCTTAAAAATCGGGAGGAGAGGGAAAACGTATTCAGATTCCGGACGGACAGAAAGGAGGTTAACCGGAACTGCCCGCGGAACTGTTATCGGATATACCCGGACCGGCAGGAACACATGTCATGGATAGTAAAGAGAGACAGCAGTGCTGTCTGTGCCACTGACAACAGGCACCACCACAGGTCCGCCTTACGGCGTTATTTACCAGGAGAATGTGCATGCAATTCTGCATGCAGATACGCATGGCAAATGATCACACCACGATTAGACAAAAATCAGATAAAAATGCCAGCATATTGCATTAATAACCCTATTTTGTGATATTTCATCAGACAATAACCTGCCAGACAACTCTTCCCGATATAAAACAAGTACTTTACGCGCAAACTATATGCTATTTGTTAATAATTCATCAGGGACAAGATTTATAATGTGTCATCACTGACAACGGCCAGAACGGGATATTATGGTACACTTTAAAGGAAGAATCCGAGATGCACAAGAATTCTTTGAACAGCCCCCATACCACCGTCAAGGTAGGCAGCTCCGCAGACCGCTTCCATGCACTCCGCAAGCACCCGGCCCGACCGCCAGATCTCCTGACTACGCTCCCCCTTTCCCCACGTCACATACCGGTGCAGACCGAAGGACTCGGCCAGGCGGCGGAGGACCGTCATATTAACCATATTCATCTTGGTTAAAGAGAGCTCCCCCTTGCTTTCCATCCCGCCCGCTATAAGATGCTCCAGCACCACCACATCGATGGCCGCATCCCCGAGTGTAGCAAGGCCGTCCATCGCACTGCCATCACCCCGGCCATCCTCTTTTGCAGCCGCAAGCCGGGTCAGGGCACGGGCTAAAAGAGCACGGTCACAAAACCGGTAGCCAAGTGCCGTCTCCAGTTCATTGTACAGCGGATTCATGAGTGTGTGTTAGTATATCCGGAGTGATCAGATAATAACATCTTTTTTTATCCCACATAGTCTCTTTTTGCCACATATAAGCAAAAACAGTATGAATAACACCTGGAAAAAAAGACGCTCACGGGAAGGGAATGTGGCCTCATGGTATCAATGATCGTGTTATTTATTGCAGCGTCCGCCGGTGTCTTCCTCTTTTGGGCCTGACCACACCCGGAAGAAAAGGTTATACCCCGGCCTGCCTCTTGCTCTCGCGGGCAGAAGACGAAACGGACAAAAAAATAAATATTTCAGAGAACAGTTGCCTTTGTGATGACAATTTTCTCTACCGGGCGGTCGTTCTTGTCGATGCGGGAGAACGCAATGGCATCAACGATGTCCATACCTTCGACCACTTCACCAAAGACCGGGTGGCTGGATGGTGTCTCATGATTATCGAAATCCAGGAACTTGTTGTTTACCAGGTTGATGAAGAACTGTGAACCGCCGCTGTTCGGCTGGCCGGTGTTGGCCATCGAGATGGTGCCGCGGGCGTTTGAGTGGCCCTTGACAAACTCGTCTTTGATGGTATAGCCGGGTCCGCCTGTGCCAGTGCCCTTCGGACATCCGCCCTGGATCATGAAATTGCGGATCACCCGGTGGAAAACGATTCCGTCATAGAATTTGTCCTCGACAAGTTTTTTGAAGTTTCCTGCAGTGATTGGCATGTCATCGTAGAGTTCGATGGTAATGTCGCCCTTGGTGGTTTCTAATTTAACTTTGGTTGGCATCGGGGGTTGCTCCTTTTCAATATGCAGGCACAATTTCGCACCTGTATTCCCAGTCTTTTTCACCCCCGCAGATAAATAATCATGGGTTATGCGGGCCTGTCCTGCCACAACAGGCATAACCATCCAACCCCCAGTCTACCGCAGGATGAAGTGGTACATTCCCCTTATCATTGCCGGCAGCTGTCTGCTTCTGTTTGCCGTATTCGGCGAACCCGGCGCCCCGGCCCTCACCTATGGGACAGAGACCGCACTTGCAGAGACTGACCCTGCGAATCTCACAGTCACCTACACCATCACCCTGACCGTGACAAACACCGGAACAGCCACAGCAGATAATACGGTAGTCTCCGTCTACCTGACGACACCCCCAAGTGCCCCCGACTGGCAGCAGACAGACCTCATCTTCCCGGTCGGGCGTATTGCCGCAGGAGAAACAATAACACGCACAGATACCGCCGACCTCCGGGTGGGAAAAGAGACCTATGCCATGCTTGTGAACGAAACAACCCCGGCAACGACCGTCGTCGGCACCTATTCTGATGCTTTCTTCTGAAAAGAGAGTGTCTCTTCATTACTATCCGTCATTCCCGGCCGATGCCTCCTGCTGACCTGCAGGAGAAGACGGACAAAGACGCATGGACCATACCAACATGTCAGGACAGGTCACCTGGCTCTTCCGGGTCCCGGTCATGGTGTCTGCGCAGGAATTCACGAACCTTTTCTGACTCCGGCCATCCCTGGTCCGGCCGCCGGACCGGTACCACCCTGATCTATTCGGAACATGCACAGTTTTTTGCCTACCGGGCACCCTTTTTTTATCAGAATCTCTATGGACATTCTGCTTGCAATCGATATCATGGGAGGTGCTGTCGTCCAGGGGCAGTCCGGCAACCGGGCGAGCTACCGGCCTCTCGACTGGGGACTGGTCCCGGATGCCGCACCTGCCGCATACACAGCGGCGATGAAACCTGTCTATGGCTATGTGGCCGACCTGGACGGTATTGAACAGACCGGCCGGGACAATGAAGAGGGCGTCCGGGCCTGCTGCCGCATCCTGAAAAAAAGCTATGTCAACCGCGGCCGCCGGGCGTATACCGTGAGTGAGAAAGACCGCCGGGCAGGTGTCTTTCCCGTCATCTCCACCGAGACCGGCGGACAGGACCTTGCAGCATATCACGGCGGCGCCCTCACCGTTGACCTGAAGGCGGACCGCATCTACCCGACCGGCGAAGCGCCTGCGGCGTTCCTGAGAACCGCCAATGCCTGGGACTATGATGTCTGCATTGTGATCAATCTCGGCTCGGTGGGGACCGAACGGGGACTGCCGGCCTATCTCGCTGATATGCGCTCCGCCTATGAAGGCACCCTCTTCTACGGCGGAGGGCTTGCATCCGGGGCCGATTGTGCACTGGTATCTAAAGAAGGTTATGACGGGGCACTGGTCGCAACCGCAGTTCACCACGGAGCCATCCCGCTGGATATCCTACAGCAGGGTACTTACCCGTAAACACCACTATTTTCAGGAGAAATGGATATACAAATATTTATAGAATAATCTGACAGACTCAATTCAGCAGATTAATGTTTTGATACGAAGATAAAGACATTAATAGTACATACCAGGAGTATGAATGAACAAAAGCCCAGCAAGAAACTACCTGAACCTCTCCATCGGGACAAAAATTCTGCTGGTCTTTTTCTTCATCTTCACCCTTCTTGTCTGCACCTGTTCATACCATGGGTTTGTCACAGAAACAGATCGGATCATCACGTCATATTCCGAAAATATCGAACAGAGCGAGACAGCGATCACAACGGCTGTCACTCTGGTCGCCCGCGGAACGATGACCCTCAGTTCCATCTATGACCCGCCGATGAGCAATGCACTGAACCGGATGGAGAAAGATTACACGGCAGCGGGAGGCGATCCGGCAAACATGGACCTGCCACTTCTCCAGGCCACCATTCAGGAGGATTTCACCTGTGATGTGCAGCTCTATATCATTGATGAACATAACGTGATCATCGACACGACCGATATGGTCCACCTAGGCGGAGACTTCTCGGCGTATCCTGCCATATCAGAACGTCTTACTGCTATCCGGGAAGGAACCACCTACGTGGGAGACCCATGGGAGCAGAGTGTGCTTGACCCTGGTCTGGTCCGAAAGTATGCCTACCTCCCGACACCGGATCACCGGTATATTCTGGAGATCGGCCTCTTTAATAAACACTTAGCTGATCCGGGTAGCCTCTACTTCTCGTTTGGTGACGTCACAGACGATCTTAAAGCAGTTGACAATGCAATCGAATCTGTCCTCCTGGTTGACACAAACGGAGTTGTTGTGGAGAAAAGCCAGGAAGACCTTGATAGCTGGTATACCAGCCACCCCTACCTTTCTGCAGACGATATCACCAAGATGGCAGCACAGGTGCTTAGAACCGGGGTCAGCATCGAGAAGGCCTTTCCGGATCAAAAACGGCTGGTTCATATCTTCCTCATCGATCCGGGCAACGAAACAATCGTGCCGTCAGACATCGTCTATGCAGCAGTGATGGTCTACTCCACAGAAGTTCTCGATGCTTCGCTTGCAGACACCCTCTCGCGGTATATGCTTATCCTTGTCTGCGGGCTGATCTTTGCTGCAGGGGTGGCATACATCGTCGCCTATACGCTGGGCCGCCCGGTGAGAATGATTGCAGAGGATGTCGACGAGATCGCCCTAGGCAATCTTACACATGAAATCCGCCGCACGCATGGCTATGAACTCAGGCGCCTGGAAGATTCTATACGTATTCTCGTCCAGCGGCTGGGGGAAGATATTGCTGAGATAGAGGCACAGAGCAAAGCCCTTGACACAGAACTGAAGGAGAAGGCAGAGGTGGAAAAACACCTCCGGGATGCAAACCGGAAACTCTCCCTCCTGTCCACCATCACACGCCATGACATCCTCAACCAGCTTGCGGCCCTCGGGATGTACTGCGATCTCCTGGAGGAGCTCACCGACCGCTGCCCTGAACTCTCGGACTATATTGTGAAGATGGAGCAGACCCTGAAAAAGATTGAGCATCAGCTCACCTTTGCCCGTGATTATGAGTCAATGGGTCTCGAAGAGCCGCGGTTCCAGTCCCTCACCGATGTGGTGAAGAATGCCATTACCGCCATCCATGCCCCGTATCTGCGGTTTACCATGGAGACAGGCGGGGCAGAGATCCATGCCGACCCGATGCTTGAGAAGGTCTTCTACAATCTCTTTGAAAATGCGATCCGGCATGGAGGTGAGCATCTCTCAGAGATTGGAATCTCTTTTACCGGCACACCGGGGGAGACGGGGCGGATTACGGTCACCGATAACGGGGACGGGGTTGCCACAGCAAAGAAGGAGAAGATATTCCACCGGGGATATGGATCAAATACCGGATACGGACTCTTTCTGGTGGCAGAGATCCTCGCCATCACCGGCATCACCATCCGTGAATGCGGAACGGAAGGGGAGGGGGCCTGCTTTGAGATGGATGTGCCGTCTGCTTCCTGGCGCCTCTGCCGGGAGGAGGACTGAGTCGCAGATCCGGTGTATGCAAATATCGCCTCATATGTCTACTCGGATTTCCGGAGTACTGGCATGACAAAACCCTGCATCTCTGTCATCGAAATCCCGCCGCTGATCGCTCCGTTACACCGGTATTTTTCGTGCAACAGACGCAACGATTCATCACAATGAAGGTGAGTGAGGGCACCCGCGGTGTGCTGTATATTCTTGCAGCAGCATTCTTCTTCGGATCAGCTGCACCCCTCACCAAACTGCTCCTCACCAGTGTCGCACCGGTCACCCTTGCCTCATTGCTCTATATGGGAAGCGGCCTTTTCTTTGCCGGATTCTGGCTTGTGCGGCGCACATTTTTTACCGCAAACCATGCCCGCGAGGCCCCGGTTGAACGGCGTGACCTGCCGTGGATGGCGGGATCTGCCCTCTTTGGTTCCGTCCTTGCCACCATTGTCCTGATGGTCTCTCTGCAGTATACCCCCGCTGCAACTGCTGCAGTCCTCCTGGGATTTGAGGCCGTCGCAACGACACTCGTTGCCACCCTCATCTTTCATGAACAGGTGGGCCGCCGGATATGGCTGGCCCTCGCCTGTATCACCGTCTCCTGTGCGGTGCTCACCTGGGACCCGGCAAGCCCGTTCGGGTTTTCCCTTGGTGCACTTGGTATCATCCTCACCTGCTTTCTCTGGGGCGCTGACACTAATATATCCCGCCACGTCTCGGGCAAAGACCCGATACAGCTGGTCTCTGTCAAGGGCCTCTCAGGAGGCATCACCCTCACGGCTATTGCACTCATCCTCGGGCAGCCCTACCCGGACCTGCCCCTCATTCTCGCCGGAATGGCCGTGGGCATCATCGGTTTCGGCGGGGTTATGACAATCTGTTTCCTCAGGTCTCTCCGGGTTTTGGGTGCAGCCCGGGCTGGCGCACTCTTCTCCACCAACCCGGTATTCGGGGTCATTGTCTCCCTGCTGATATTCCGTGAACTCCCGGAGGCAGGGTTTATCATCGCATTCTTTTTTATGGGTGCAGGCACCTGGCTCCTGGTTTCAGAGAAGCACTCGCACCGCCATACCCATGACGCACTGCGCCATTCCCACCGCCACTCGCATGACGACCTGCACCATGATGACCACATCCACGGCCCGGAGGCACCGCCGGTGGACAAAGACGGATTTCATTCCCACCCGCACTGGCACAAACCGCGGGAACACGAGCATCCCCACCGGCCCGATCTGCACCATCGGCATAAGCACTGAATAGAAAAAATAAAAGATTTTTTCGGCCCTGTTAAAGAAAACGTGTGTAAGTGTGAAGACCCGGCCGGATGAATATCGGAAACGGAAGTACTGCCTAACCCCTGTTTTTTGTCACCCTGTGTCCACCCTTTTTGACCCCCTGTGCTGGGGAATCGGTGGGCAGAACGGACGTATTTTCTGCTCTTTTTTACTGCCGGAAAATGACCGCTGTAATGCCTTTTATTTGCTAAAGATACGGATTATTGCGAACTACTGAGGGGTCGCTATTGACAAGTATTTTGAGAGGACGTATCGGTTGTCTCAACTGAGAACAGCCCGCTCCGGGCTTCTGTGTGGATATATTTTTCCGGGGCAAAGATCCGCAGGATGTGTTATTTAAGCACAATTTAGCACCCGATGCCGAGATTTTGCCCAAAATGACGAGGATCGTATACCACGGCTGCAGGAGTGAGCAAACAGCATGTCCGGTGCCCATCACCCGGAAGAATAACATGAATTCCGTGGTTGAGAAACGGAAGATGAGTATAATCAATAAGGCAGCAAAGAATGAGCGGAATCACTATTCTGCCGGTGTCTCCGGCAACCGATTCAAAAAAAATCGCCAGTGAACCTACCCGGTGCGGATCTTCTCTTCTGCCGCTTCCAGTGTATTTTTCAGTTCCACCTCACGAAGCGGTTTCACGATGTAGCCCAGCGGGTCCATATCCAGTGCCCGGGACCGCATCTTCATATCCGAGTAGGCGGTGATGAATATAACCGGCACCGCAAGTGTGTCCCTGAGCATCCGGGCCGCCTCAATACCGTCCACCTCTCCCCTCAGACGGATGTCCATGAGTGCGATGTCAGGACTTGTAGCGGAGGCGATATCCAATGCCTCTGCTGCGGTATCTGCAACACCGCATACCTCATACCCGAGCTTCTTTACCCGGTGCTCAATATCCATGCCGATGATCGCATCGTCTTCAACAACCAGTATCCGCAGGTGTTTCCCCATATCAGTACTCCTTCGTCAATGAACCCGGTTTCTCATTTTGTTCAATAAACTGAATCATATAACCGGTGCCGTTCGTGTTTGAGATCTCCATCGTCCCGTTCAGCTGCCGGTCAACCAGTGTGGAGACCAGCATCAGGCCAATGGACTGCTCATCACCCAAGCGATGTTTGTCATGGATGCCTACACCATTATCCTTTACCGAGACAACAACACGGTTTCCGTCATCCTTTACAATGGTGAGTGCAATATAGCCCTCACGCCCGTCCGGAAAGGCATGTTTTATCGCATTGGTAACCAGTTCGGAGATGATAAGACCGAATGAGACTGCAGTATCGAGGCCTATAAGGACACCAGGGGCATTGACAGAGTAGCGAATCTGCTCCTTCGGCACCCGATAGGTGACAAAGAGCGACTCCACCAGTTCGTTCACATACTCCTCCACCGCGATATGCATGTGGTCAGGAGAGTTATGGAGGTTGTCGTGAACCAGGGCAAGGGCCTCAATTCTGCTCTGCGTCTGCTGTACAATCCGCTGTGCGTCCGGGTCTTTCACCTCTGATGTCTGGAGGTTGATGAGGCTTGAGATCACCTGCAGGTTATTTCTGATGCGCTGGTGAATCTCGGTTAAGAGCTGATCTTTCTCTGCAAGTGCGTGTTTCAGCTCCTGTTCTGTATGTTTCAGATCCGTAATATTTTCGAGTATCACCGTGGCACCCGGCTGACCGTCGTCAAAGACCGTGGGGATCATCTTGATTAAAAACGAAAAGTCCTCTCCGTCTGCTTCCCACCAGAGTTCACGGGAGAGATCCTGGCCGCGAAGCACTTCTTCGAATACATGCGGGTCAATCGCATCGGTCAGCACCGGGAGTTCCCGGTCCATAATTGAGGTGCCGATAAGCTCCTCACGCGGACAGCCGGAGAAATCGACATAATTGTCATTGAGCTGCACAATCTTCAGATCTGCGTCCAGGACAATGATACAGTCAGAAGAGAAGTCCAGCATGGCAGAGATTGGCACCCGCTGGGAGAGGAAATAGACCTTTGCGACCCCCACAGACCGCATATCAACATGCCCGGAGACAAGAAGCATATTCAGATATTTTGATACCGAATTCCGGTTCATATTCAATATTCGCGAAATATCTGTGATGGAAAGCCCCCGCGGTTCATTCTTCAGAAGCTCTTTTACCCTTGAAAGTTCCTGCTTACTCTCGTCAATTTCCAGTGCCAAACCTATCGCTCCCTACGCGTTAGTATTTTTTTTCCTGCTATATAATCCTGTTCTCTTTTGATATGCAATACAGAATATATATTGCATCTGTTACCGGATACAGAGAACAATGCCAAATATTTTCTTTATACTGTTGCTGTTCCCGGCCATCTGAAAGTATCGCGTGCATTTAATGTGAGAAAACCAATGGATATATATGGAGGGTACAGGAAGAACCGGAGGGTATACCCCGGCCGATGACGTATGGCACCTGAATTTCTGGGTTGCAGTCATCATCACATTCAGTATCATCTCAGTTGTCATCATTCTATATGGCATATCCATCGGGGTCACGAACCTGACGCCATATCTCTTTATCATCCCCATCATCTTTGTCGCCTACCGCTTTCCTGAACGGGGCATCTCATTCTCACTCATTGTCGGGATTCTCAATATGCTCCTTCACTACCCGTTCTTTGATGTCCTTGCAGAACCCTATCTCATCTTTGTCAATTCCATTGTGCTCGTAGGGGCGGGCGTTGCAATATCTCTACTCTCTGGAGAGGTGAGCAAAGAGAAAACACGGTACGAGGCGATATTTTCCACCTCACAGGCAGGTATTCTCCTCATCGAACGCCCGAACCTCATCATCAGTGAAGTAAATGGCCGCCTTGAACGGATGCTTGCCTGCCGCCAGGGTGAATTGCAGGGAGCACATCTCAGCCGTATCTGGAAGGACACAAATGAGATGGAAGCATTCTTCTCTGCCATCGCAGATGTCCGGTCAGCTTCAGACGTGGAGACGCGGTTTCTCCGCAAAAACGGAGATGAAATCGTGGTGCTGCTCTCTGTCGGCAGCGGTTACGGCAAATCCGTGGTGCTCACTGTGATCGATATCACCGCCCGCAAAATTGCCGAGAAGGAACGCGAACAGGAACGTCTGCGTTCCCAGACCTATCTCAACACCGCAGGGGTGATGCTCTTTGTGATAAAGGCAAACCACAGCATCGCACTTGCAAACCGGCGGGCAGCCGAGGTCCTCGGGCAAAACGAATCGATGATCATCGGCCGTAACTGGTTCTCCACCTTCCTGTCAGAAGGGATTCGTGACGATGAACGCCGCCGGTTCAACCAGATACTCGCCGGAAAACCAGTCTCTGATGACTCCTTTGAATACCCCGTCCTGACCCCGAGGGGAGAACGGCTTATTGCCGGTCATTTTACCGTCCTCCGGGATGAAAACGCACTTATCAACTCAGTGCTCTACTCAGCAGAGGACGTCACCGAGTCACGGAGAATGCAGGAGGAGATTCGCCTCTCTGAGGCCAACTACCGGACCCTCTTTGAGGTGGGCGGTGCGGCAACCGCAATTCTGACCCGGGAGGGGACACTGACCCTCATCAATACCCGGTTTGAACGCCTCAGTGGCTATAACAGGTCAGAGGTGGAAGACCGGATGAACTGGCAGGATTTTATTCCCACAAGGACCGGAGGGCCGGGAAATGAGGGAGAAACTGAGTCCTCTGTCATACAGTGGCCGCCGGAGATCGACATGGGCCGGATGCTCGGAATGCAGCTGTGGGAATCTGAACTACAGTTTCTGATCCGTGACGGGACATACCGGGACGTGATCTGCTGGACGTCACGGATTCCAGGGACTGAACGGTATGTCGCCTCCATCCTGGATATCACCTCACGCAAGAGAGCAGAGGATGAACTGCGGCGGTCCCTGCAGGAGAAAGAGGTGCTCTTAAAGGAGGTGCACCACCGCGTCAAGAACAATATGCAGGTCATCTCATCCCTCCTCTCTCTGCAGTCAGACTCGATTACTGACCCGGAGAGCCTGGAACGCCTTCGTGAAAGCCAGAACCGGATCAAGTCAATGGCACTGGTGCATGAATCCCTCTATCAGTCTGAAAACCTTGCATCCATCGACCCGGCAGGATATCTCAGAAACCTGGCATCCGAGGTGATATCCTCATACTCCCTAGAGACCGTCATCACGGTGGAGTTCAGCATCACCGTCCACACTATGGACATCGACACCGCCCTCCCCTGCGGGCTCATTGTAAATGAACTCGTATCAAACTCCCTGAAACACGGATTCAAAGACGGAAAAGAGGGAAAAATCACGATCGGGCTGGATGAGACGGATGACGAATATATCCTCTCGTCCAGCGATGACGGCTGTGGTCTGCCTGCTGACTTTGATATCACCAGCCTCGACTCCCTGGGCATCAAACTCATCAATGTCCTCACCCGCCAGATGCGGGGTACAATAGAGATAGAGACCGGGGGGCCGGGGGTTGCGTTTACCTTCCATATCCCCCGGCAGGATCACGTGTAACAGCTGCCCCACAGATTGTGTATGCGCAAAAAAAGGATCAGATGCCCTGTGAATCTGCCTATAGTGCAGGTGTGTATGCACCGAGGCGTTCCAGAAAGAGCAGGTGGAGACGGAGGTCTCCACCCAGTTCAGGGTGAAAGGAGAGTACCATATGTGGGCCCTGGACAGCACCCACCACGCTGTGATCAGCGTAACAGAGCGGCATCGCATCCGGCCCGACCGAGAGGATGACGGGTGCCCGGATGAAGTAGCCGCGGAAGGGCCGGTTGTCACCTGTTATGGTGACTGCCCTCTCGCAGGAGTCACGCTGGCGGCCGAACGCATTTCTCCCGACTGCAATGTCCATGATGCCGAGCGGTTCGACCCGCGGATCATCGACCTCCCGGCCGATGAGCACCAGGCCGGCACAGGTCGCAAAGATGCCCCCTCTGAATGCACGGAGCGGGTCATACATATCGTTTTTTCGGAGCAGACGGGAGATGGTGGTAGACTCCCCGCCCGGCAGCACAATCGCATCGCAGCGGGATATATCCACTGCCCGGCGGAAGGAGAAGACCTCTCCTTCCTGCCCGGATGCAGAGAGTGCAGCCTTAAATGCCGCGACATGCTCGGAAACATCGCCCTGCAGGGCGCAGACACCGATATTAATTCCCACGGAACCGGAGCACCTCGTTTTCCGGCAGTGTGTGGATATCAAGGCCCGGCATCGCGTCACCAAGGCCGCGGGAGACCTCTGCGATGACGGATGCATCGTCATAGTGATTTACCGCCTCAACGATGGCCCGTGCCATCTCTGCGGGTGTCTCTGACTTGAAGATACCGGAGCCCACAAAGACACCGTCACAGCCGAGCTGCATCATCATCGCCGCATCACAGGGTGTCGCGATGCCGCCTGCGGAGAAGTTCACGACCGGCAGACGGCCACGGACAGCGCAATCCTTCATTATTTCATACGGTGCCTCGATAACACGTGCCCGGGCGGCGATCTCAATATCGTCCATGCCCTGCAGTTCGTGGATCCCGGATGTGATCGCACGCATGTGCCGGACTGCCTCCACCACATTGCCGGTGCCGGCCTCGCCTTTGGTCCGGATCATGGCAGCACCCTCGTTGATACGGCGGCATGCCTCGCCAAGATTGCGTGCACCGCAGACGAAGGGTACCGTGAATGCGGTCTTCACGATGTGATAGTCCTCATCTGCCGGTGTCAGCACTTCAGACTCATCGATCATGTCAACGCCCAGTGCCTCAAGCACCTGCGCCTCGACAAAGTGGCCGATACGTGTCTTCCCCATCACCGGGATGGAGACTGAATCAATTATCTCTATGACCTTTGCCGGATCTGCCATACGGGCAACGCCGCCGGCCTTGCGGATATCAGACGGAACACGCTCAAGTGACATCACTGCAACAGCGCCCGCCTCTTCTGCGATCATTGCCTGTTCTGCATTCACAACATCCATGATGACGCCGCCTTTCTGCATCGCTGCAAAGCCGCGCTTCACGAGTTCAGTCCCGAACCTGAGCTCTTCAAGTTTCATTGTCTGTACGTCTTGTCGTGAAACCGCAATAAATACATGGTCAGATACATCCCTGTCTCCCTGTGACAGGCCCTCCTTCAGGGAAAAATGAGGGGAAAGAGAGCACCGGCCGCAAGGAGCACCGCGGTGCAGATGAAAGCACTGATGATTGTCGCCCCGCGAACCGCAGAGACAATGGCCTGACCGCCCTCCCGGAGGCTCTGTTCGCCGTCGCCGATGGTATAGACTCCCGGTTTCACAAAGGCAGTCCCTGTTCCGCCTGCAACGAGCGCCATCGTGATGCCGCCGTTATACCCCGGCCGCAGGTGTGCATCGCGGCGCATACAGCGCCAGGCGTCACCGGCACGCCCAGAGGGAATAAACCAGAGAAGTAGGCAGAGACCGGCGAACCGTGCGGGCAGGTAACAGAGCACGTCGTCCAGACGGGCCGGAAACCAGCCGATATACCGGCGGTGATCGCAGTAGCCGAGCATCGCGTCCATCGTGTTTGCGGCCCGGAAGGCAGCGGCCCCCGGAAGGCCGCACAGAGTAAACCAGAAGAGAGGACCGATTATTGCATCCGTAAGATTCTCTGCCATCGATTCATAGGCAGCAGAGAGGACCTCTTCGTCGCTCAGGGTGCCTGTGTTGCGGGAGACAAGCATCTGCACCTCGTCCCGGCCGCCACCGTGGGAAAGCCCGTGTTCCACTGCTGCGACATGCTCCTCAAGGGACCGCCACCCCACGGTCAGGGAGAGCAGGACGGCACCCGCCACGATATAGAAGAGCGGTGGAAAAAAACGCGATACCAGATAGAACGGCATTGCGAAGATAAAAACCGTACACAGACAACAGACGGCACCATACAGACGCTCTGCTGCCGGGGAAAAACGGCCGGGCATGCCCCACCACCCGATGAACCTCCCCAGCCAGGCAGTCGGGTGCCACCGGTTGGGCGGGTCACCTGCGGCACGATCAGCCGCGAGGGCCGCCCAGATGATCACCGGTTCGAGAACCATGCAGCGAGGACACCAAGGAAGAGGAGCGTATAGGCGATGTAGTTATAGATAATATTCCCCTCCATCAGCCAGAGACTGTAGAGGAGCAGGGAGAGCCCAATCGTAACGGCCACCGGGAGGATGCCGCCCGGTGAGAAGTGGCCCGCACCGCGCCTGTCATCGTCCGGTTCGGGGAGGTCCGGACTATCGGTGAACGTCTCCTCGACGTCCGGGCGCAGGACCTCTATTACCGTCTCCTCACTCCTTGTCCCGTAGCCGACGATCACCTGCAGGGAAAATTCGCCGGAGTGTGCATACTCCCGGATGGGGATGTAAAACTCCTCGGTATCCGGGACATAGATATTTGCGTGAAAAAAATCTGTGAACGGGGATGCATTGATGGCCTTCAGCGTCAGGTGAATCGATGAGCCGTGGTTGACAAACCGGACGACGAGGTCAGTCCCGGGCTCAACTATTGTCTTTTGCGGTGCGTCGACCGCATTTATCTGCCGCCTGTTCAGATGTATTTCACAGATACCTGTCATACAGTGCCATTCTCCCCTATGATGGATATTATTGGTCCGGTTTATTCTCCGGCGGGAGGAGATTCGGGATCCCATCCGCTATCGGATAATCAATGCCGCATGCGCCGCACCGCAGGATACCCACCACGACATCGGTGGCTCCGCTCTCTGTTTCCACAGTCTCGGTTGCAGTCAGCTCAAGATCCCCCCTGCAGACCGGGCAGCAGAGGATCTCAATTGTTTCAGTCTTCATGCTCTCACCGGATATCGATGATCTGAGTTATCTCGGGCCCTGTTGATATGAGCTTGATAGGGACACCGATATCCTCTTCTGCCTGACGGATAAAGGCCAGTGCCTTCTCGGTCAGCTGGCTGTACTCGGTTGCCCCGAAACATGCCTCGTCAACATTGTCGATGCCGGTGATGGCACCGATGGTGCAGCCATTGATCATGGCAGAGTAACGGGCCATCTTCCCGTCCCAGCAGCCGATACGGCGTTCGCGGTGGGTGACGGTGCCAAACTCTTCGATACCAAGGGCATGTGACTCCTCTTTTGTCATCTCGGTCCCGAAGGGCCCTTCGCCGACCCGTGTCGGATAGGCCTTGAATACGACGATCACATCATCGATACGGGTCGGGCCGACACCATTGTCGGCTGCAATCTGCGACGCCGATGTATCCTTGGAGGTGACGAATGGGTAGGTCCCGTAATAAAGAGAGATACCGAACCCTTGTGTCCCTTCCAGAATAACAGTCTCGTTGCGGTCCAGGGCATCATTGAGTTCCTGGGCGACATCGATGATGAACGGTGCGAGTTCGGGCACATCTTTTGCCTGCGTTGCAACCCGCTGCACCCGGTCGACATTCGCAGGTCCGCACCCGGTTCCGGTGGAACCTATGGTCTTGGAGAGGTGTTCATCGCCACGGTCCCGCTCGATATGCTTCTCCTCAATAATGGAGCAGCGCCCGTCGATAAATACCCGCCCGTCAACCTCGACTGACTCTATTTCATGTTTCAGTACTCTTGGGTCGACCAGCACGCCTGTGCCGATAAAGAGGCGTGCATCCGGAAAGACAAACCCGGACGGAATCATCCGTACGCCGTACTCCTTTTCCCCGACTTTTACTGTATGGCCGGCATTCGGACCGACTCCTCCCCGGGAGATGATGGACGGTTTGTCCTTATGGGCGACATGGGCAACTATTTTGCCCTTCCCCTCATCTCCAAAAAACCCACCGACGATGATTGTGCAGCTCATTATTCGATCAGATAATCATTGGAACACCGAGCACATAAACCTTACAATCGAATCTGAAAATCAGCCGGTTGCGCTGATGCACTACAGGTCTCCAGTGGAAACAGGGGGGTTGAAACGGATCGGAATGCTTTATCTGCCGCACCCGGATACGTAGCGTCACCAGACCTGCCGCCCCCACCGGGCCACCAGGCCGGCAACCCGGACAATGCCTGGGTCGCATAGACTGAAAAGACGATCCAGGTCTGAATACCTGTCCTGCACTATTGGACAGACCACTCCGGCTCCAGTGGAAAAAGGGGGGTATATTGTATCTGGCCTCTATGATTCCTCTCCTCACACGGCGATGATTTCCCATGGAAAAAAAGAGACTGTGCAGGGGGAAATGCCCCGTCACAATGACGTGATAAATGCCTCAATCCGCCGAACTGCCTCACGCAGGTCCTCGCGGGAGACCGCATAGGCACAGCGCAGGTGCCCTTCTCCGGACTGGCCGAAGACACTGCCGGGTACCACTGCCACATGCTGCTCTTTTAAGAGGCGTTCTGAGAATTCAACGTCAGAGAGGCCGAAATCCTTAATGGACGGAAAGGCGTAGAACGCCCCGCGGGGCAGATGGCAGGTGAGACCGATGCGGTTTAAGCCCCGGACAAAGAGGTTGCGCCGCATCTGATACTCGGTCACCATCTCCTCGCGGTCGAGGTCAGCGTTCTTCAGGGCACCGACTGCCGCGTACTGGCTCATGGTCGGCGCCGAGAGCATCACATACTGATGGATTTTGAGTACTGCGTCACAGAGTTCTTTCGGGGCACAGAGATAAGCGACCCGCCAGCCGGTCATCGCATACGACTTCGAGAACCCGTTGATGAGAATCGTGCGTTCCTGGAGGCCCTCCGCCTGGACAGCGCTCGTCATCTCGCCGTCGTAGGTCATCTCGGTATAAATTTCGTCTGATATTAAGAGCAGGTCATGATCACAGATGACATCCGCGATACCACGGTAGTCCTCCCGTGACATCACCCCCCCGGTCGGATTGTTCGGGAAGTTGCAGATGACAGCCTTTGACTTCGGGGTGATCTTCTCCATCAGGGCGTCCGGGGTCAGCCGGAATTCATCCTCCATCCGGCAGGGCACCGGCACCGGCACGCCATCGGAGAGCATGACGCCGGGAGAGTATGAGACATAGGACGGGTCTGCGATGAGAATCTCATCGCCCCGGTTAGTGACTGCCCGGATGGCGATGTCGAGCGCTTCGGATGCGCCGGTTGTGATGAGCATCTCGTCTTCCGGGTGGTACTGGATCCCGAAGCGCTTTGCAAGGTATCGTGATGTCTCGGTGCGCAGTTCGGGCAGGCCACGGTTTGAGGTGTACGACGTCTGGCCCTGCTCAACGGAGGCGATGCCTGCCTCGCAGGCAACCCATGGTGTTGCATAATCAGGTTCGCCGACCCCGAGGGAGATGACATCGTCCATCTCCTGTACGATATCAAAGAACCTGCGAATACCCGACGGTGGAATCCTGTGGGTTCGTGCTGAAATAAAATCTCTCATAATATTTCACCCTAAAATGAAAATGGAAGGCGTTCTCCCTCTTTCCTGTCGTAGAGTATTCTCCCGTTCTCCTTGTAGGTCTTCATCACAATGATCGTGGCAGTCTCACGAATCTGCTCCATCGGCGCGATCTGTTCTGAGACAAAACGGGTGATATCCTGGATATTCCTCCCGGTAACACGGAGTTCAAAATCGTATTCTCCGCTGATGAGGCGCAGGGAACAGACCTGTGGGAACCGGGCGATGCGCTCGGCGATACGGTCGTAGCCGACGTCACGTTCAGGAGTTATTTTAAGATTCACGGTCGCCGCTGCCACTCCTTCGCCTGCCTTCTCCCAGTCTACACTCGCGCAGTAGCCTCGGATGATCCTGTCATTTTCCATGACACAGACACGGTCTTTAACCTCAGCCTCACTCAGGTCTGTGAGGTCAGCCACCACACTCGTCTCCTGTGTGCTGTCTTCTTCGAGAATGCGAAGGAGCAGCCAGTCTTTGGCGTCCATGATTTTATTCACCGGAATAATGTTTTATATCGAGATATATCAATCTGATTCAGCCGCTCGTCTGAAAACCGGCCTTCCTGCTGAAGGGTCTCGAGGATCTTCTTTGTTCCGGCACCAAACCACATCTCTTTTGTCCGTCCATAGCGCCCGCGCGAAACGAGGCGTGCCTTGATGACACCGAGCATGTCGAGTTCTGATATGAGGTCAGTGATACGCCGGTGGGTGAGAACATCAAGGTCAAGCGCCAGGGCGACGTCGCGGTAGACCTGAACCACTTCTCCGGAAGTGAAGACCTGTTTGTTCATTTCTGGAAAGAGCAGCATTGCATAGAGGACAGCCTTTGACTGAGATGGCAGTGTCTTGACGCATTCAATGAGGCTGTCGGCTTCAATCTTATTGCGGGCCTCACGTACATGTTTTTCAGTGACCATCTCAGCATTCTTGCGTTCTGTGAGTTCACCGGAGACCCGCAGGAGATCCAGTGCCCGGCGGGCATCGCCATGTTCCTGGGCGGCGAGGGCCGCACAGAGCGGGATCACGCCCTCATCAAGAACACCTTCATTGAACGCATAATCAGCACGCTGCTGAAGAATATCCACAAGCTGCGGCGCATTATATGGTGGGAAGACAATCTCCTCTTCTGAAAGGGACGAGAGTACCCGGTGATCCAGATAACTGGTAAAGAGCAGATCGTTGGAGATGCCCACGATGCAGACCTTCGCATTTTTCAGTTCAGAATTGATGCGCGAGAGGTTGTAGAGAGTTTCGTCACCTGATTTTTTGACCAGTTTGTCGATCTCGTCAAGTACGACGATATGGACTCCACCGATTGCCTCGATGAGGTTTTTGAGTTCCGTATATACCTGGTCAGTCGGCCACCCGGTCATCGGGATGATGGAACGCGGGCGATCAGACGAGCGCCCTTCATCGTCTTCGAGAAGCGTTGCTATCTGTGCAAAGACCCGGTACTGGGTATCGATGATCTCACAGTTGAGATGCACGACATTGCACTCCACCCCCACCGAGCCACAGGCCTTCTCCAGTTCTGCACCAACATAACGGACAGAGGCCGTCTTTCCGGTTCCGGTCTTCCCGTAAATCAGGATATTTGAGGGTGTCTCATTCCGGATGGACGGTGCGAGGATGGATGCTATCGTATCCATCTGCTCTTTCCGGTGCGGCAGTATCTGTGGACGGTACGAGTGCCTGAGCACCTCCCTGTTTTTGAAGATCGATCGGTCTTTAAGATATTTCTGAAAAAGCCCTATTGAAGAATTCTGTTCCTCTTCAGATGGGTCCCCTTCCTCTGGACGGTCTTCATATATATGATTGGGTGTGTCACCTTCATCCCCCATTTGAATCCGTCACCTCCATATGCGGTATTTCCATTGGATGTATGTATGTGGATGGGAGCTATACTAAAGGTATCTAAACTGGTCTGTCTTCGCGAGGTCAGAAGATAGACAGAAGCAACCGGGAAAGAGCAGTGGGATCCATATCAGGGATAAAAATGGATTTAATATTGTCCGGATTGTTTGAAAATCAGGGTATTTTACGTGCAGATCATCGGATGAAAAGCATTGGAAACATTAAATGAGATTAGGCAGGGAAGGGAAAAAAATGGAATGAACAAATGGTAAAGGGGATGTGGAAAAATCGTATGTGAAGTCAATTCCTCCCCGGCCTAAAGACCGGGGGCTCCTTGTGGTGAATGTTGAAAAAAATTGAAGGGTTTTTTTGACCTGCCGCACTATGCAAATAAAATTTTTTCAGTATTTTTCAATATTTTTCAGTTAAGTATCAAACATTATTCAATAAATTGAAAAAATAGCAAATTAATGGTTCTTTTTCAATAATAACTCAGGATCAACTTTTAAATATAATATTGTTTGATTTTTACAACTTAAAATATCATCAATACCCCTTTGTTTCCACTGGAACCTGATATTCATCTCCACTTCTCAAAAAATCATATAATTTTGGTTTAATTGCTAAAATATTGAAAGAGTTTAATTTTTTTGAGATTATGAGAATTTTATGAGAATGGTTTACCCCCCCACCCCTTTATTTCCATTGGAACAACAAAATTCATGGTTGGGTAAAATTTTGTGGAGAGAAAAAATAAGTATTTTTTTAAGAGTGTAATAAAAAAAGCCATTGAGCATTTTATTTTTAATGATATATAAAGTACTTTAATAATGTACCAAAAAACCGTAGATTGGCAGTTAAACAATAAATCAGATCCAAAATGGATCAGGAATTGTAAATCCGATCATAATTAGGATCGTAACTGTCAGGGCATAACTCGATCAGGAATTGTAAATCCGATCATAATTAGGATCGTAACTGTCAGG
>NZ_JAAAWJ010000070.1 GCF_009914725.1 Methanogenium sp. MK-MG
ACGATATTTGCACACCCGGAGCGGATTTCAGGTATAAATGATATATTGGAACAACCGGACGGCACATCAGATGAATGAAAACAACATAATTCAGACAAAACCGGATACGGCACTGATACTGCTCGGCTGCCCTCAGGTCCCCATACAGACCAGTGCAGCCCTGTACCTGAGCGGAATGCTGCGCAAAAAAGATGTGGCAGTCACCATAGGGGGCACAAAAGCGGCACGGGCATTGCTTGAGATTGCTGACATTGACCGGATATACACCGGCGACATACAGGACATTGACACCGTAATTGACAATATGGCGGACGGAACCTTTGACGCAGACGTCTCATTTGTGCTGGTCCATAATGAGGCCGGGGTGGCATACACCGCCACCATACAGGCACTGTCATCAGGCACCGTAGTTGCAGTCGTCTTCGGAAGTGAAACACTGGCCCGGATGAATGAACTCACAGAGATTGGGTGTCCGGCGGTCTCTGCTCAGGGCAGCCACAATCCCTTACCCCTTAAAAGAAAAATTGACGAGGCATTATCATGGGATGCATAGAAAAACTCAACTACGAGGTCATAGACAAACACATCTCGTTTAAGGAGGCCGCCAGTTATATTGACAAAAACTGTGCCGAAGTGTACGAGGTGAAACCGGGATTCAAAATATTTGATAAAGCGATGATCGGCATACCGCCCGTTCGAATCGGTATAGACGGCGATGTCATTACATTTCCATTTACAAAGCCCTGCTATGGCACCTTTCTCCTCCGTGTCAGTGATGCCGCGGAAGCTGACATGATACGAAGAAAAGCAAAAAACATCAAACACTGATCATTTTTCAACTTTTTCTTCCACGCCCTTCAGGAAATGACCGGTGGTAATCCCACCGTATGCAATCTTCTGCAACCCGTCTTTTAGTGCCTGTATATCACTGTCGTTCATGCTTTTACCAATGAACAGCAGTTCAAATGCTTTCTTGTATGTATTGACAACAGCTTCTGCATACCGCCCGTTTCTGATACGGCAGTCGATTGCCACATGGCTGATACCCGCATCCACTAATAAATTCAGGTGATCGATAATGCAGGTTTCACGGGAATTCCAGATATGGGTACGGCATTCGGTATCAACCGTGACCGGGAAGATATGCCTCTTCACATCCTGTATGCCAAACCACTGTCTGCCACCCGGCATATCCCCGCACCGCAGACACCGGCCATGTGCTGTGGCAATGATGCAGTCTTCACTTACGGCAAGTTCTGCCGGGCCATGGATGATGCATTCAGGCACAGGAGACACCTCTTCTTCAGCAATCAGCCGTGATACCAGATCACCGACTGAATCAAACGACAGCTCAGGAGACAGGGTGACAGATACGCAGTCACTGCCGAATATCCGGGCAGAGTGGCTGTTGAAGATGTTCAGTCCGGAACCACCATAGACAGCTACATCCGGAAAGGCCCGCCTGACAGCAGCAAGGGCACTGATATTTTCCACCATCACACCGCTGACTCCCATTTCATCGAGTTTCGGAATGATGCTGCATGCACAGTCCAGAAAACTCTGCCGTGTGATACGCGGCCATTTCCATATCAGTTCAACACCTGCATCATTGCAGAGTGACGCTGCCTGAGCAATGTGCGCAGACAGCCACTCTCCCCACTGGTCTGAATCACCACCGGAACCGGATTCAGGTCTCTCCCAGGGTTCAAAATAGACCCGGTGACAACCGGCCGCCAGTGCCCCGCGCAGGGTGTCGCAGTCGGATACGTAGACGGATATCTCCGGTGCGGGAGGTGTCTGGCAGGATACACGGGAGTCTTTTGACTCGCACAGAAGAGCGGCCGCATCCCCTGCTGTCTCTTCCGGCAGAAATGACTCTACAGCAGCGTCTTCAAGGGCGGCAAAAAATTCCCGCCTAAAACCCGTTATCTCACGAATCGGTGCGAATAAACCGCCCTTGTAGTCTGATGAAAAGGAGCGGACATAATACGGTGTGTCTCCCGTCCGGGACATGAGTTCCGCAAGATTCTCAGGAGTGACCGGACGGTTCTGTGCAGGTGAAAAGGAAAAACCGGCTTTAACGGATACAGAAACCTCTCCGGTCCGGGAAGATGCTCTACCCGTCACTACAGGCGTATTGTCTTCAAATGAGAGGGTAAGGTCAACCGGAATCATCCGGGATGCATTCTTCCGGAGCAGACCGGTTGCATATTCAGAACTCCTGCCGCTTTTTGTCAGGAATACCCGGTTACCGGGCCGGACAGGCATGGGGACACGCATCTGAAATTTCATATGATGTATGGCAGGAACTGTCCTGAGAACCGCCCCTCCAAAGAAGCCGGGTGTGTCGTCTGAAAAGGATATGCCGTCACCTGCTTCAGGAGAATACGTGCCGTCCAGAGAGATTTCAGCCAGCTTCTTCCGTGGGTTATAGGAACTGACTGAACCAATATGCACACCCCTGTTTCCGGGTGCTTCCGGCCCCATGACGGTGCCGCTCTTTTCGTCCAGCAGGTATCCTGCGGTAAATTCACGGTTAAATGCCGCACGAAGGGTGAGTATATCAGCATCTGAAGAGACAAACGAACCGTTTAAGGCCCCATCCAGTGCCTTCCGGTAGACATACACCACCGCGGCCACGTACTCCGGCGACTTCATCCGGCCTTCAATTTTAAGGGATACTGCAGGGGATTTGATGACATCAGTGATCTTCGGATATGTGCAGAGGTCCCGCGGGGAGAGCAGATATTGCGTCTTCACGGTTCTGAAAGAATTCTTCACCGGCAGTCCCCATTCATCGGTATCACCGGAGAGCAGCGTATACTCCCTGCGGCACGGTTGTGCACATGAACCACGGTTTCCACTTCTGCCCCCTATCAAAGATGAGAGCAGGCACTGCCCGGAATAGGCATAGCAGAGTGCGCCGTGAACAAAGACTTCCGGTTCAGGATAACCGTCATCCGCACCGGCATACATCGCTGAAATTTCACGCACGGTCAGTTCACGAGGAAGAACGACGCGCAGACAGCCGAGTGCATGCACCCAGCTCAGCCCGTCCTCTGACAGAATGGTCATCTGCGTCGAGGCATGCAGAGGCAGTTCCGGAACACAGGTGTGCAGGATGTCTGCGAGTCCCACGTCCTGCACGATCACCGCATCGACACCGGATGCATACAGCCAGGATGCATAATGCACGGCATCCTGCATCTCAGCATCGGAGAGCAGGGTGTTGAGTGTCACATACACCCGGACGCCACGGGTATGGCAGTAGCGAAGGGCCCATTCCATTTCAGTGTTCCCGAAATTTACGGCATTCTGTCGGGCCCCATACTGTGCCCCCCCCAGATACACCGCATCAGCTCCCGCTGAAACCGCAGCGATCAACGCATCAGGAGAACCGGCTGGTGCGAGAAGTTCAGGTACAACAGTAGCATGCATGACAATGTCCCAGATATATCAATAGAGTTGACTCCGGGGAGACATAAACCATCACAACCGGTCACCCAACGATACCGGAAATCTACGGGATAAAAAAAAGAATCAGACAGATGTTATACAGACCCACCTGTCGTATATCGGGTCCCGTTCATTTTCAGTGACTTCGCACGTCCGTCCCTCTGCAACAGCCCATCCCTCCACGCGACGGATTTCAGGCTCAGTCGCTGTTGTAATCAACGTTTTTTCTGATAACGCCAGCAGTTCTGATACAATATCTTCCCACATCCCTGCATTAAACGCCGTGATGTCCCCCAGCATACACCCCACACCATACGTAACCGGTGCGACGTAGTCTGTTGCACGTGAGGCATCAATATGCATCACCTGATGCGGATACAGGCGCTTGCTCTGCAACCCGAGAGCAATCAGACCGGGATCATTGTCATACCCACAGGGATGGCCGCCACAGTCCCTGATTGCCTCTGATACCACGCCGGATCCGCAGCAGCAGTCCATACATGACGCAGCATGCAGTGAACCCCAGGTATCTGATATCAGAGAAGTGACCAGCTCCTTTCTTTCCGGGCGGGTGTCTTCGGTTGCCGGTGGGACTTCAGCCAGCAGTTTCAGGCTAAAGTATTCCCTGAGAGCATCCAGATACCGGGATGCATCCTCCTGGTAAATATCACCACCGACATCTTCAAACCGGGATATAACATCCACTGACAGAGACCGGCAGACAAAGCTGCCTGCTAACCAGTGATCATCCTTTCGCAGTGCAAGCGCAATCGGATACTCATTCTCATCGATCAACAGACGCGCTTCCTCCGCAGGCACAGACAGCAGCGCTTCTGTGTAATAATCTTCCGTAATATCAGCGAACACCGGTTCGATACACTGCATCCCGTGCAGATCAAAAATATCATCTATCAGCATTTTTCCCTCACAATCCGAACACCCAGTGGTGCCTTAATCGTTCCATCCAGACGGGCCTCTTCATTCAGTGTCAGATTAGAGCACTGAATATTTCCCAGGACATGCACACCCTCGCAGATAACAACATCCCCGGCAGAATGAATATTCCCGTGAATTTCGTTGTTGGGAGCGATCGTAATGTCACCTTCCGCACGCAGACTGCCAAACAGGGTATTGCCCATATCAATAGACACAGAGCCTGCCCGGATATTTCCGTGAAGACGGCAGTCCGAACCTATTGACATAGATTTCGGAACCGCGAATGTTTCCATATCCAGCACTGAATTCGAAGGGATCATCAGAGGAATTTCTGTTGTTTCATCCTCGTCATACCCAAAGAGCTTCCGCATAATTTCGGATATCTCTTCTTCCTTTTCAATTCCAAGAAGGGTTACAAGGTACAAGACGATATACGTCAAAACAGGGAGAGGATTGCGTATAGAGATCCACCCCTTTGCTTCAAAGCCCTTCTCAATCTGGACGTCATCTCCTATATCCAGATCCCCGTTTACAATCAGGCGCCCATTTATTTTGACCCCTTCGCCGAGATATGCATCTTCCTTTGCATACACATCCCCATGGATTTCACAGAAATTGTCAATTCGCACATCCCCTCCGGCATGGATGTCACCATTTATCGTAGTGAACTCACACACAACAATTTCACTGCCTTCGAGACCGTAGTCAATTCTGCACCGGTCCCCGATGACAATAATTCTGTCTGTCTTCAGTGTATGTTCCTGGAGTTCAGTATTATCCGGAAGGATACATCGTTCAAACCAATTCTGTCCACCTGTCTCCATACTGCGCCGCCTTCTGATGAAACGTACTCACCGTATCCATATGAGTCTTCGTAATCATCTCTGAAGATCAGATTACCGGATGTGAGAGAGAGAGAGAGAGAGAGATACAGGCAACTCTGCCGGAATGATACAAAAAAATGAAGAGAGACTTAGTTCTCTTCTTCCTGCACATCTTCTGCAGGAACTTCAGCTTCAGCTGCGGGTGCGGCCTCAGCCACAGGTGCAGCTTCGGCTTCGGCTTCAGCCACGGGTTCGGGTTCAGCTACAACAGCACGGGGTGTGCCGGTTGCTTTCTCCTCACCTTTGGATTTGATTACCTCGACACGGCGTGTCGGATAAATCTTCTTTACAATCTTAAAGAGTTCACGTGCGAGTTCTCCCAGTACCATATCACGAACAAACTGTTCGTAGGTCATCGTAGATGATTTTGCGATGAGATACTGAGTGATTGTTGACCGGATTGCCTTTGCCTGGCTCATCTCTGCACGGGAAATGGTGAAACAGGTTGCGGTCACACGGATCTTCCGGCCTTCTTTGGTTGTCAGAAGTACCAGCGAATCAATACGTGATGTCCGGCGTTTCACCATTGAACGAAGATAATCCTTGGTCACTTCGTGTCCGACGAATTCTGTGTATGCAGCATCCCCGGCAACATTGGTGACCTTGAAATTCATCTTGATGTTCTGCTTGGAATAGTCAGAGGTCATCTCGCCGAGCGTTGTCCTCATGACCCTGCCGATAAGCTTCTGTGGGTCACCGGAAATGGTTTCACCAAGATATGCACGGTCGAAATACTCCGGTGCGTATACCTTGTACCAGCTCTTTGCTTTCCAGCCTTCTACTCTTCGTCCTGCCTGCTTCTTTCGTCTTGCCATGTAATGATCTCCTAATTTTATGTATTATCAGGGGAACGTGAATGCTCCCCCTGTTTCTCAAAATAATTATCTGATACGTCTAAAGAGGCATCGGCAGACACGCCGTCAATGACTCCGCCTGCCTCCGGCGAAGATCCATTGTTTAATATCAGTTCAGTGTCTGCTAAAGAGACGTAATAGCATATGTCCTCCGCAATTGCAAGATTCATAAGATAATCGTCTACCGATGCCACCAGCGACCGTAAGCGGCCCGTGTGAATTTCGGTCCTGACAAACCCACCTGAAGCAGTCGTCTTCATATTCAAAAGGTTATCCGGTGAGAGCGCTTCTGCCACAGATTCGGAGTCTGCATGCGGTGTGCACACAATACCTTCAATGCGCATTGTCATGCACATGCCTCCAGAAATCCGGATGTGAAGCATTCAATCTTATCACGGGGTATCTTCGCACCTCCGCGGGAATAATGTCCGCCGCCAGTGCCTCCACACTCTATTGCCAGATTCGACAGAATAGCTGCAAGGTCTTTTTCTACACCCTGCGGACACCGTGCCGAAACGGAATATGAATCGCCCTGCGGTGCCATCACGGCAACAGGGTGATGTAACAACCCATCGAATGAAACGGCATCCGCCACTCCGCTTATCGCATTGGCATCAGCAATTTCATAGATCAATGGATTATTCTTTAACGGATGTGCATGCCGTGCTGCTTCGATGACTCTCAGCCGGTATGCACGTGCCGTCTCCCATGCCTCATCAAGATATTCATGGGAACGGAGACATAATGCTGCGCCAAGAATGCCCTTACCGGATTTGCCACATCCCTCGACAATACCTGCCAGTGAATGTGCATCCTTTACTGCCCCACGCTCAAGATGCCAGGTATCCCCCCAGAGTGATAACATCGAATCAGCGTTGTGATACGGAGATATCTTCAGTATCACGTCTGTCAGAAGGCGTCCGACATCAGTTTCATTACGAATGGTATATGAACTGATGAGCGACTCAACCGACTCCTCCTCACCTGCAATACCATGAAGCATGGGATTTAACGCAGTGAAGAGTTGTTCATGAAGGTCGCGTCCAAAGAGGGGGATACCGTTTCCCGGAGTGATGAAATTGTTTGCAATTCCCTCATTCACGATATCCTGATTCTGACCTTTAATGGACTGACGGTCTCCAATCATTCCAAGGAGCGCCAGCCCGGCCAGATCACGGTTATCGCCGATGTGCTGTGCTACAACATACGCAGCACCTGACACGGAGAGTTCATGTTCTCCGTCTATTCCTTCCAGACGGGGATTGACATGAAACTCTCCCTCAAACCGGGGAATGTGATGGTCAATGACCATGACATCATCCGGGAGGTCAGATGAGCCGGAACCAAAATCACAGAGAACGGTGGCATTACCGCTGCTGATGTCACAGGGACAGATGTGTGGAAGAATACGCAGCCGTACCTGGATCTCCTCACGAATGAGGGCATGAACCATTATGGATGCAGCTGCAATTCCATCAGCATCATGGTGACCGTAAATCTCGACATACTCCTTCTCACGAAGGTGTTCTGCGAGATGAACAGCAGCGGATTCGATAGACATATCACTCAGTATTATCTTGACAGCAGGAATTCTGCAGTCTCAGGTTTGTATGCCCATCCTGCCGGCATTTTTCCGTTTTTAACGTAGTATTTGCCGAGTCTGCGTACCTTTGCTTCAGTGAGCTGGAGCTGACGCTTGTTGTGGACATCTTTTTTATTCTCACTCAGGTGCTTTCGCATTCCGAGCGCTTTTATGATAAGATTACGGATATCATCAGGAATATCAGATGCAAGCCCGTTTTCCGCAAGGATCTCTTCGATTCTCTTGCCGGTTGCGAGTTTTACTGATGGAACGCCATGTTTATCACGAAGGATAAGGCCAATCTCTGCAGAAGACATTCCTGTCTTCCTGAGTTCCACAATGATTTTCACAATCTCTACGCTGTCAGTATTTGACCACTCCGGTGCTTCGGAGCGGTTTGGACGGACGGATCCTGACTTACCTCTCCGTCTTGCATGCATTCGTGCCACTTGTGTTCACCACCTTGGTTAATTTTGATTTCCGGAAAACAGCGATTATATCGCCATACCGGATGGGATAGATACGGGATAGTTGGTAAAGTCCTCAAAAAAGTCAGAAACTAACTTCTCTGTAATCCCTAGCCACATATGCGGCCGTGCCTGAGGGCACGTCGGACTTACCGTAGTCAGCACTACCATGACGGTTCTGTGCTCCGTTAATATTGTCCGTTCAGATATTAAGGGTATCCATCAGCCTGAACCCTCCAGGCCAGATGATACCAGCACCAATCCGCTCTGAAAAACGAAGATTTATGTGGAAAGGAAATCT
Source organism: Methanogenium sp. MK-MG (assembly GCF_009914725.1). Lineage (GTDB taxonomy): Archaea > Halobacteriota > Methanomicrobia > Methanomicrobiales > Methanomicrobiaceae > Methanogenium. Next base: position 8,481 of record NZ_JAAAWJ010000070.1, read on the forward strand.
AATGAGAGTCTGTAATCTGCGACTGTAGTCTAGTGGTATGACAGTGGCTTCCCAAGCCACTATCTCGGGTTCGAATCCCGGCAGTCGCACTATATAACCTCAAGTCGGAATCTTTTTTCACAGCAGGATTTTTGATACTTAATGTCTCTCACATCTTCAATGGACATGTATCTCACACCGGATAGTTGACCCACATACAGCAATGAGGCAGACTGACTGTCCGGTCATTCATTTATGGGAATGCCGGTGATGGATATCCGGCTTATGCGGATGATCATGAACCAGTTCTTCATGCTGATGGGTATGACAGTGTTCACCGGATGCTGAGAGGGGCGGTTCAAAACCCATGTGCTGATGGTTATGGTGCAGGTCATCATGATCATGGCGGTGTTCATGAAATGTCTCGGGGTGGCGATGGGTGTGAGAATGGTGTTCGGTCATCAGAAGGTATGCCCCGATCCCCATGACGGGAAGTGCAATAAAAAACGCCGGAGCAAGCGGGTCGGTAAATACAATGAGAGCGATGATCACGCCAAAAAACGGTGAAACTGCCAGAATCGCCCCTGCACGCGCAGTGCCGATGCCCCTCAGCGCCCACATAAAAAGCACACTGGTAATGCCTCCGTAACTGAAGAACCCGACAACCATTGCAATGACGGCAACGGACGGGGACGGCGATGTTTCGCCCAGCAGAAACGCAACCACT